>DASZYH010000001.1:0-6241 GCA_035545515.1 Opitutaceae bacterium
GCGCGGTGAGATGTCACCGCGCCTACATCTCGTCGATTCCGCGGCCCGTGGCATAGCGGAATCGTGTTTGTGAATTCGTGTCCCCGCAGGCCGCCCGCTGGCGGGCGCCAATTGTTCCGATCTGGGCGCGAGCAAGCTCGCGGCCTGCACAACGCCATCGTCCTTCCCGCCCGCTGGCCGGCACCATGAGTGCCAGCCCGAGGCGACATTGCGTTCCACCGGCAATCTCGGGGCGCAACGCGATGGGAACATCGCGTTGTCACCGGATGGGCCCGCGATGCCACGATCGTCGGTTGAATTCGCGCGCATCGCGCCGATACTGGCGGACTTTCACCCCGCATGAATACCTCCCCTGCAGCGTCCGTGTGTTCCCATCCTCCCGGTGCCGATTCCGCCCGCCTGCGTCGACGAGCGGCGGTCGCCGGCGCGCTCGCCCTGGCGCTGCTCGCAGGCGCGAGCGTTCGCGCCCAGCCCTATCCCAACAGTTCACCCTCCATCGAACAGGATCCCGCGCTGGGCATCGCCACCGTCCGACTGTGGGATGGTCCGGCGCCCGGTGCGAAAGGCACCAAGGGTGAAGATGTCCCGACCCTGACGATTTTTTCGCCGCAGCCCGGCCGCGGCACGGGGTCCGCCGTGATCGTCGCGCCCGGCGGGGCGTACCGCGGACTCGCCGCCAATCTCGAAGGCCGGCAGGTCGCCGACTGGTTCACCGTCCGCGGGTTCACGGCCTTCGTGCTGAAATACCGGCTGGGTGAGCGGTACCTCTATCCGGTTCCGCTCGAGGACGCGCAACGGGCCGTGCGCTGGGTGCGCGCCCACGCGCGGGAGTATTTCGTCGCGCCGGACCGGATCGGCATGATCGGGTTTTCGGCGGGCGGCCATCTCACCGCGATGACCGGGACATCGTTCGACGACGGCAATCCCGGCGCGACCGACCCGGTGGACCGCGTCAGCAGCCGGCCCGATTTCCTCGTGCTCGGGTATGCCTGGCTCGACGCGATGCAACCGGCGAAGCCGAAGTTCATCCCCTCGTACGAGACGTTGATGCACGTTCCCGAATCCGAAGCGGCCGGCCTCGCGCAGAAATACACGCCGACGCTGCACGTGACGAATCACACGCCGCCGACGTTCCTCTACAGCACGACCGAGGATGCCACGGTTCCCGTCGAGGCGAGTGTCGACTTCTACCGCGCGCTGGTCGCCGCGGGCGTGCCGGCCGAAATGCACCTGTTCGGGCACGGCGGACACGGCAGCGGGATGGGCGCCGCCGACCCGGCACTGGACCGCTGGCCCGGGCTCCTGGAGGAGTGGCTCCGCGCGCGCGGACTGCTCACCGCGGACCCGGCCGTCGCCACGGCAATCAAGGAAGCGCGGGAAGCGCAGAGGAGGAAGTGAGGGCAGATTGGTTGTTGGGTGTGGGGTGTTGGGGAATTGGGAGTTGGTACGTGCAGGGCTCCGTCGTGCGAACTCGCCAACTCTCTCATCCGCCAACTTGCCAACTCCCTAACTCTCGAAATCCCCAACTCCCAACTTCGCTAACTCGCCAACACTCCGTCCTCCGATGTCCCACCCCCTCCTCTTCCTTCCCGGGGCCGGCGCTGATCCGGCGTTTTGGCGGCCGGTGGGCGACCGGCTCCCGGCGGCGTGGCGTAAAACCTATCTCGCCTGGCCGGGGATCGGGAATCAACCGGCTCAGCCGGGAGTCGACGGCTTCGACGATCTCGTGACGCTGGTCGGCTCACAGCTTGGCGACACGCCGACGGACCTCGTGGCCCAGTCGATGGGCGGCGCGATCGCCCTGCGCGTGGCGCTGCAGCATCCCGGAAAAATTCGCCGGCTGGTGCTGACGGCGACTTCGGGCGGAATCGACGTGACGCGATTCCGGGCCGCGGACTGGCGGCCCGAGTACCGGACGGCGTTTCCGCGGGCGGCGGCATGGATCACGGAAGCACGACCTGATTTCGCGAACGAACTGCCGCGCATCGCCCATCCGACGCTGTTGCTGTGGGGCGATTCGGATCCGATCAGCCCGGTCGGCATCGGCGAACGCCTGCGGCAGCTCCTGCCGAATGCGAAACTCCAGATCGTGCCGGGCGGCGATCATGGCTTCGCGCACGACCAGGCCGACGTGGTCGCGAGCGCGATCGAGCGACATCTCGCGGGTCCGCCGGAGTAACGGCGGGGTTCGGTGACGACGCCCTACAGCGGAGCGCGATGTATTCTTGCAGGCGGGGTGACCTCGCCCCGCGAGGCGCATCGTCCACATCATTCCGCGCGCTTCGCGAGAAACAGGAATTGTCTCGCGAAGGATGCGAAGGAGACGAAGGGCGGACTGACGAGGCGCGGAAAGGGTCACACGGATCGTGCGCTGCGCTTACGCGGCGCAGGGTGAAAATTGGCAATCGGTTGTTGGTTGTTGGTTGTTGATTGTTGGGCGAACTACCCATTTGGGGAGCTATTCGCGCGCGGACGGCCGCCGTAGCATGGCGGGCGCGCGTCGACCGGGCCGACGACACGGGCCGGACATCCAAGCGACGGCGTCCACCTCCGCTCCGCCATGACCCTGCCCTACCCATCCCCCACCGAATTGTCCCGCCCGGACCCACGTGAACGCCCGCCGTTGCGCCGGGGTCGCACCGCGCCGCGGCGCAGGTGGCTCGCCGCGCTGGCCGCCGTGGTCCTCGCGCCGCTGCTCGCGGCGGCCCAGCCGCAACCGCCCGTCGATCAGCGGGCCTGGTGGAAGGAGGCGGTGGTGTATCAGATTTATCCGCGCAGCTTCCAGGACAGCAATGGCGACGGCGTCGGCGACATCCCGGGCATCATCTCCCGGCTCGACTACATCCAGAGCCTGGGCGTGGACGTCGTCTGGTTGAACCCGATCTTCGCGTCGCCGAACGAGGACAACGGCTACGACATCAGCGACTACGAGGCGATCATGCCCCAGTTCGGCACGATGGCGGATTTCGACCGGCTGCTCGCCGGGATGCACCAGCGCGGGCTCAAGCTGGTGCTCGACCTGGTGGCCAATCACTGCAGTTCCGAGCATCCCTGGTTCCAGCAGGCGCGGAAATCGCGGGAAAATCCGTACCGGAACTATTTCCACTGGTGGAATGCGGAGAAGGGGCCGCCGCCGAAGCGCTGGAGCTTCTTCGCGGTCGACGGCAGCGCGTGGACATACGACCCGCCGACGAATTCCTACTACCTGCACTATTTCTCGCCGCACCAGCCGGACCTGAACTGGGAAAACCCGCGGCTCCGGCAGGAGATCTACCGGATGATGCGGTTCTGGTTGGACAAGGGCGTCGACGGTTTCCGGATGGACGTGATTCCGTTCATCTCGAAGGACACCCGGTTTCCCGAACTGCCGGCGAGGTATCACGGCAATTTCGTCGCGTACTACGCCGACGGCCCGCACCTGCACGAGTACCTGCGGGAAATGAACCGCGAGGTGCTGAGCCGGTACGATGCGATGACGGTCGCGGAGGGCATCGGCGTGGAGCCCGACACCGCGCTGAAGTTCGTGGACCCGGCCCGGCACGAGCTGAACATGCTCTACCATTTCGACGGCATGGCGCTCGGGTATCTGCCGAACGAGTTCAAGGTGCCGGACCCGCGCGGGTGGAGCCTGGTCGCGTTCAAGGACATCTACACCCGCTGGAACGACACCTTCGCCGACCGCGGCTGGGGCACCGTGTACCTGGGCAACCACGACCAGCCGCGCATGACCACCCGCTGGGGCGACGACCGGCCGGAGTTCCGCGCCCGCTCGTCCGAAATGCTGACGACCTTCCTCCTCACGCAACGCGCCACGCCGTATTACTACTTCGGGGACGAACTCGGCATGACGAACATCAAGTTCGACCGGATCGAGGACTACCGGGACATCGAGACCCTCAACATGTATCGACAGACGAAGAACCGCGGCGGAGACCTGGCCCGGTTCCTCGCGGCCCAGAAGATCTCCGCCCGGGACAACGGCCGCACGCCCTTCCAATGGAGCGCGGCCCCCCAGGCCGGATTCACCACCGGCACGCCGTGGCTGCGGGTGAATCCCAACTACACGACCGTCAACGTCGCCACGGAAGAGAAGGATCCCCGCTCGCCGCTCAACTATTTCCGCGCGCTCGTCCGGCTCCGGAAATCCGACCGGACCCTCGTCTACGGCCGGTACGCGGTGGTCGATCACCCGAACCCCGACGTTTACGCCTACACGCGGACGCTCGGAAACGAGACGCTGCTGGTGCTCCTGAACTTCCGCCCGCACCCCTCGTCGGTAAACCTGGGCCGGCTGGGAGTCAGCCGGGGCGCGCGGGCGATCGGGAACTATCAGGGCCTGGCGGAACAACCCGACCGGCTCCGCCCCTACGAGGCGGCGATCTATCGCGTCACCACGCCGTAGGCCGGGGCGCGGGAACGGACCGCCTGTGGCGGCCAAGGGACTGGCCGCCCTACCTTCAGCAATGCCGCGGTTTGAGAGGTAGGGCGCGAGTCCCTTCCGCGCCTCAAACGGTCGGTGAAAACCGGCGGAGCGGCTGGCGGCGGCGGTGCCGCAACCGGAGCAGAGAACGATCGATTCTTGTGGGCGGCGTGCCCTCTCCCCGCGATGCGAAGGCTCCACATGTTCCCGCGGGGTGCGCGGTGAGGCCCGGCCTTCGCAAGCGGCAACGGCGGGCACGTCACCCCGCCGACAACAGATCAATGTTGGCCGCCACAGGCGGAGCCCCATGCCCGCCGAGTTTCGTTCAACGACTCCCGCTTGCCCCGTCGAGCCAGGCCATCGTCCAGTACTCCAGTCGCGGCAGCGTGAAACGGATAAAGGGCCCGGTGTCATCCTTTCCCGTCACGTACGACAGCCGCTGAGGCCGCCCGAAATTCTCGTCCGGAGTGGCGACCCAGAGCGTGCCCGGGGCCGAATCCGGGTCCACGTGCAGCCGGACCGCGAGACTGTGCAGCACCGGAGGCCGCGGACAGGTTCCTTGTTCGTCACGCCAGGCGTCGCTGCGGTTGCCGGTCAGGTTGATGAAGTGAACGACCTGATGACCGGGATTCCGCTTCCGGAACACCCAGACGGTGCCAGTCGCGCCATTCGGGCTCGTCCGCACGCCGGCCACGTCGACCGGCGCGGGATCAGGCCGCGTCTGGTCGCGCAGGAGGTTTTCGTACGCGACCAGGAAATCGTAGTAGCCGCGCATCGCCGCGCGCAGCGAGTCGGTCATGAGGACCGAGGCGTCGTCGGGAAAATATTCGTGGTGGAGCATCCGCACGTCGTCGCCGAGTTCGAGGTGCGAGGCGCCGCTGGCGAAGATCACGGCGTCGGCGAGGCGGACGGCCGGCTCGTTGAAGGTGCCGCGTTCCCGGCCGCGGTTCACGTAGGCGGCGAACACGAGCGCCTTGCGGCCGATTGCCCGGATCTGCTCCGCCCGGGTCGCGATGCTGCCGTAGGTGGTGTCGTTCCACAGCTCCGAGTACACGAAATCGACGTTGGCCCGCGCCGCGACCTGCTCCTGGCCGTCGGCGTCGACGTTGTTGAACACGATCCGCTTCCCCAATGCCGCCTTCGCTGCGTTGAGGAATTCGGGATAGTGATCGATCAGGTTGACGGGCGCACCGCTGGCAGCGAAGCCGCCGCGGGTGCCGAGCGAATCGACGTGCCAGCCGTCGAACCCAAAATGCGCGAACACCTCGCGCTCGCGGCCGAAGATGTAGGCCTGCCAGCCCGGATCGTCGTTGTTCATCTCGTACAGGTGCCGCGTCGCCCAGCCGTCGGGCAGCGTGACGCTGGTCTGGTCCGCCAGGGTGTAGCCGCCGCGGGGCGGCGGATGCGCGAAGAGTCCCATCGACAGCCGCGCCCCGCTCCCGTCGGCGGGGTAGCCGTCGAACGCCCCGCCGTACAGGTTGTAGTTCATCGCCATCATCCGGTGCGCGTGCGCGGCCGCGATGAACCGCTCGACCGTGTCGCGGCTGATCGGCCGGTTCGCGATGTCCCGCCACGTCGCGCCGTCGTGGTAGGGAAGATGATGCTTCCACTGCCAGTCATAGAACTGGAGTCCGTTGAGATGAAAGTCGTTCAGCGCGCGCACGACGCCGACCGCGTCGAGCCTGGCGTCAAAATGCGCGAGGTACCCGTAGCGCGGGAATTTCGCCCAATCGCTCGAGACATCGATCGCCGTGCCCGCCGCGTCGATCACGCGCCCCGCTTCGCTCACGGCGGTGACCACCACCTGGTAACCGGTGAAGT
>DASZYH010000002.1:0-22830 GCA_035545515.1 Opitutaceae bacterium
GAGCACCCCGGGCAAAGGCGCCATCTTCTGCTTCACCCTCCCGCTGGCGCGTTAAGGCCATCGCTGCCGGGTGTAGCGGCGGTCAACCCGATCCGGCGAAGCCACCGGTGCCAGGTGTAGCGACGAGCGAGAGTGAGCCGAGGATCGAGGCGGAGCGGCAACGTGGACGCGAGCCGATGGTTTCTCGACGGTCCCCTCCTGTGGGCGCGGTGCCCTCACCGCGCGGGTTGATGCGCCCGTTGCACCTCACGCAGGTGGAGACCGATGTCCACATCGGGCTGCGTCGACCGACACGACGAGGACATCGCGCCCCACCTGCTCATTTGCGGAGCGACAACACCGCCTCACGGCGCCGTGGCCGCCGCCCCGGCGGGCGCCACGGCTTCCCGACCGCCGATCAGCTCCCGCAGGGAGCTCCAGGCTTTGCGCAGACCCGCAGGACGCACCCCGCCACCAAACGCACAGGCAGCCGCCAGTTGCTCTTCGTGGCCTCGATATCGCGGCGGCAACAGCAACAACGTTCCGGACGTCCCGGTGACGATCGAAAAAATCAGTCCGCGGCCAACCGCGAGATTCGCCGGGGTCGCCGGCACCGCGACGGTCCGCGGGCGGAGCACCAGCCAGGGCCGGTACGTGAATTGCAGGGCGTCTCCGGCCGGGTTCCGGAAAACTTTGCCGTAGGTGCGAACGGGGACGCCGGCGAACGTCGAACTGGAGAACATCGCGTTGCCATCCGGTGCCGGCGTGAACCGGCCGCGCCGTCCCGTGAAGAAATCCCACGAGAGCACGGCCCCGAACACCGTCAGCCGGAAGGCCCAACCGGCGACGAAATACGCCACCACGATCACCGCGATCGAAAGCACCGCACCGAGCCATGGACTCATCATCGACGTGATCGTCAGGAGCCCGAGCAAACCCGTCCGCGCCGCCTTGAGTCCGGCATCGATCCCGCCCCACGGGCTGAGCAGGATCAGGACGTTGATCGCATGCGACGCCATCCATACGATGAGGAAGATCGCGATCGCGAACGGCACCGTCAGGACATCCAGCACCGGGGTCCAGTTCACCGCCAGCGGAATCATTGCCAGGTGGCCGCCTCCGAGCGCCGCGGTCGGGCTGGCCGTCTGCTGTTGCAGCAGTTTCCAGAGTGCGTCCGTCGCCACCGGCACCACGGCGCCCGCGGCGACGAGTCCGCTCAACTTGTTCTCCACGACCTCGAGTGCATCGAGCGGCTTCTTCAACATCGGCGGCAACACGACACCCGTGGAGTCCTTGGCCGCGCAGACGAGGACGACCAGCAGCGCGGGAACCCAGAACTTCGGCTGCGCGTACCATGGCAACCGCTCCCGTGCCGCCTCGCTCTTGGCGGCGATCCATTGGTAGGCCCCGAGCGCACTCGTCCCCAGGAGCGGGGAGATGGCAACGCCGGTGACGGTGGAAAGCGTGTGCGAGACAAGCGCGCCGGGAGACCGGTCCGACATCGATCGCGTGGCGGCACTCTGGGCGGCCGCCCAGGCAACGGGCGCAAGGACGAGGGAAAGCGCGAGCGCCAGCAAAACCAGGGGACGAATGCGTTTCACGCCGGGACAATACCTTTGCCCCGGCGGAGAGTAAAGCGGGCCGGCGCCTACCGGACCTCCGCCGCGCCTGTCGCTCGCGTCGGAAATATTCCCGTCCGGCATCGGGGACTCTCGGCTGGGAATCCATCTCCGAGGCGACCGTCCTGCGTGGCCGGTTTCGATCTTCACGAATCGGGATTCGCACGACACTGCGACCGGCTGCTGATCTCGCCGTCAATTCGGGGCCGACGCGCGGCTTGCCACGATCCCCTCGCCCGCCGGAACATGCGGCGGTGCTGACCAAGGCCGACCTCCAGCGTCTGCGGGCCCTCCGCGAAAAAAAACATCGCGAGGAGCTCGGGGTGTTTGTCGTCGAGGGCGAAAAGGTCGTCGGCGAACTGCTCGCCGCCGGGTTTCCGCTGCTTGAAGTCTACGCCACGCCGGAATGGCGCCGGCCGCCGACGGCACTCCGGGTTGTTCCGGTCACCGCCGGGGAAATGGAACGGATCAGCCATTTTCCGGCGCCCTCGGCCGTCCTGGCAATCGGCCGGATTGAGCGTCGAACGTTGCCCGCGGGAGCGCTGGCCGACGGACTCACGCTCGCACTCGACGGAGTGCAGGACGCCGGCAACGTCGGCACGCTTTTGCGGCTGGCCGACTGGTTTGGCTTCGACCGTGTGCTGCTGTCGGCCGACTGCGCCGACGTGTTTCACCAGAAGGTGATCAATGCGAGCATGGGCTCGTTTGCTCGGGTGGCGACGTTCGCGGTCGATCTCCCGGCGGCGCTCGCATCGGCTCCGGCCGAAGTCCCGATTCTCGGCTGCGACCTCGAGGGCACCAGCGTTTACGAGCTGCCGCCGCTTGCGCGGGCCGTCGTCGTCATCGGCAGCGAGGGTCGCGGGTTGTCAGCGGAGGTGGCACGTCGGATCACGCGGCGCGTCACAATCCCGCGCTTCGGCCGCGCCGAGTCGTTGAATGCAGCGGTGGCGGGCGCCATCGTGTGTGCGCAGCTCCGTCGGCCAGCGTGAGCACGAAGCCAGTTCGTTCGTAGCACCGCGCCCGGCGGCCTGTCGAGGGGCGGGCCGCCGCAAGCCGCGGAACCACAGGGCAATATCCGCGCCGCGAATCCCAATAAACGGCAAGTCCGGCAGGCGGCCGGTGTCGATACTTGCGGCGGCGGTCTGCGCCCACCCTAGCGGGGCCGCCGGAATGTCCAACCGATCCCAGCTTTCTTCTCTTCAACTCGCCTTGAGCTATGCGGCGCTTGGAACGGCTTGGTTGGTCTTCACCGATCTCGTGACGGTGATCCTCGAGGGCGGTTCGTCGCGGTCGTTCGCGATCGATGTCGTCCAGGGGCTGGCATTCGTCGGCGTCACGACCGTCGCCCTCCGCCACTGGGCCGACACGCACGTCCGCGCCGCCGCTGGAACTCCGTCGCCGTCCGTCGACGATCGGACGCACAGCGAACGGATGCGCCGGATGTATGCGACATTGAGCGCGGTGAACCGCCGGATCATCCGGCCGACCGATCGCACGGCGTTGTGCCAGTCGATCTGCGACGCGCTCATCGACCCGGGTGCGTTCCACTGCGCCTGGATTGGACGGCTCGACGCCGCCAACCGGGTCCTGCTGCCGCTCGCTCAGGCCGGGAACATGGGCGCCATGACATTTCCGCTCTCGATTGACGCCGACTCGCCGGGCAGCGACAGCGTGGTGCTGCGGGTGTTCGCGCCACCGCAGACTCCGGTCAACGATGGGACGCCGCGCCGCCGCGAAGCCGCGCACGGGACCGGGTGCGGCTGCGGGGCGCGTTCGTGCGCCGCCATCCCGCTTTATCCCGCCTCCGACGCCCCCATGGTGCTCGTGGTCGGCGTCGATTCCCTCGGGTTCTTCTCCGCCGATACGATGGGAATGCTGACGGAGCTGGCGGCGGATCTCGAATACGGCATCGAGGCGATCGCCGAGCGGGAACAGCGCGCGGCGGCCGAAACCGCGCTGCGGCGCAGTGAGAATCTGTACCGGCTCGTGACGGAAAACAGCCTCGACGTCATCTGGATCCTTTCGCCCGAGGGACGCATCCAGTACATCAGCCCATCGATCGAGCGGCTGCTCGGCTATCGACCCGAGGTGATGCTGCGGATGGACATGGCGCAGTTCCTCACGCCCGAATCGCTGGCCCTCGCGCGTTGCGAGATCGAGCGCGCGATCCGGGACGTGGCTGCGTCGGGCAGGATGGGGAGCCGCCTGGTCCAATTGGAGCAGATCCGCGCCGACGGCACCCGGGTTTGGACGGAGCTGCATACGACCGATTTCTACGACGACAGCGGCCGCTCGGTCGCCATCCTCGGTGTGACGCGGGATATCACGGAGCGGAGGGCGGCCGAACAGGCGCTGGCGAGCGAAGTGGCCCGATGCCGGGCGCTCCTGGATGTCTCGGTGGATGGCGTGCATGTCACGGATCTCGACGGCCAGTTGCTCGACGCAAACGAGATTTTTCTGCGCGAACGTGGTTTCACCCGCGACACGATCCGCTCGCTGAGCATCTCGAACTGGAACACCGAATTCACGGCTGAGCAGGTCCGGGCCCGCCAGGAATCCATCGGTGACGACCCGGTGCTGTTCGAAACGACGCACCGGCGGGCCGACGGCAGCCTCTTCCCGGTCGAGGTCCGGGCCAAACGCGTGGAGCTCGATGGGAAGTCGGTGATCTACGCGACGACCCGGGACGTAACGGAGCGCAAGGCGCTCGAGCAGCGGTTGCTCCGCGCGCAGCGGCTGGAGAGCGTCGGACTGATCGCGAGCGGCATCGCGCACGACCTGAACAACGTCCTGACGCCGATCCTCCTGTCGACCGGCCTGCTCGAAATGCGCTACAACACGGCGGAGGACCGGTCGCTGCTCGACCCGATCGAGGCGGCGGCGCGACGCGGCAGCAACATCGTCCAGCAGATCCTCACGTTTGCGCGGGGGGCCGACGGCCAGCGGGTGGCGGTCGAGCCGAAGATTCTGCTCAAGGAGCTCAGTACGCTCGTTCGCGAGACATTCCCGCGCAACATCACGCATCGTCTCGAGATTGCCGCCAGCGCGCGTGCGGTGATCGGCGATCCGACGCAGCTTCACCAGGTTTTCCTCAACCTGGCCGTCAACGCCCGCGACGCGATGCCGGACGGCGGCACCCTCACGATCGAGGTTCGGAATCGGCGCATGGGCCTGGAGGAGCTCCGGCTTGTTCCGTCGGCCCGGCCGGGCGAATACGTCTGCATCGCGGTGATCGACACCGGCACCGGCATGAAACCCGAGGTGCTCGACCACCTGTTCGAGCCGTTCTTCACGACGAAGCCGCGGGGTCGCGGCACGGGGCTCGGGCTGTCGACCGTGCACGGCCTCGTGCGCAGCCATGGCGGGTTCGTGGAAGTCAACAGTCGCCTCGGGCGCGGTTCCGAGTTTCGCGTGTTCCTGCCCGCGGCGACGGAGACGTGTGCGACGCCCGCGCCGGCGTCGCCCGGCATCACGAAGCAGTTCGGTCACGGTGAACACATCCTGGTGGCCGATGATGAGCCTGCGATCCTGACGGTCGCGCAATCGGTGCTTCGCCGCCACGGTTTCGTTCCACTCACGGCCGTCGACGGCGAGGCGGCCATGGCGCTGCTCCATCAGTACGATCACGCCATCGCGCTCGTGATCACCGATGTGATGATGCCCCGTTTCGATGGCGTCCGCCTGGCGGCCGAAGTGCGCCGCCGTTACCCGAAACTGCCGATCGTCGCGATGTCCGGCCTGATCGCCCCGTCGCCGGACGACGACAACCGCCGCCAGCTCCGCCAGCTCGGCGTCACCACCATCATCAACAAACCCTACGGCGAACCCGAACTCGTCGCCACCATCAAGTCCGCCCTCCAGATGGGGTCAGGCTGATATATGCATATTTTTTTGTGGCCTCTCGTTCAGCCACGCCCGCACCGAATTCGCCGTTCCCATGTGCAGGTGCTCCGCGAGCCACCCATGCGGCGCTCCGACGCTCCTCCTCAGCTCGGCTGCGACCTCTCGCTTCCACGCAACCCCTTTTCGCGACGTCTTTAGCGACTCTGCGTCCCTTCCCGCCTGCCGCAGCACCGTCTCCAGCGCATCCGCCCAGCGCGCATGCTTCAATTCCTGGATCTCGTGCGCCGAAACGCCTCGCTGCAGTGCAAGATGCTGGTGCTCCTTTGCCAGCGCCCGCCGCCAGCCTGAGGTGCCAATCGCCCAACCGCGGCACAGCTCGGCTCCCTCGTGGTCGGGATTCGTCTTTGCCGCTACCTCGGCGAGGTGCTCGGCATACGGCCGCCACGCCTCCGGATCATCAGCCAATTGCAGGGCTCCCATCCACCTGACGGCACTCAGCCATTTCGGACGATCGCCCGAGCCGCGCTGGAACCGTCGCAGACTGCTCCAGCGAAAAATTCCAACCTGTTCAAGGGGCACGATTTTCGCGCGAACGGGGTTCAGGTGAATGTAATCGACCACCCGCAATAGCGCCGCGTCATCCTCGATCAGCAGGGATTGATACCGGCCTTGAAACAAATGTCCGGCCTCCTGGCGGTAGCGATTGAACCGCGTCGCAAACGTGCTCTGCAGCCAGTGCATCCCTTCGACCAGGTTCGGCTCGGGCGTCTCCAGGGCGAAATGGAAGTGGTTCCGCATGAGGACATACGCGTGGACCACCCAGCCGAACCTTCCGCATGCCTCATCGACCGTGGTCTCAAATGCCTGAGCCGCACCGACGCTGTCGAAGATATCCATCCGGTAGTTACCACGGTTGATCACATGGTAAGTCGCTCCCGGATACTGGATTCTCAGGCGCCGAGCCACCGGCGTGGTCTACCCGTCGTATTCGCCAGGGCAACGGAAATATGCATATATCGGCCTGACCCCATTCCCCTAGTAGGCCCCGCGGATGTGCGCGGCCACCTCGCGGGTGTAGAAGTCGGCGAGGGTCGCGTGTAGCTCACGGCTGAGTGGCGGCAGGTCGGAGACCCGCGCGTTCGCCTTCGCCTGGTCGGGGTTCTTCGCCCCGGGAATGATTGCGCTGACCGCATCGAAATCCAGGCACCACCGCAGCGCCATCTCGGCCAGGCTCATCCCCGCCGGCACCATCGGTTTCAGCGCATCCGCCAGCTCCACGCCTTTTGGAAACGGCAGTCCGGCGAACGTCTCGCCCACGTTGAACTGCTGGCCGTCGCGATTGAAATTCCGGTGGTCGTCCGCCGGAAACGTCGTCGCCTTCGTGAACTTCCCCCCCAACAGCCCGCTCGCGAGCGGCAGCCGGACCAGCAGGGCCACCTTCCGTTGTTTCGCCTCGGCGAACAGCGTCTGAATCGGCTTCTGCCGGAAAATGTTGAAAATGATCTGGAGCGACGCGACGCCCGGCTGGCGCACACAGAACTCGGCCTCCTCCATCGATTCCACGCTCACCCCGAAATCGCGGATCTTCCCTTCGCGTTTCAGCTCGCGCAGGTGCTCGAACACTTCCCCGCGTTTCAGCACGTCGAACGGGATGCAGTGGAGCTGCGTCAGGTCGAGCGCCGCCACGCCGAGGCGTTTCAGCGACGCCTCCGTGTGCTGCCGGATCCCCGCCCGCGTGAAATTCTCCGGCCAGCCGGGCGGACTGAACCGCCCCAGCTTCGTTGCCACGTACACCGGCGCCCGCGTCTCCTTCAGAAACTGCCCGATCAGCATCTCACTCCGCCCCATGCCGTACACGTCGGCCGTGTCGAACAGCGTCGTTCCCGTCTCCCAGGCCGCCCGCAACGTCGCCAGCGCCACCTCATCCGTGACATTGCCCCAATTGGCGCCGAGCTGCCACGTGCCCAGCCCAACCTCGCTCACCTTCCGGCCCGTCTGTCCGAACTCGCGTGTTTTCATCGCGCCGAACGTTGGGAGGGAGGAAACCCGGCGCAAGCGCCACGTGTGCGCTCGGACAGTCGAACAGTCGAACGTCACGTTAGAGCAGTGGAACGAGAGTCGTAGCCGCCGGTGGGGTGCTGAGTCCCTTCCGCACCATGGTTCGATGCAGAGCGGGGTCGCCTGACCCCGCCGCGGCTGGGAGCGGAGTCCCAGTATGGGATAACCGGACTTGTTCACAGCGGTCCCTTGTCGCCCGGGAAAAGCGGAGAGGGAGTGCTGTGAGCAAGTCCGCGGCGCGGAGTGACGCGAACCACGCGCACGCCGCGCCGCGCGTTCCACAGCCGCGCCCCCGTCGAACACGCCCCCGGAGCCCGCACCGCGTCCAGCGCCCTTGCGCCCACCATCACTCCGCCTTCCGTTCGGCGGCGTCCTCAATCTCCCGCGGCACGTCGCGGCCGAGTTCGGCCGGCGGCCCCTCCAGCGCCCGCTTCAGGTCCGCGTCGGTCAACCGATACACGAGGATCGAGCCGTTCACCGTTGTCTCCGGCTCCCGGTGCCGCAGGTACGCCGCCAGCCGGCCGAATCGAAACTCATCGTACATCCGCCAGAGCGCGAGCCACGCGTCGGGCGAACGCGTGACCACCGCCGCCCGCCGGACCGCCGGCGAATCATCGAGCAGCGGCGCCACCACCTTCGCGAGCTCCTGATAGGCCCCTTCGTAACGCGCATTCCACGGGCCGAAGCAATTGCTCACCGAGCTTTCGAGCGTCTGCAGCAGCGTCGCGCTGATGCAGTACGTACCCGCCCCGAGCCGCAGCGCCGACGCCTTCTTGACCAGCATGGCCCGGACCTGGTCGCCGGACTGCCAGTGTCCAATCAGGTTCGGATCGTAGTCCGGGTGTCGGCGCAATTCCTCGCTCAGTGCGCTCGCCATGCCCGCCGCCGGCACCATCACCATCTTGAAGGTGGGCTCGTCCGTCTCATCCCAACCCGGGCTGCCATGGAACAGCCGCGCCCGCACACCATAGTACTTCGGACTGCCGTTCCCAAAATACGCGAGGTATACCGGCTGCGCGAGCGCGCCGGAGTCGATCCGGGCCCTCACCGCGCGAAGGTCCTGCCCCCAATCGAGCGACGAATCGACCAGGTGCCGGTACGCGTGCGCCTCCCCGCCGGCGATCGGATTGAAATACGCCAGGTAGTTCGGGTAGTGCGCCCACGCATCGAGCCCCAGCCAGAGCAGCAGCGCCGCCGTGATGCCCGCAAACGCCGTCCGCCAGCGGCGGTCCACCACCGCCGCCGCAGCCGTCCGTGCGCCCCCAGGCAACCAGGCGACGCACGCACCGCACAACACGAACAGCGGCGGATAGGTTGGCAGGATGTGACGGTGCCCGATGTCGATGTGGCTCGGGATCAGCACGACCCAATATCCCACCCAAAGCACCCACAGCGGAATGGTGTCGTACGACATCCCGCCCCTCCCCGACTCCGCTCCCGCTCCCGCGCCGCCGTCGCTCGCTCCCGCGCCAGGCCACCGCGCGAGCGCCGCCAGCGCCAGCACCACGATCCCAAAGAACGCTAGCGGCGTTTTGATGAGAAACGTGTACGGGAAAAATGTCCGCCATCCGGCGAGCCGGTAGTCGCCGTTGAGGAACGCCGCCCGCGTCTGCGAGAACCGCCACACGTGGGCGTAGCCATAGAGAAACGCCTCCGGCAGCAGCCGCCCGCGCGCCACCGCCGCCAGGCAGCGCGCGACCGGCGACGTCGGTGGCGCGGCCAAGAATGCGTCGTACGCCGCGGCCTGTTCGGACGTGAGTCCGCCGGAGCGCAGCGCTTGGAACGCGCGCATCACGTCGAAACTCCAGCCGACCGGCATCCCCTCGGGGGTCTTCAGCAGCGGCTCCACCCTCGCCTTCTGCGCCTCCGTGAGGTGAAGCGTCGTGACCAACTCCTCGGGCGACGGCTTCTGCAGCACGGTTGCCCACGAGATCCCGAAATGTCCCGGCACCGGATCGCCCGGCGCAAAGGCCGAATACCGGAAACCGTACGCCGCCCAGATCAGCGTGAAAATCACGACGACGTGAACCGCACCCGCCACCGCCAAGCCCGCGGCCTGCGCGCCGCGCCCGGTAAGGTTCCAGTTCCGTCCACCCGCGCTCACCGGCAGCGGTTCGCGGCGCGCGAGCCGCACCACGCACAGTGTCGCCGCGATGGGCAGGATCAGCGGTGCCGACATTTTCGAGAGAAACAGACCGGCGGCCGCCAGGCTGCTGCACAGGACCGTTCCAATCGTCAGGCGATGCAGCATCCGCCAGACGCAGAGGGTGGTCGCGGCGAAGAACAGGCTGGGGGCGAGGTCCGACGTGACCAGCGGCCCGTTGGCGAGCACGGTCGGGCTCAGCACATACAGCACGAGCGAAATCAGCCCGCCACCGGGACCGAAGAGTCTCCGCGACCACCACCAGACCAGCGCGCCGAGCGCCACCGCGAGCACGGCGCAGGCGGAGCGCGACGCGAACAGCATCCGGTCGGCGTCGTTGCCCATCCGATAAAACCACTCGTACCCCAGACTCCAGCCGTCCGCCGACTGCCACGCCGCCGCATCGCGCGCCGGCGGCGTCACCCGCATCAGCAGGAGCGGCAGGGCCGCGAGCCGCTGCGGGAGGATCCCGTTTTCCGGGTTCAGCCGGTAGTCACCAAATTTCCAGTACGTGTAGCCGGCGGTCGCGTGGCCGAGTTCGTCGACCGTCATGCTCTTCTCGCGCACGCTCGCCAGCAGCAGCGCGTAGAACAGGACAAGGATGGCCGCGGCCACGCCCTTGCTCGTCAACCACGCGGACCACGATCGCCCGCGGGCGATCGGAGCCGCGGATGCATCGGTTGCAGTCCGGGGTACAGAGGCCATGGATGGTGCTGGCTGCCACGATGGCCCGTCGCAAGACCCTGACGGTTCGGCGCGTGCCGCGTTGGAGCACGAGTGATTTGCCCGATCGGGCCGGGTTTGAGAAGTGATTTTCGACCGCGGGCCAGGCTCCCCGAGGAAATCGGCGGAAAGAAACGCAGGCCCCTGCGGGCAGGAGGCGCGGAAGGGACGCCGCGCCCTACCGATCGGTCGCAGCGCCGGGTGCGGCGATTCGAACGAACCCGCCAAAATCTCACGATTTCGGCTACAACTGAATCGCCCTCCACGCTCCCCTTCCGCCTTCCGCAGGTTTCGCGTTTCGCCTTTCGCCTTTCCGTCCGTATCCCGCTCTTCCGATTTTCCGCATTTCCAATTCCCCGTCTTCCGCGTTTTCCGATCTTCCGATTTCCCACTTTTCCGATTTCGCCTTTCGCAATACTAACCGGCGGAATCGCGCCGAAAAAACACGATTCCCCGATACCTCGAGACGCGGAATCAGTCCGTTGTAGGCGCGGTGCCCCCACCGCGCGGGAAGATGCGGACATTGCGCCTCGCGGGGTGAGGGCACCCCGCCCACAAGAATGCATTGTTCTCCGCTTCGAGCTTCGGTGGCGGCAGAGCCGCGCTGGGTTTCGTGTCGTAACGGTCGCGTTACGGTTTTTTTCCTGCGGTGGCGGAGCGACCTACGATCATAACGCATCGATCCGGGAACAAACCTCGACGTTTGCGCCTCGCACGAAAAACGACCACTATCCGCCCTCATGCTTCCAGCCCGCGTCCTGCTGTTTCTCGTCCTGTCCCTTTGGGTTGCGCCATTCGGCCGGGCTGCCAACTCCTTCCTCGGGGGCGGGCGATCCCACGTCGCAGCGTCGCTCGTCGCCGCGGATACGTCCGTCCAACCCGGACATGAGCTGACGGTCGCGCTCCGGCTGGTCCACGATCCGCACTGGCACACCTACTGGGTCAACCCGGGGACGGGACTGGCGACCACGATCAACTGGAAGCTGCCGCCCGGCTGGAAGGCGGGGCCCATCCTCTGGCCGGTGCCGAAGGTCCTGACGGACCACACCGGCACCATCATCGGCCAGGGCTACGAGGGCGAAGTCCTGCTCCCGGTGGTGCTCACGCCACCCACCGACCTCGCGCCCGGCTCGACCGTGACCCTGAACGCGAACGTCGACTGGCTGATGTGCCAGGACGTGTGCGTGCCCGGCAGCGCGGAGGTGACGCTCACCCTGCCGGTGACCGGCAAGGCCGCAGATCCGGATCCCGCCTGGGGCGAAAAAATCCGGGCGGCCGTCGCCGCCCTGCCGCGCGCGGACCAGGCCTGGCAGGTCTCCGCGTCGCGGGCGGGCAACACGGTCACGGTTTCGGTCGTGCCGACGTCGCAAACCTCCCACCAGCCGACGGACCTGCGCTTTTTCTCCACCGACGGGCTGATCGCCTACGACCAGCCGCAGGCGGCCACGCCGACGGCTAACGGCGGAGTCGTGCTCACGCTGCCCATTGCCGCCGATGGCCCGCAAAACGCGACGCGGCTGACCGGCGTGTTGAGCTCGGCCAACGGCTGGCTGGACAACGGATCGCTGCCGGGGCTCGCGATCGATGTGCCGTTTGGCGCGGCGATCTCCCCGCCGCCCGCCGCCGGCAACGCCGCCTCGGCCGCCAGCACTCCGCCGCCGGCCGGCAGCCTCGCGGCCACGCTCCTCCTCGCGTTTATCGGCGGACTGATCCTCAACCTGATGCCGTGCGTGTTTCCGGTCCTCGGGATCAAGATCCTGGGCTTCGTCAACCAGGCGGGACACGACCGCCGCCGCGTGATTGCGCACGGGCTGACATTTGCCGCCGGCGTCCTGGTCTCGTTCTGGATCCTGGCCGGCGTGCTCGAGACCCTGCGGGCGGGCGGCGACCAGCTCGGCTGGGGTTTCCAACTCCAGTCGCCTGCCTTCGTGTATGGGCTCACCGTGCTGATGCTGGTGTTCGGCATGAACATGAGCGGGGTGTTCGAATTCGGACTGCGCGCGACGGCGGTCGGCTCCGGGCTGCAGTCGAAGTCCGGATACGCCGGCTCCTTCTTCAGCGGCGTGCTGGCGACCGTGGTGGCGACGCCCTGCAGCGCGCCCTTCCTCGCGCCGGCACTCGGCGCCGCGCTCGCGGTTTCGGCCGGCGCCTCGTTCGCCATCTTCACGGCGATCGCGATCGGACTCTCCACCCCGTACCTGCTCCTCTCGATTTTCCCGCAGGCCGTAAAGGTTCTGCCGCGACCCGGCGCGTGGATGGAAACCTTCAAGCAGATCATGGCGTTCCCGCTGTATGCGACCGCCGCCTATCTCATCTGGGTGCTCGCCGCGCAGACGGGTGACGAAGGATTCCGGAACGTGTTGTTCAGCCTCGTCGTCGTCGCGCTCGCGGTGTGGATGTACGGACGCTGGACGGCGCCCGGCGCGAGCGCGGGCCGCGTGTCGTTCGGCGTGGCGAGCCTGGTTTTGGTCGGGGCGCTGGGCCTGTGGGTCGGCTGGCCGCGTCCGCTCCCCGCGCCCGGCAGCGCCGCCGCGGCGACCGCGATCGACTGGCAGCCATGGAGTCCCGATCAGGTGACGAAGCTCCGGAACGAAGGCCGGATCGTGTATGTGGATTTCACCGCCCGCTGGTGTGCGACCTGCCAGGCGAACAAGCGGCTGGTTTTCCACGATGACCAGGTGCTGAAATATTTCGCGGATCACCACATCGCGACGCTGCGCGCCGACTGGACGAACCAGGACCCGCGGATCACCGCGGCGCTGGCGAGCTATGGCCGTTCCGCGGTGCCGTTCAACCTGATCTGGGTCCCCGGCCGCGACCAGCCGATCGTCCTCCCGGAAATTCTCACCGCCTCGACCGTCCTCGACGCCCTCAAGACCGCCGGCAAGAGCTGAGACGCTCGAACGCGCGGTTACCGTCGATTCGGCACAGCTCCCCCGCGACGGACCACTGTCCAGGTGGAATGCGATGTCCCCATCGCGTTGCTCAGTTGGTGGAACGCGATGTCCCCAGCGCGTTGCTCGTCCAGCCCGCTGCGGACAGCGGGCACCACCTGCGCGTAGGCGCGGAAGGGACTCCGCGCCCGACCAAATCCTCTACCGCGTTTCTTCCTTCACCCGAAACGCGACGATCTTCCGGATCAGCGGCAACGGGAGCGGACGATCCAAGGGCAAACGGATCGTGCCGCGCGAGGTGCTGAAGCCCGCGAGGTCCTTGGCGAACGCCGTGATTCCGGAAGAGGTTGGGAAGAACGAGATGTGATCCTTGAACGCTCCGAAATGGACCAGATTGCGACCGAGCCGGTAGGTGGGGATGCCGTAACTGATGGTCTCCTCCGCCGCGGGCGCAGCTCGTTGGATCGTGGTGCGCAACTGCCGCAGGAACGGCCGGGTCTTGGCCGGCGCCGCCGCAATATAGGCATCGATCGATTCGCTGCGTTTCATCGGCATGGCGCGAACGATTGCGCGCCGGGGCACCGCCGCAATCCGGAAACGGCGGCGGTTACAAACGCCCCAGAAACCACTCGCGCGCCCGTTGGAGTCACGCCGCCGCGACGGAGGCGCCGACTTCCTTCAACGTCGCGCCGGTCACTTCCCGGCCGCTTTTGGCGGTTTGGGCAGGCCGGTCGCCGGGTCGAGGACGAGCCGGGCGGGACGGAGGCCGGCGGCCAGGGAGGCCGGGGCTGGCACGGGCTTCGGGGCGGGGGCAAAGACCGACTTCAGGAGCTGCTCCGTCACGGCGACGTTGATCGGCGGACGCCGCATGCCGTCGGCGATTTGCTTCCAGGTCAGCCCGCGACGGCGGAGCTTCCCGATCTCGGCCCGATAGGGGACAAGGCGCTCGAGGTCGGCCTCCCGCCGGTCGGGCTTCACCCCTTGGAACGCAGCCGCGAACTCGGCCACGATCTGCTCGTTCGTCTTCGATACCGTGGTTATGGTGCTCATCGGAAAAAGGGGCGGCAGACTACCCTCCTTGGGCCTTGCGACCCGTCCTCAACAAGCTTTCCGGCCAGCGAGGGGAAGGGGGTTCCGTGGGAGCACGAACGCCGGACGATGGCATCACCGGTCGGCCCGCCACGGCATCCACGATGACCGGTCCGGTCAACAGGAATTGGCGACAACGAATCGGTATTTACCTGGCTACTCCGGGATAAAATAACGGCCGCGCCGGGTCCTCAGCCTGAGCCCCAATCCGGCAGGACGGGGCGGGGCAGACCCCGAGGACCCAAGCCCGGACGAGCCCCCGCGGCGGGACGGCAGTTGGACGGGCAAGTGGCCGGGGGGTTCGACGCGGCCGGGGTAGGGCGCGGAGTCCCTTCCGCGCCGGTTTGCCGATCTAGTTCAGGCGGCCAAGGGACTGGCCGCCCTACCCTCAATCCCTCGAACCGCCGGGTTGCGCTAGCTGACGCTGGGGGGGGGTTGGTGGTAGGGCGCAGAGCCTGCCCGCACCGGAGGTCGTGAGGCGTGCTCCCGGCGACAGCTAATGCCCGCTTGGCGGCGCGTCGGTCATGCCGCGACGCATGTCCCGATAAGGAAGGCGCTCGCGCTGGCGGCGGCACTTCCCGGCACAAGGTCGCCCCGGAAAAGGCGTGTCCCGATGCGGGGGCGGGAGGCCGCCACCCTCAGGGTGGAAGCCTCGCGGAGCAGGGAGGTCAGGCCTGTCCGGACGTGTCCAGGTCGGGGTACGATGCAGTCAGTCCGACGGTATTCCGGCCCGGGACGATGGCCTCGCGCGAAGCCTCCCGGAGCGGGAAGCTCAAGGGGGGGACATCGGGACGAGGCCGGGGACTAAGGCCTCGGATGCGGTTTAATTGCCGAATACAGGATTAATTGCCGAATCCCGCCGGTTTTAATGTCCGAATGGACATTTGGACATAATTCCACCGATCCGGCAATTATCGTCCATCTGTGGTCGACCCGACGGATTGGGTCTGAATCTGACTCGCCCCTTCAAACCCTTCGCCTCCTTCGCGAGACATCAGGGGCGGCGTTTACTCGTGCGTCGGCAAGACACCTGTTGTCTCGCGAAGGATGGGAAGGTCGCGAAGGACAGATCGAGCCCCGCGCTCCAGGCGTTTTAACCTCTTACGTGTCTGCAGTTCAGCGCGGATGTCGCGCAGCTTTTCTGGAGTGCCGACGAGGTGATCATGTCTCCGATCCGCCGGTGCGACGATGGAACGCGGCCCCTTGTCCACGACGGCGGCAGGGTTTCGCTTATGGAGACGCACGTCTGCTAAGGCAATAAAAGTTGGAAACGACAGTCGGTGCCGCACATGAGGCGGACTCCGATCGGAAATGGAAAAACAGTCGCGACGGCCGGTACCGGCGGTCTTGGCGGTCTTCGGTCGCGCCGGGCCCCACAGGCCCTGGCCGCGCCGGGGTTAAGCCTTGCCAACTCCAGTTGCCATCATTTGATAGCAGCCCCATGACTGCCCATATCGCATGGATCGGCCCAGCAATAAGGAGCTGCTCAAGAAGCTGTCGGAGGCCCGCTCAGCCATCCTGGCCGGACGTTACTTTATCGGGCTCTCCAAGCACCTTGTTGCCGACTTGGACGAGCTTGGAATTCAGAGCGAGTCCGAACTTTTATCACTTATAGCTCAGGGCCTTGAGGAGATATCCAGAGATCGACTCGAGGAATGCTGGCGCGGCGGGTGCCCGCCCGCCCGCTCATACGAATCCCCTATTCTGAATTCGGAACTCTGGGCCTTTGCCTGGGACAGCACCGCCCTTTCGCCGACGGATGTACCTCAAGTTTGCTCTCAAAAGAGACCTTTACTACCATGTCGATTGCCATGCCGACCGCCCAAACAAATAGATCCACCCCGCCCGAGTGCCTGCACTGCGGGGGCACTGCGTTTGCGGAGACCGAGGGCGATGTGATCCAGGAGTTTCGCGGTGAAACCCTGACGGTCACCATGCCGGTCCTGCGATGCACGCACTGCGGGTGGCAGACCCTGCCGCCGGGGCATTTGGACGAACTCCGTGTTCGCGTCGCGGACGCGTATCGCAGGAAACACGGACTCCTCACCTCGCGCGACATTCGAGATCGACGCGAGCAATTGGGCATGAGCCAGCGCCGGTTCGCCGAATTCCTCGGCGTCGGCGCGGCGAGCATTCCGCGTTGGGAGTCATGGCAGGTTCAGGAGAAGCTCTACGATGAGAAGATCCGCCAGGCGACGGCGGCCGCGATGCCGGGCGGCGGATGTATTACGACCTTGTTCCTCACCCAATATTGGGGCCGGGCTCCCCGCGCGACTTTCCCAACCGCAAGCAGCTGCAATTACCAGGCGTGGATCCCCGCGCAGGACATTCTCCGTTGTGAGGCCGAGATGCTGCCGGGCCTCGAAGCCGCCGACGCGGAGATGCGGGAGGCCCGGCATGTTCGCCAGTGGACGTTGGCGACCGCCGACAACTCACCGCCAGCAGAACCCGCATCCGGTCCACGAAACCGAATCCCGAATCCCGATGAAGCCTTCTGTCCTCCAGCTTGAGCGGGCGTTCTTCCGCCGCGTTGAGGTCAATGCCCAGCTTGGCGGCGCGCCGAGCAAGAATCAGGATATCGCCACGACCGTCTCATCCGGTCGCGCGGCCGACAACCCACTGCGGTTCCAGGTGACGTTGATCGTGCAGTTGCTCGACTCAGCCGAGAAACACGCGGGCTATCATGGATCGGTCGAGGTCATGGGCTATTTCACCCTTTCCGATGCCGTGCCGGAGAAGGATCGGGACCGCACGGTCGTTGTGCACGGTTGCACGCTTCTGTTCGGAATGGTTCGTGAGATGGTCTGTGCAGTCACGGCACGCGGCCCCTGGCCCATGCTGACCCTGCCGACGATGAGTTTTCACGATCTCGTACCCATGCCCGCGCCCCCACCGGCGTCGGTCAACGCCCCGCTGGCTGCGAGCTGAACGGTTCAGGTCGCTCCTGATCGAACACCGGGGATTGCGGGTGCCCCTCCGCGTTCGCCTTTGCTCCGGTGGCGGCGGCAACGCTGCAGGACTTTGCCCGCAACGTCGGGACGTGTGGTGCGTTATTCACTGCGTTCGTCCGTGCTACCCTGAACAACCATGCGCACCCGTTCTCTCCTCCTCGCATTCTGTTTCCTGGCGACCGCGCTCGCGGCGCTCGCCGTCGAGCCGGGCAACCTGCCCGCGTTTCCCGGCGCCGAAGGGTTTGGCGCGACGACACCGGGCGGCCGCGGCGGCCGCGTGATCTTCGTCACCAACCTCGATGACTCGGGACCCGGCAGCTTTCGCGCCGCGTGCGAGGCCGAGGGCCCGCGGATCGTCGTCTTCCGCGTCGGCGGCACGATCGTGCTGAAATCGCGGCTCACGGTGCGGAATCCGTACCTGACCATCGCCGGCCAGACGGCGCCGGGCGGCGGAATCTGCCTGCGCGACTACACCTTCGGCGTGGCCACGCACGACGTCGTGGTCCGCTACCTGCGCAGCCGGCTCGGGGATGTCACGGCCCAGGAGGACGACTGCATCGATTTCCTGAACGGCGCGCGGAATTCGATCTTCGACCACTGCTCCGCGACATGGTCGATCGACGAGTGCCTGTCGCTGTCCGGCAACGTGCAGAACTGCACGATCCAGTGGTGCCTGATCGGCGAATCGCTCAACGCGAGCAAGCACCACAAGGGACCGCATGGCTACGGTTCGCTCTCGCGCGCCAACGGCCCGATCTCCTGGCACGACAACCTCTGGATCCACAACAACGCCCGGAATCCGCGGCTCGGCGACTACTACGGCCGGCCGCCGTACCCGACCTTCGATGTCCGGAACAACGTGATCTACGATTTCGGCGGCACCGCGTCCGGACTCACCCAGGGCCGGCTGCACGTGAACTACGTCGGTAACTTCATCCGCCGCGGACCGAGCAGCACGGCGCAGTACCCGATCCATGTCGCCGCGCCATCCGACCTCGAATTCTACATCCGCGACAACGTGTACGACGACGAACCGGCGCTGACGGCGGACAACACGCAGTTCTTCGGGCTCACCAAGGTCGAGGGCGGGAAACGGACGGTGATTCGCGGGGCCGCCAACCTGCCGGACATCGTGCACGTCGTGGCGCAGCCGTTCGCCGTCGCGCCGGTAAAGACCGTGCCGGCGACCGAGGCGCTCGAGGAGGTGCTCGCGACGGTCGGCGCGTCGCGACCGACGCGCGACGCGGTGGACGCGCGGCTGGTTGAAAATGTCCGAAACCGGACCGGCAAGATCATCGACTCGCAAACCCAGGTGGGCGGCTGGCCGAAGCTGGAGTCCGGTGCCGCGCCGGAGGACAGCGACCACGACGGCATGCCCGACGCGTGGGAGACGGCGCACGGCCTGAACCCGCACGACGCGTCGGACGCCAACGCCGATCGCGATCATGACGGCTACACGAACATCGAGGAGTACCTGAACTCGCTGGCCACGCCGGCGGCGTGAGCGCGAAAAGCTGACACGCTGAAATTAGATCAGCGAGCCAGGTGGAACGCGATGTCCTCATCGCGTTGGCTCGAATCAGCCTGTAGCGGCGAGCGGCGCGTCCGTTCGCCGCGTTTTCCTTCGAATCGTTCGCCCCCTTCGCGAGAAAACATTTTGTCTCGCGAAGGATGGGAAGGAAACGAAGGGAGGTGGAACGCGATGTCCTCATCGCGTTGGCTCGATCCAGCCCGATGAGGACATCGGGCTCCACCAGCTAAGCTCGATTCAAGCGAGGACGACACCGGCGTAGCGGCGTAATCATTCGCCGCCGCGCGGCATTCAGCCTCGGTCCTCGACGTAGAGCAGGAAGCAGCCTTCGGGGAGCAGGATTGGGGCGCTGACCTCGTGTTTCGGAAGATCGCGGATGCTCGACCAGTACTGCGGCTTCACGTCCGATTCGCGGACCCAGCCCCAATCGCCGCCGCGTATGTGGCGCGCGTCGACCGACAGGTGCTCGGCGAGCTCCGGGAAAGACTCGCCTTGGTGGAAGCGCGCAAGCACTTCATCGGCCCGCTTCAGCAACGCAGCATCGCTCTCGCCATTGCGCGCGAGCTCGATCAGCCGCAGATGCACCGCGCCTTTGTGATCCGGCGGCGTGACGGGGTGATATCCGGTCAGCTTCCGCTCCTTTGATCGCATGTAGCTGTAGATGATGTCCTCTTCCACCTGACGACGATAATCGTCCATCGTCATGCCCCGCGCGCGCAGGGAAGCCATGAACTTGTCGCGATCACCGCCAAACTCGCGCTGAATCCGTTGATCGATGGCCTGCTCGACTGATTCGGCGGCAATGTGCCGGGCCGGATCGTTCTGGCCGCGGGTGTGAAACTCCTGGAGCAGAAGCTCCCGTTCGACGAGGTCCTTGATGATGCTGTTCTCGGTCACGCCGATCCGCTGACGCAGCTCCTCCAGGTTTTTCGTTTCGCGCTGGAACTGGGGGAGCAACGGCGCGATTTCGCGGCGCACCTGCGCCACCGTGATCGTCTTGCCGCCGACGGTGGCGACGACCCCGTTCGGAAAGAGCCGCTCGAGGTTGTCCTCCGCGATGCCGGTCGGGGCGGCGGCAACCGTCGGGGTCGAATTCGGCGCCGCCAGCACACGCATCGGCCCGGCCGCGCGCGAAGGCCGCGTGAGGGTGACGACGACCGCGGTGAATCCGACCGTACAGACCAGGAGCGTGCGAAGCGGCGCGGCCGCCGAGGGGTGGGCAATCATTTGGATCCTTCGTTTGAGTTGCTGTTTCGACTCGACCACCCCGAACGCGAACCGCGGGGTTCTCGTGCCATTCGTGAGGGAAAGAACGCGCAGTAGTGCCGCGCCATACTCGGCGCGGTCGTCGCGCGCCGCGCCGCTAAGAACGAATTCGTCGCAGGCCAGTTCGCACGCGTAGCGCAGCCGCGCAGCTGCGACCCAGGCGAGCGGATTGAACCAGTGCACCGCGGCGGCGAATCGTGCCAGCTCCTGCATCAGCAGGTCACGCCGCAGGTGGTGTCCGCGCTCGTGCGCGATGATCAGCCGTAGCTCGGCGGAGCCCAACCGCTCGATCAACCCGAGTGGGAACAGCAGCCGGGGACGAAGCACACCGTACAGGGCCGGCGCAGTGATTCGGTCGGTCACGAAAGCCCGGATTCGATCCGAACCGAACTGCCGCTGCGCCTCGGCCAGAACGGCAGCCGGTGCCGGCCGGCTCGACCGCCGCAGCCGTCCGGCGAATGTCATCGCAGCCAGCAGCCGGCTCACGATCAGCACCGCTGCTCCGAGTGCCCACACCATGGCCGCGGCTGGCAGGGGCGACAGCGGAGAACGTCTGGCCGATGGCGCTACGGCCGCAGATGGCGTCATCGCGGCGGTTTCCGGCAACACGGTGGGGACCTCGACCGCCACCGGCGCACTCGGCGCTTGCGAGGCCGGCGAGCCGAACAGGTGCGCGGGGAATGGACTCCAGCCGCCCGGGATCGCAAACGGCACCAGCAGCCGCAGCACGAGCGCGAGCGACAGCCAACGGACGACGCGAGCCGACACGTGCCGACGAAACGCCCACTGTAGCAGCAGCACGGCGGCGATCAGCCAGGCTCCCCGCCACGAGGCGTCGACCACCGCGGCGAAGATCGACTCCAACATGTTCATTTGCGGCCCTTCTTGCTCTCGAGCAGGTGCTCCAGCTCGCGGATTTCCTCATCGCTCAGTTTGGCGTGGGAGCAGAAATGCAGGACCAGGTCGCCCGTGGCGCCGCGAAAGACGCGCTGCAGGAACGAGTCGCTCTCCTGCTGCACGCACTTGGCCCGGGGCAGCTTCGCCCGGTACACGTGCGCCTTGCCGGTCTTGTCGACCGTCAGCGCGCCTTTTTCCACCAGGCGGGCAAGAAACGTGTTCACCGTTTTCTGTTTCCACCCGTGCCCGGGAGGCAGGGCGGCGAACACATCGGTCGCGGTCACGGGAGCCTGGTCCCAGATGACGGTCATCACTTCCCATTCGGCACTCGAGATTTTCGGGCTCATGGCGGTTGGAGCGGGGTTTGTCCTACAGGTGTAGGACAAAGTTCCTACATTTGTAGGAGATCAAGCGAAAATTTGGCGGCGGATGGCGAGCTGTAGCGGCGAGCGACGCATCCGTTCGCTGCGCATTCCTTCGAACCCTTCGCGGCCTTCGCGAGAAAACATTTTGTCTCGCGAAGGATGGGAAGGAAACGAAGGGAGGTGGAACGCGATGTCCTCATCGCGTTGGCTTCATCAAGCCCGATGAGGACATCGGGCTCCACCAGCTAAGCTCGGTCCAACCCATAAGGACTCTGAGCACCACCTGCCGCTACGAGGTAATTGACGCATCCGTTCGCTGCGCATTCCTTCGAACCCTTCGCGGCCTTCGCGAGAAAACATTTTGTCTCGCGAAGGATGGGAAGGAGACGAAGGGAGGTGGAACGCGATGTCCTCATCGCGTTGGCTTCATCAAGCCCGATGAGGACATCGGGCTCCACCGGTTAAGCTGCAGCGGCTGATTTTCAGCGTTTCAGATTTTCAGTTTGTCAGCGTTTCACGGTGGTCGGCTCGGTGGGACCTCAACGCGCGAGGCATGGCGCCCGCATCAATTCGCGCGGTGAGGTCACCGCGCCTACAAGAAGAAGGCTCGACTCAACCCAACGCGATGGGGACATCGCGTGCCACCGGATCAGCTCAGATGTGGCCGCGCCTGTGTCCGCCAAAGCGCTCGGGCGCCGGCGGAGCGTGAGCGAGTGGATGTATTTCCGAACAGCTCATCCCAAACCAACGCGATGAGGACATCGCGTGCCACCATCGGACCCATCGCGTGCCACCATCGGACGAAGCTGACCAAGCTGGTGGGGCCCGATGTCCTCATCGGGCTGCCTCCATCGCAGGCAGACCGCTGGCGCGAGCAAGCTCGCGGCCTACGTCGATCGGATTTGTCCGTTGTGCGCGCGGTGCCCGCCCGCCAAAGCCTCGTGCGAAGGTGGGAGCCCACCGTGCGCGGCGTGGCGATCGCGTCTTCCCGCGCGGTGGGGTCACCGCGCCTACAGGGCTGAATGGCTCAGGCAACGCGATGGGGACATCGCGTTCCACCGAGGCGCGGAAGGGACGCCGCGGCCTACCCGGCCATGCCAGGCGCCGCCGGCGTTCCGGCAGGAATCGGCTGCCAACGACACGGCAGGTCAGGAAACGGCGGCGGTCGTGCGGCCCCGGTTGCGGGTACGGATGACATCAACGAAATTATTCACCAGCGGCGACTCGCGTGGTTGCCAGATCGCGCGGGCCTCGACGACCAGCTCCGGGCCCGACTCCTTCAAGGGCCGCGTCGTCAGCCCGCTGATCGCGCGGATGCTGGGATTCTTCTGGAGCAACGAGACGCCGGACCCGCTCGCGATCATGGCGAGGAACGCCTCGTAGCCGCTGACGACGCGCGGCGGGACCGGCTTCACGCCACCGGCCTTCAACGCCCGCGCGAGGATGTCGGCGTGACTCGAGATCCGGGCGCC
>DASZYH010000003.1:0-15415 GCA_035545515.1 Opitutaceae bacterium
CCGGGAGCGGAATCGCATTCATGGCAGTTCAAGTCGCGCTTTCGGCGCGGTGCCTTCGGCTGGAAATCGCAGCCGGCAATGGAGCGGATTGGTCAGGCGGTCGCGGAAATCAGAAAGGTCGCCAAGAAGAATCCCGTTCTCGCCGCCGAGGGCGCCGTGCTCTTCCTCGAACGGCTGTCCGCGGCCATCGAACAGGTCGACAGTTCCTCCGGTGCCATCGGCTCCTGCGTCAACGGTGCGATCCGGGAACTGGTGCCCATCATTGCGGCGGCGCCCGCGGATGCGAAGACACGCGGGGCCTGGATGGAGCGACTGTTCGATGCGTATTTGGAAGACAATATCCCCTACATCGAAGCGCTCGGCGACGAGTTCGGTGCACTCTGTGGCTCGAAAGTGGTCGCCTCCGGCTGGGCGGATCGACTCCTGCCCATCGCCCGCAATGCCCTGAGTCCCAACGCCGGCCCGGGCCGCTACTCAAAGGTAACTGCGGTCTGCCTCAGCGCCCTGTTCACGGCGGATCGGTTCGACGAATTGATCGAGCTGGTTCGAGCAGACGCTCTCTGGGGGAACCGGAAATGGGCGGTGCGGGCAATGGCCGCAAAGGGAGGAGTCGACGACGCGATTCGATTCGCCGAAGCATCCCGTGGCCCTTACTCCAGCGACGGGCACATCGATGCGGTGTGCGAGGAATTGTTGATCGCAAATGGGAGGGCGGATGAGGCGTACGCCCGCTACGGAATTCGCGCAAACCAACGAGGCACGTACCTGGCAACTTTTCGTGCCGTCGCAAAGAAGTACCCGGACAAACCAGAACGCGACATTCTCATGGACCTGGCGCGATCTACGCCCGGCGAGGAGGGGAAGTGGTTTGCCGCCGCGAAGGACGCCGGACTATTCGAGGAGGCGCTCGGCTTCGCAAGCCGATCACCCTGCGATCCGAAAACGTTGACCCGCGCCGCGTGCGATTTCGCCGAAACGCGCCCGGCGTTCGCGGTCGGCGCCGGCCTCCTGGCCATGCATTGGCTGGTGCAGGGCTATGGTTACGAGATTACTGGGCTGGACGTATGGGCTGCGTACCACGCGACCCTGGCGGCGGCGGCGAAGTACGGGAACGTGCAGGAGGTAAAGGAACGAGTTCGCCAGACTATCGCAGCAGGAACGGCCGGCGCGCAGTTTGTGGCGAAGATTCTCGGCCGCGAATTGGATGCTTAAGCTGCGGTGAGCGTTTTTGGAATACGCGTCTCGCGCGGCGGGCGGCGGCCGGACAAATGGGCTATCGTGGGACGCACGCCGCTGGGGGCCGAGGACCAAGCCTATTTCAGTAGGCGCTGCGACCGCTTCAATGTCCCCCTGGCGTATCGCGTCGTCGCGCCGCAACTGCTCCAGGGTCTGAGGAATCGAAATAAAAACATCCGTGTTTTTGTTTCGAAAGCGAGGGCTAATTCGTCTCGTAATGTCACAAAAACAGCCTAGAAGTTGTGACAAATGGACGAGCGGCTAAAATCACAAGCTATTGAGCGATCGATACTGAGGGCGATTCGAGCCACCAAGAGTGCTTCCACGTTTTCGGCCAAGGACTTCTTGCACGTGGGGAACCCTCCCGCGATTCGAAAGGCGTTGGAGCGCCTGACCAAAAACGGTGACTTGCGTCGCATTCGTCGTGGCTTCTATGACCGACCGCGGGCCCATCCACTGTTGGGGCAGACCGCTCCAGACCCGATGGACTTGGTGCGCGGCGTGATGAAAGACACCGGAGCGCAATGGCAGGTGTCCGGGGCCTATGCGGCGAATCAGCTTCGTCTGTCCGAACAGGTGCCGGCAAAAATTGTGATCCTGACCGATGGAGCACCGCGTAAAATTCCGTTGGGCAAACTCGTGTTGGATTTTCGACGCACGGCTCCGCGCAATCTGCTCGGTGCCGGCACGCGCGCAGGCTTGGTCATCCAGGCAATCCGCCACCTTCGGGCTTCTGGGATGACGCCCGCGATTATCGGACGCCTACAGCGGCAGCTCGATCCGGACACCAAAGCGGAGTTGGTTGACCTTGTGCCAAAGACAGCGGCATGGATGCAGCCCATCATTCAGCGGATTGTCTCCTCTGCTTAGCTCATGGACTCCATCCTACGTCTCACGTCGCCGCAGCGTGCCGAACTCTACAAGGCAGCGTCGCAGAAGCTCGGCTTCGGTGAGGTCATTATCGAAAAAGATTTTTGGGTCTGTTGGACGCTCCGGGAACTCTTCGCTTTGCCCGGCATCGGCGACCATTTGATTTTCAAAGGCCGGTTCTGAACGGGGTCAGGCCGATATATGGATATTCGGCCGTTGGGGCGCGGGCTTCGAACCAACACGCCCACAGAAAATATCCATATATCGGCCTGACCCCATGGTCGTGTCCGTTTGTAACTACGATACTTGTGACGAGCGTGTCGGATTCAGAATCTCCGACAACCACAGGTCGGTCTGGCAGAAACGCCAACTCCGCTCTTGCCGCAGATAATGCACCGACAAACACCACGACCGCTATCGTAGAGCGCATGATGCAGCACTGTACAATAGAGCTACTTCGCGGATATTGATTTCGCTTTGGGCCCATTCGAACCTACCTTGTCCGTTCCTGTTCGTGGAACTAGCGTAACTTCAACGTCGACCTCGTACGGTCGATCTCCAGCTACATCAGTGAACATCTGAACAAAGTGAAACTGCTTACTTGGCGTCAATGCGAGTGGGAATGACACTATCAATTCACCGCTTTCTCCGGAGCTGTATGCGGCTTTATCTTGCTTTGCAGTCACGCAGTCGCAGTCGGCAACTACATGAGTTACATATTCCACTGTCCTTCCAACATTCTTAAAGCGGAATACTGCGTTGCTCTTTGCCGTGCCCTCGGGAATCGTCTGCCGTATCTCAATCGCCTCAAACGCCAGCGTCGCGAGACACCGGTCGCAGACAAAAAGTGTCATCAGAACAGCACACTGTCTAAGCATATGCATGGTAGTTTACTTGTCCGCAATAATAAGATGATGGGCGACCAATCCCTTTCGCGCTATCAATATGTCGGAAATTGCCGAACGACTAGCAAACGGAAGATACGCTAGGTCGCCGATTGCGGTCAAATCCTGCATTTTCCATCGCCCGTCCAAATATTCATAAGGGGTCACCGCGAATGGCTTAAGCGACAAGTTGTTTTCTGGTGTCACCGCCAAGCGTTCTGCACGATCAGAAACCACGATTACGACATGCCGTCCACTCCATTGGCAGTCAATGCTCCAGAGTAGTGATTCCACCGCGGGAATGACACGTTTTGCATCATAATTCTGTTTAAGCTTTTCAAATTTACGCTCTGTAATCAGATTCTTCGCAATCACCTCCTTGCTGACGCACTCGATGAATTCTCGGTACGTGTGCACGTTCAAATGAGTGTATGTTTCACGCGCTCTGTACCATTCAGGATATGCTCCTGCGTTGGACGGCCATGCCCCATTTAATATAATTACTGGTGGCGAATAAACCTTTAGCCGTATTTGTATTAGTGATACAGCGACAGAGACTGATCCTTGCTCGTGAAGCGTAACGGGAACGTACGCCTGTTCGGACGCGGTCACTGAGCGAGCACCCGCGGCCACCGCGCCGCTCAACAACAGTCTGCTAAGCGGAAAGCGAGTCAATAAAGATCGCATGCGAACGGAATGGAAGCCGCGTTGCCGATTGTGCACACACGTGTCGAGGAACTGCATGTAATGCCATCAAATTCAGCACTCACAGTTACATAGCCAGTGAGCGGTCCTCCGGTCATCGATCCAGCTGCTGTAGCGTGGTCTGGGAACTCTCTACCCGGGCCGTTGGCCTGAACCCGTAGCGGTCCACCCAACGACACATCAACGTCGCAAGTAACGATTGTTGGTACTCCCACCGCCACACCCCCGCCCACCGAAATATCAGCGCTGCCACTTAAAGTGATGCTTGGGCTCGCATAGTTCGATGATGATTCATCGTAAGCTCCACCCGCTGAGAGACTGACAGCGAGTTGATTTACAACACACGCAGCTTCAATATTCACGACATCCGCGAACGAGCCGACGGGAATTGTGAGAGTTTGCTGTGGCATTGAAAGTTCCAGTTCGCCGGAAATGCCGATGTATTTACCAACATGTTCACCGTCCGCATACTTGTCAACGTCCTTATTCACAACTTGAATTCCGCCACCATTGAATTCGAATGTTGGTTCGACGTTCCCTGTAGTAATCGATGTGATAACCTGGCTCAACGGGCTACTAAGAGCCGCGCTGATGCTCTCTCGATCAATCGAAACTTCACTTTCATTCGGATCCACAATCGATACAGAGACCGACTCTGAATATCCGTCACCGGAAAGATCGGCATTTATCGTCTCGTATGTATTTACGTTCCCGCTAAAGGTTCCGCTCATTTCCCCTTCCCCAAATGGTGCTCCGACGGTTCTGAACGGGGTCAGGCCGATATATGCATATTCGGCCGTTGGGGCGCGGGCTTCGAACCAACACGCCCACAGAAAATATCCATATATCGGCCTGACCCCATGGTCGTGTCCCACCGATAGGGACCGGTCGTTGCGATGAGGGTTGTTGGCTGCGACGGCGGAATGTGGGTGCCGAGCCGCCGGAACAGCCCCGCCGCCGCGAGCATCGTCGCCGCGCCGGCAACGAATAGCAGCGCGCCCGTCGCGACCAGCAACCGCCGGTCGATGCCGAAAGAGCGCAGGGCGACGAACCGCTCCGCCGCCAACCCCAACAGCAGCGCTCCCAGATAGACGAAGGGCGGAGGGAAACGCACACGCGCGCTGTCCGATTCGGCGGCCATGCTCATCTCCAATCTGTGCTATCAAACCAGCATCGACTGCTGGGCGGAGATACCCGCCATCGCGCCGTGCGCTATTGCCAGGGTGACCGAGGGCGGCGTTATGGGGTTGGCGAGGTCGCCCGCCGCGTAGATGCCGCGAATGCTGGTTTCGCGGCGCTCGTCGACCTTGAGGACGATGCCGAGGGGCGTATTGGCCGTGGCGAGGCCCAGTGATTCATGCAGGCTTGCGGACGGCTTGTTGCGAGGATGCGCGAACAGGATGTCGACCGCGACATTGGGGCCGGTATCGAGCTTGACGGTCGAGCTATGGCTCCCGCGATGGACGATCTCGATGATCCGGCCATCGACGACAGGTATTTTGCGGCGCGCCAGATCGGCCCGGATATCGGGCGGAATGTCGTGACCAGCGGCGAAAACCGTCAATCTGTCCGTCCAGTCGCGGAACAGCCTGACTTGATTGTGCGAGTGCGGGCCGGACCAGATGAGGCCCCAATGCTGGCCGGCGAATTCAAAGCCGTCGCAATAGGGACACGGCACGATAGCTTTGCCCCAGCCTTCGGCAAAACCTGGAACATCCGGCATCTGGTCGACGACGCCATAGCTCAGGATCACACGGCGCGCCCGAAGGCTTTCGCCGTCGGCAGTGAGGACGGAGAAATCGTCGATGGCGCCCGAGATGCTGTCGGCCCGGGCATTGACGAGCGTGATCGTGGGATAGCGCGCCAGCTGCCGCCGCGCCTCGGCTAGGATGTCCATCGGTGGCTTGTGATCGTGGCCGAGCAGGCCATGCGAGTGGCCGGCGAAGCGGTTGCGCTGCAGGCCGGTATCGAGAACGGTGACTTTGCGGCGGGCGCGGCCGAGCTGCAGGGCGCCGGCGAGACCGGCAAAGCTGCCGCCGATGATGATGACGTCATTCATGGTGATGGGCTCCGTGTCGTGGATGAAGGGCGTTGGGACTTAATTTTTGAGTGCGGCAGCGACCTTCTCCAAATCGGCGAGGAGCGCCGACCAGCGCTTTTCCCCCAAGACCTGAACCGCGGTGCTTTGCGCGGATTCCCAGGCAGGAGCGAATTTTTCGATCTGCTTGCGGCCTTTGGCGGAGAGCAAAAGTTCCACGTATCCGCCATGTCCGCTCCCCTCGACTGTCACCAAACCATCTCTCTGCAACGGGCGGAGATTCCGCAATAGCGTGGTTCTTTCCATGCCAAGAACCTCGCTCAGTTCTGCCATATTTGACGGGCCGGTAGCGTGCAGCGCGAACAAAACTGAGCCTTGAGTGCTGCGAATCCCATGTCGGCGCATTTCCGCATCGAACAAATGCGTTACCACCCGCGTAACCCGGCGGAGATTGAAGCAAACCCAATTTCTGCGGTCTGAAAAATCCAGGTTTTCGGACATGGGATGTGAATATGCACATCAACCCGTGCATGTCCACCAATTACGTTCTTTCTCGGAGCGTCACCGATCTATCCCGCATCAACACGCGCCTTAAATTCGGGTCGGTCTCGTCAAAAAAAACTTGCTGGTTTTTGTGACAACCGGGGGTTCGGAACGGGGTCCGGTCGATATATGCACATTCGGCCGTTGGGGTGAGGGCTTCAAAGCAACACGCCCACAGAAAATATCCATATATCGGCGTGACCCCATGGTCATGTATCGGCACAGAGCTGCCCGACCCCTCAGTGGAATTTTTCGCCGCGGGAGAGCATTGCCAGGATCAGCTTCATCCGGCGGTCGCGGGTCTCGGGTTTCTTCGCCGTTTGGAGGCGGTACACGATCGAATAGACGTTGGCCTTGTTGAGCGTGTCGAAAAACGCATTGGCTTTTTTGTCCTTGGCCAACGCCTTGAGGAAATCCTCCGGCGGTGCGGCGTGGCGGGGTGAGGCGTAGGCGGCCTGCCACCGGCCGTCGGCTTTGGCGGCTTCCACGGCGGCGAGTCCCGCCGGGGTCATCCGGCCGGCTTTGCCGAGCCGTTCGATGTGCTGGGTGTTCGTCGTCGACCATGCGCTGCGCGCGCGGCGCGGGGTGAGTCGCTGCCGCCACGAAAACTCGTCGTGCGGCTGTTTCTGGCCATCGATCCAGCCAAAGCACAAACACTCGTCCAGGGCTTCCGCGTACGTGATGGATTCCTTGCCCGAAGCCTTCTTGAAGATCCGGAGCCAGATGCCATCGACCGTGGCATGATTCTGCTCCAGCCAACGGCGAAATTCCGCGGAGGATTTGAAACTCAGGGTTTTCATGTGCCGACGTTCCGCGGGATCTTCGCCGCGTACATGTCCTGTCCGTCGTCTACTCGCGCAGGGCGCGATCGAGTTCGGCGATGAACGTGACGAGCACGATCAGTGCGTGTGTCGCCGCCTTCGGGGAGAGCCGCATGGCGCGCGGTCCCTTCGTGGTGGTCTCGAGGAGCTTCGCCGACACCACTGCGACCAAATCCGGTTGCGGAGAGTCACTCATGAGTTTCTCGATGACTGCGACGGAGGGAGCGTGTGAGCGGTCCAGGAGTTTCCACCGTCGGTCCACGCCCTCTCTCACCGCGTCGAAGTCCAGCGCCGGCGCCGCCCCGCGTGGAACGAGTGCAAACCAGATCTGGACAACGAACACGACCAGACTGGTGAACTCGTCATCGCCCATCTTCGATTCGCAAATTTCCGCGAGGTCGTCGATCAGCGACGGGGCGACCTCCGTCAATGCGTCGATCGCAGCGGCAGCGGTGTCGAACGCCTCATGGCCTTTTTGCAGCCGCTCGATCGCCTGATCGAACGTCAGCGGCTCGTGCGATAACGGAGCTGCGCCCGGATTGGCTTTGGCTCCTGGCGAAGCCGGCAACTCGATCACGTCGTCGTCGTCGAAGTCCTCGTCGTCGTCGAAGTCGTCATTGTCGTCGAAGTCGTCGTCATCGCCCTCGGAACCATCCTCAACCTCGGGAATCGGCCGCAGCGGCGGGGGCGGCACGTCGAGCTCGGAGAGGCCGAGGCTGCGGATGAACTCGTTGATATCGTCGGTGCGGCCGCCGCGAAGGTTGTTGCGATCATGCAGTCGCACGAGTCCTTTCGCCCACTCCACGAGCTCCGCCCGCCGCGCCGGAATCGCCGCGGCCTCCCGGGGGGTGCAACCGCCGAGCGCGGGCACCGGTTCATCCAGCAATTGCCGCTGCATCTCCGTCCGGGTGGCGGCTTCGTAGTCCTTCAGTTCGACTCCCGGTGGCGGCGCGGGCAGCCGCGAGGATGCCATGTCGAAGCGCGACGGATTCTCCAGGAGCCGTGGCGGGACGAGCGCCGGGTCGAACTCCGGCTCGCGCGCCAGCATCTGGCCGGCGATATCGTCGCGTCGCTCGCGGGAGAAGGTGACGCGTGAACCGAGCCGGTCTTCCAGCTTCTGACGGAGGTCGTCGAGTCGCGCTCCGCCCAGCGCCTCCACGCTCAATTCCTTCGCGCCGACCAGGATTCGGCCGAGCACGCGGCGGCCAGGAAGCGGCACGCCGTCGCGCCTGGCCCGGTCGAACCAGACGTACGCTGATTGAAAACCCTTGGCCGCCTCGGCCGGCGCGAGCTCGTCACGGTCTACATCGTCCGCCGCCGCGAGCGCCGCGTGGCACTGGGCGGGGGTGACGCGCACGTCGTACGTCGCCGAGCCGAAGCTGGCATCCATCGCGGCGAGCATGTCCCGGCGCCGCGCGCGTCCCGTGGCATGGAGGACGTCATCGATCCGCGCGAAATTGTCCGCCAGCCAGCGTCGGCGCGCGTCGGGTTCCTCCGGCCCATGCAGGTGTCGGACGCACGTGTCGAGCACGTCGGCCGCCGGAAGCGGCACCACGTCCGAAAGATCGACGGCCGCGCCGGACGTACGCCAAAAATGCGGCATGGGAAACGCCCACGTCAGCAGCGTCGCGAACCGTGCCGCGACCGCCGCGAGCGAGCGATCGACGAACCGCAGCGGTTCGGATCCGGGACTCAGGAGATCGACCGCGAGAAATTCCCGGTCGTTCACGATCTGGCGGATCTCGAGCAGGACGACCCGCATCTGCATCTTGCCGCGGAGGAACACCTGGAGGTCGTTGCGTTCGCGTTGCATTCCGCCCGCCAGCCAGCGTTCGGCAAAGGTCCGGCCGGACGCATCGCGGGCAATGAAGAGGTGGTTCACGACGGCGGCGTGCTGTCCATGCGCGGGGTTGGCCCGCGCGGCGGTTTCGAACCGGCTCGCCAGCGCGATCGGATCGCCGTGATCGGCCGCGGTGGCGGGAAGCATGATCGCATCGAGCCGGTCTTCGATCTCCAGCTGCTGCTCGTAATTGGCGGCCGAAAACGGGTTGAACGGACAGCTCTCCGGGCAGGCGTAGCGGCTCTGCCGGTTTTCGCCGCACTCGGCGGCCGAGATATCGCGCGCGACCGCTGGACAGTGGCGTTTCTTTTTCGCCTGACCCATGGTTCGTTGAACAGGTGCCAACACCGTGCGCCAGCGCAAGCACGGATGTTGTGGAAAGGTTCAGCTCGGGAAGGTTGGAGGAGCCTGATGTCCTCATCAGGCTGGGCTGGGCAACGCGATGGGGACATCGCGTTCCACCAAGCTCTGAGCCGGAACACTGGAGTCGAGAAACCACCGATGGGCACAAATGAACACGCGTGCACGAACTCAGCGCCCGCAAGCGGGCCGCCTACGACTCCGGTGCGTGCTCATCTGCGTTCATATGTGTTGATCTGTGGTTCAACGGAATTGGTGCGGGTTGTCGTTTGATGGCTGCGCGCGATCTGAACCGCCTTGCCAGACTCACGTGGGTTGAGGCTAATTCCGCGCTTCGCGCAAATTCAGACCTGCGGGCACCCATCGTCCACTCCCCCCACAGCCTATGGCCAAGTATCTCATTTCCTTTCCCAGCGCGGCGATGGTGGTGCCGGAGGGCGAATGGGAGGCGGTCGGGCGCGACGCCCACGCGGTGATGGATGCGGCCAAAGCCGCCGGCGTTTATGTCTTCGGCGGCGGGATCGATGAAGCGGTGCCGCCGGTGTTGGTGTCGGCGGACGGCACCGTCGCCGAAGGCGGTTACCCGTGGGCGCCGCCGCTCAACGGCGGCTTCGCCGTGCTCGAACTGCCATCACGCGCTGACGCCATCGCCTGGGCCGCGCGCATCGCGAAGGCCTGTCGCTGCGCCCAGGAGCTGCGCGTCTTCGGCTACGATCCTGCGTCGTAGCTGGTGTAACGTGAGTTGTTGCTCTCGCTAGGGCGCGGAGTCCCTTCCGCGCCTCCCACGGCACATCCGGCGGGTGCTTCTCGTGCCTTTTGTGCTCTTTGTGGCCGTGGGATCGGCGCCTTTCTCCGCGTGCTCCGCGCCTCCGCGTGAACCCGGTTTGAAGCCGCAATCCAGCTCACGCAGAGGGCGCAGAGACGCAGAGGGAAAACGCCGTCACAGGTGAACCACCGATCGACACAAATGAACACAGATGTGTCTGTTTCGCTTCTGTCGATCCAAGAGAACTACGAGGACGCGAGAGAGCGGGCTACGCGCGACGGGGAGCGCGTGCCGCTGATCGATCGGCGGGCGGGGTGGTGATCCAGCGAGCGCAGAGGGGAATGAGGGACCAAAGGGCGGCGAGGAGCCAGAAGGCGGTCGGCAGGCTGAAGGCGCGGGAGACGAATCCCACCGCGGCCGGACCGGCCAGCACGCCGGCGTAGGCGGTCGTCGTGATCGCCGCCACCGCCAGCCCGACCGGCATGACAGTCTGGTTGCCCGCCTGCCGGAAGAGAACGGGCACGATGTTCGCGGCGCCGAGCCCGATGAGAAGAAAGCCCGCCATCGCGAGCGCCGCGACGGGAGCGGTCAGGAGCAGCGCGAAGCCCGCGATGGTCGTGAGTCCACCCCAGAGCAGCACGCGTCCATCACCCAGTCGCGCGACGAGCCGGTCTCCCGTCAGCCGGCCAATGGTCATGGCGATCGAAAACAGCATGTAGCCGAGGCCGCCATGCGCGGCGTCGACGAGTCGCTTTCCGATCACCAGCAGCGCACCCCAGTCCAGCATGGCTCCTTCGACCAAGAAGGAGATCGCGCACAGCCCGGCCAGAAGCATGACGGCGCCGTGCGGTGCCACCAGCGGCGTCGGCGTGCCGCGGGCCGGCAGAAATCGTGGCGAGGCGATACCGATGGCGACGAGTCCCAACGCGGCCGCGCCGAGCGAGGCGGCGAGAGGCGTCACCCCGAGCGAGAGCAAAAGTGTCATCGCGCCGGCGCCGAGAATGCCGCCGAGGCTGAACATGGCGTGGAACCCCGACATCAGGTGGCGGCCGGCCTGGCGCTCGACCTCCACGGCGTGGATGTTCATGGCGACGTCGAGCGTGCCCAGCGAGGCGCCGAACCCGACCAGCGCCACCGCCAGCACAAGCGCACTGTCCGCGGTCGCGAGCAGCGGGAGGAGCACGCACATGCCGAGACCGCCGCCGATGATCATCGGCTTGCTCCCAGACTGCGCGCTCAGCCATCCGGTCAGCGGCATCGCGATGAGCGACCCGATGCCCAGCCCGAGCAGCAGCAGCCCAAGCAGGCGGTCGTCCGCTCCGATCCGCGCCTTGGCGAACGGCACCAGCGGCGCCCAGCACGCCATCGTGAAGCCGGCCGTCAGGAAAGCCAGCCGGGTGGCGAGTCTCGGGTTGGTGTCGTCCATCGGCGACTGCATAGCCGACGCCGCTCCGGCAGTTCAACTGCCAATGCCCGGCAGGTGACGACCGCTGTCCCCAGCGGGCTGGTATGGGCGGGGCACGAAGTGGTGGCGGTGAAGGGACTCGCCGCCCGACCAATGGGCTTGAGCCGGGTAGGGCGCGGACGCGGAGAAGACGGGGGAGTCCGGGAGCATTTCGGTGCGGACATTATGCCTCGCGCGGAGGGGGCACCGCGCCGACAGGGGCTGGTTTGCGGCCATGCCTTTGGGGGCTTTGGGGTGCGGACATTTCGCCGACGGCGCACGGCCGCTCACCGCGGGGCGGCCGGCTTCTCCATCAGATAGTGGCTCACCCTCCACTCCTCGCCGCCGCGATAGCCCCAGAGTTCCGCGCACGAGAGGAAGAAGATGCGCCAGTAGGCCCACCATTTCCGCTCGTGCCCTGCGCCGTAGGTGTCGGCGAACAGCGGCAGGATTTCGTCGCGCGCGCTCTCCATGTTCCCGAGCCAGCATTCCGCGGTGCGCGCATAGTGCCGGCCGTTGATGGGCCAGTGCCGCCGCAGCGCGAGGTCGTCCTGGAAATGCCGGAGCAGGTCCTCGCTGGGCATCATCCCGCCGGTGAAGAAGTGGCGGCTCATCCAGTCGGTCTCGTCGCGGGCCACAAAATGGTAGGCCAGGGAGCGATGCGCGAAAATGTGCAGGAAGAGACTGCCGCCGGGTTTGAGCCAGCGTGAGATGCCGCCCAGCAGCCGCGGCCAGTTCTTCATGTGCTCGAACATTTCGATCGAGAGCACGCGGTCGAAACGGCCGGGCGCGGCGTCGAAATCGTTCATGTCGCACGTGACGATGCGCAGGTTCGGCAGGCCCCGCCGGCGCGCCTGGTCGTCGATGAACGCCTTTTGCGACCGCGAGTGCGAGACCCCGGTGATCCGCATCCGCGGGAACCACTCCGCCAGCCAGAGCGAAAGCGAACCCCAGCCGCAGCCGAGTTCCAGCACGTCCTGGCCGTCGCGCAGCGCGGCGCGCTCGACGTAGGTCGCGAGCATCGCGCGTTCCGCCGCCGCGAGCGTTTCGTCACCGCGCTCGAACCAGCAGCACGAATACTTCAGGCGCGGCCCCAGCACGAGGCGGTAGAATTCCGCCGGCACCTCGTAGTGCTGCGCGCGCGACGCATCCGTGTTCACCGCGATCGGCATCCGCGACAGGGCGGCCGCGAACGCGGCCGTGCGGTCACCGCCCTCGGCGGCCTCGCGGCGCAGGCGCTGCGCGAGCAACCGGCGGATGCCGTAGCGCAGCACGGCGTCAGGCAGAAGATCCTTTTCCAGCAGCGTGTCGATCATAAGCAGGGCGGGGGAGCGGCGCGGTCCCGCGGCGGCCAGGGCACGAAGGCCGACGTGCGGGCGCGATACCGGAGGTACGCGGCCCCTTTCGAACGTTCGAGCTGCTCCTCCGTGTAGCGGATGCCCGTGACCTTCAGGAGCAGGAACAGCATCAGCGCCGGGCTGGCGAGGCCGACGGGCCCCCCGGGCGCCGGCCACGCCCAAAGGGCGAAACCGATCCAGACGAGCCACTCGAAGAAGTAGTTTGGATGCCGGCTGTAGCGCCACAACCCTTCGGCACACACCTCGCGGCGGTCGGGGTGGCGGCGCTGAAACGCGCGCAATTGCGCATCCGCGACCGCTTCCCCCGCGATTGCCAGCAGAACCACGCCGACCCCCAGGATCTCCAGCGGCAGCCAGCTCGGGGCGGGATTTCTCGTGATTGCAAACAGCGGCCACGCGAGGACCAGCACCGAGACGGCCTGGCCCTGAAAAAAGAGCCGCATCTTGAGGTCGAGGCGGTCGGCCCAGGCGCGCCGCAGGGCGGTGTACCTCGCATCTTCAACCGGGTGGTGCGCGGCGATGCGCCGGGCCAGGTGGAGCGCCAGACGCAGGCTCCAGCTTGCCACGGCGGCGAGCACCAGGACCCTTCGCCATCCGGGGGCGGGACCCGTCACCGCAAACCAGGCGGCAATCACGGTGAACGCCGCGGCCCAGCCGACATCGACGTAGCCGAAGTTGTCCCGGCGGCGCGTCCAGCCGAAGAGGAGCGCAAAGCCGGTGGCGAGCGCCACCGCGGCGACGGACCAGACGAGGAGCGGGGCCGGGAGCATGGCGGGGGTCAGGCGGCTGCCGCGATGAGACTGACCAGGACGAAGGCGGCCAGCAGCAGGAGCGGCACAACGATCGAGACCGGCCGCCCGCGCAGCAGGACCTCGGCCGGGGACGCGTCGGTTGGAACCTGCAGCGTGACCGCCAGGCCGTAGGCCGCCATGGCCATGTTGCCCAGCAGTACGATCGCCCCGAACCACAGGATCCGGCTGCGCCACCGGGTCTCCTTGTAACACACCCAGGCGAAGAAAGTGAAAAACCCCCAATACGCGTCGAAGAGCGTGGCGATGAACCACGGATGGCTGCCCACCGCACGCGGGATCGACCAGAGCGGCACCTGCAGTCCGGCCCAGCTCGTGACGGCGACCATGCTCAGCCCGACGATCGCAAAGAAGATCCGGAGGACGACAATCATGGTCAAAACGTCAGGTTGTTCGGCCGCGTGTGCAGCGTCTGGACGACGCTGATGTGGCGCAGGGCGAACGCCGCTTCACAGTACGCGAGGTAGTACCGCCACTTCCGCAGAAAGCAGTCGTCAAAGCCGAGCGATTTCACCTCCGCGGTTCGATGCGCGAACCTTTCGCCCCACTCGTGCAGGGTGCGCGCATAATCCGGACCGAGATCGTCCAGTTGGTTGAGCACGAAGCCGCCCTCGCGGCTCAGCAGCTCGTTGACCCGGTTGAGCGACAGCAGCAATGAACCGGGAAAAATGTGTTTCTGGATGAAGTCGACGCCCGTGCGAATCGCGTGGTAGCGGGCATCCGGACAGACGATGAACTGCAGGGCCATGAGCCCGGCGGGCTTGAGCGCTCCGGCCGCCGTCCGGCACCACGTGCGCAGGTACTCGTGGCCGACGGCCTCCAGCATCTCGATCGAAACGAGCTTGTCGTAGCGCTCGTGCCGCGGCAATTGCCGGTAGTCCTGCAGCCGGACCTCGATCCGGCCGCTCAACCCCGCCTCCGCCACCCGCCGCGCCGTCCAAGCGTGCTGACGCGGCGACAGCGTCAACGACGTGATGCGGCAGCCGCGCGTCCGGGCGGCGTGGAGGGCCCAGCCGCCCCATCCCGTTCCGATCTCGAGCACGTGGTCCTCGGCGCGGAGGCGGAGCTTGGCGCACAACGCTTCGTTCTTGGCCCGCTGCGCCTCCTCCAGCGTCGTGGCGCTGTCGCGCCAGAGCGCGCTCGAGTACATCATCGAGGAATCGAGCCACCGGGCGAAGAATTCGTTCGAAAGGTCGTAGTGCTCGCGGATGTTGCGCGCCGCGTTCCGGCGTGAATTCGACCGCGCGCGGTGCGCGAGCCGGTTGACCCAGCGCAGGAGGTTGATGCCGGCGGCGCGGCCGCGCGATCCCGAGAGCGTCGGCGCGTGCTCCCGGTTGAGCAGGAACCACGCAATCACCGCCGTGGCATCCGGGGTCGTCCAATCGCCATCGATGTAGGCTTCGGCGAAACCGATGTCGCCGTGGAGCACGCAACGTTGGAAAAAGCGGCGGTCGCGCACCTCGATGCGCGCGTGATCCGCGATCGCCCGCGCCGCCGGGGCCCGCGCGGCCCCGTGCCAGGTGCCGGCGCCGCGCTCGCCGAATTGAAGCTGCGCGCCGTCGGGCAGGCGCAGGGTCAGCTGACCGCGCGGCAGGCGCGCCAGCGCGGCGAGCACGAGCCGCTGCGACCAATGCGGCGAGAATGGGAGCGCCGCGGTGCGGGGGAGGGTGGAATCCAGGTTCATGGTGTGGACTGGAGGGAGGCGTGGGGCCGGTGCAGATTCCGCTGTCGCTCCGGGTGC
>DASZYH010000004.1:0-9570 GCA_035545515.1 Opitutaceae bacterium
GCGCGGTGACCCCACCGCGCGGGAAAAAGCGCCCGCCACGCCTCGCGCGGTGAGGTCACCGCGCCCACAACAAACCATCGATTTCGGCCTGAGTCCTTAGCCCCAAAAAAACGCCGTCGAGAAACCACAGATGCACCAAAATCGACACATATTCAGGCATCACGCCGCGGACCGCCGCTCCCCACGCAAGTCGTAGCCGAAATCGTAAGATTTTGGCCATTCAGTCGCTCACAAGTCGTAGTCGAAATCGTGAGATTTTGGCCCTCAGCATCCCCACGCAAATCGTAGCCGAAATCGTCAAATTTTGGCCCTCCGGCGCACGCACCACCCCGTTTCAATATGTGTCCATACCTGTCCATCTGTGGTTCTCCACCGGATTGTTCCGGCTCCCAACTTCGCCCGGCCACTTAGCGGACGGCAAAAACCATCACCGCCACATGCAGCGTCGCGCACGCCGCGAGCGCGGCGGCCGTGTCGTCGATCACCACCCCCCACCCGCCGCGAACGTTCTGGAGCTTCGAAATGCCGAGCGGCTTGAGGATGTCGAAAAACCGAAACAGCGCGAATCCGCCGAGCAACACCGCCCAGACCGGCCATCGGTGAACGAGCAGCGGCCAGCCGAGAAAGCACAACGGCATCGCCACGAACTCATCGAGAATCACTTCGCCGGGATCCTTGCGCCCCATCCGGACCTCCGCTTCGCCGCAGAGCAGCGCCGCGATCGCCGCCCCGAGGGCGCTCGCCACGACATTGCCGATCAGGCCCGCCCGCTGGAAGAACACGGCAAAGTACAGCAGACCGGCCAGCGATCCCCATGTCCCCGGCGCAGGCAGCTTTTGGCCCAGCGGTCCGAGCGTCGCCAGCGCGACGACCATCCGGGACGGCCAGCGGCGCAGCCAGCTTTCGTGTTGCATCAGTTGCCGAACAGGACGTGCCCGTGACGCCGGAAATAAGCCGCGCCCGACGTGAGCGTGAGCACGACCGAGAGCGCGTAGAGCGCCATCCCGGTCACCTGGACGCCGGTGATCCAGGCGTGATCAACGCCGCCAAACAGTCCGCGATAATCGACCGCCAGCATCCGGGCGCCCATCAGCCAGCCGATCGCATTCAACTGGGTGAACGTCTTCACCTTTCCGCCGGTATCCGCCTCGACCACCTGCCCCTTCGCCGCGGTCGCGGCGCGCAAGCCGGAGATCGCGAACTCGCGGCAGAGAATGCACAGCAGCAAGACCATGGCCGCCATGTTGTGGCCCATGAAGTAGTCGCCGTTCACGAGCGCGATCAGCATCCCGATCACCAGCACCTTGTCGATCACCGCATCCATGAACCGCCCAAACACCGAGACCTCGCCGCGCTGCCGGGCAATTTTCCCATCGAGCCAGTCCGTCAAAGCCGCCGCAATGAAGAGCCAGAATGCCAGCGTCGGAGCCCACGCGAAATCGGCGTACATGAGCGCGACCACCACGAACATCAGCGGCACGCGCGAGAGGGTGAGCAGATTGGGGAGCGACATCGACAGGGATAGTGAAAAACACCCGGTGTCCGCTCAATGGCAAGCGCGGAGCACGGTACGGGAACCCGGGCCAGACTCCCATTGACCGCCCGACGGTCGGCCGCGGGACGCGGACCAAAGGTACCAGGATAGGTGACGAATAGAGAATGGTCGCCTCGATGTTGCTGAATTGCGCACCGAACGATCGTCCGGCTCCCACTTGTCGCAATTTCGGCCTTTCGCTCCGTATTGGTGTCAATTCGTGTCCCTTCGTGGTTTCTCGACCGTATGGTTCCGGCTCGGAGCCGCCCCCGCAGTCGTAAAAACGCATCGCCTCGATCCGGTTTGTCGGTTTTGTCGAAGCACCGGCTCATGCGTCACTGTATCTACCCTGGAACCTTCGATCCGATCACGTACGGGCACATGGACGTGCTCCAGCGCGCGGCGAAACTCTTCGACCGTGTCACCGTCGGCGTCGCGGAAAATACCGGCAAGGCCCCGCTGTTCAGTGCGGAGGAGCGGCTGGAAATGGTCCGCCCCAACACCGCCCGCCTGCCGAACGTCAGTGTCACGGTCTTTCGCGGTCTGCTGGTCGAGTTCGCCCTCGAACAGAAGGCCGACGCCATCATTCGCGGACTCCGCGCGCTGTCGGATTTCGAGTTCGAGTTCAACATGGCCCTGATGAACCGGCACCTCCAACCGAAGATCGAGACGATCTTCGTCATGCCGAACGAGCAGTTCAGCTACACGAGTTCGACGCTCGTGAAGCAGGTCGCGAAGTACGGCGGGGATGTGAAGCACTTCGTCCCGCCCAACGTCGCCGAAGCGCTCAGGAAAGCGTACGCCGAACGCCGGTTGTAGGCCGACCGGCGCGGCAGGGCCTGGCGCCCCGCCTGGTATTGTCGTAGGCCGTCCGCTTGCGGACGCGGTTTGTCGTAGGCCGTCCGCTTGCGGACGCCGGGTCAGGATTGGGAATTGGGAGTTGGGAATTGGGAATTGGCGGCTTGGACTATACTCGCAGGCCGCCCGCTTGCGGGCGCGGGTTGTGCCGGTGGGTCGCCGTCATCGGCAACTGGCGCGAGCAAGCTCGCTGCCTACGGGATTCGTGGACAGTTCACAGCCGTTCCACTCGTAGGCCGTCCGCTTGCGGACGCCTCTTGTGCACCGATTCAGACAGCGCGAGCAAGCTCGCTGCCTACGGGGTCCGCGTCTGGGATCCGGTCGTGGCGCGACGCCTGAGGGCTATCGCCCAACGGCGCCCCACCAACTCCCAATTACCAACTACCAACTACTAATCCCCAATTCCCAACTCCCATCCCCAACTCCCAATTCCCAACTCCCATTCCCCAACGCTCCAGCGCGTGAATTCCGTCACCTTTTTTCGGTCGCCGCGTCTTTGCCGCCCTGCACGGTGGAATCCGCCAGCTCCAGCCGCCGCGCACCCAGCTTCTTCTTTCGCAATGGCCAACTCCAAACGTTCCCGTGGTCTGCTGCTTGTCACTCTCCTCGTCCTCGCGGCGGGAGTCGGTGTCTGGTACTACCTGCACTCCGAATCGGACAAGCATCCGGAATTCACGACGATCCCGGTCACCCGCGGCGAGATCACGCAAACCGTCACCGCCACCGGCGACCTTCAGCCGGTGGTCACCGTTGACATCGGCGCCCAGGTCTCCGGCCAGGTCCAGGACGTGCTCGTCGATTTCAACTCCAAAGTGAAGTCCGGGGACGTCCTCGCCCAGATCGATCCCCTGCCCGCCCAGCAGCGGTTGAAGCAGGCCCAGGCGGACCTGGAATCGGCCAAAGCCAGCAGCAAGTTGGCGACGATCACCGCCGACCGGACCAAGGAGCTTTTCGCCAAGAACCTGGTGTCCCAATCGGACCTCGACACCGCCCAGGCGCAACTCGCGCAGGCCAACGCCACCCTCATGACCCGGACCGCGGCGGTCGAGAACGCCAAGCTCGACGTCGACCATTGCACGATCCGGTCGCCGATCGACGGCATCGTTCTCAGCCGCAACACCGACAAAGGGCGGACCGTGAACTCGAGCATGAACGCCCCCGTCCTGTTCACGCTCGTCAACGACCTGACCAAACTTCAGATCAACGCGGCCGTCGCGGAGGCCGACGTCGGCTCCATCTCCGAGGGCCAGGAAGTTTCGTTCACGGTGGACGCGTATCCCAACCGCACATTTCGCGGCGTGGTTTTCCAGGTCCGCAACGCGGCGACGACCACCTCGAACGTCGTGTCGTACGCGACCATCATCAACGTCGCCAACGACGATCTGAAGCTGAAGCCCGGGATGACCGCGAACGTCTCGATCATCATCGCGCAAAAGAACAACGTGCTGCGGCTGGGCAACGCCGCCCTGCGCGCGCGCATTCCCCCGGAGCTCCTTCCCAAGACGCCGGCCTCGGCCGCCGCGGCAGACAAATCGGCCCCCCAAAACCGGACGCTGTCCGAACAGGAGCGGCGCGTCGCCATGCGGAGCGCCATGTCCGAAGCGGGCATCCAGATGGGCACCCCCGCCACGCCCGAGCAGATCGACAAATTCAAGAAGATCGCGGCCGAAAAGGGCCTCGATGAGGAGCAGATCACGCGGATCGCCGGGTTCATGGCGAACGGTCGCGGCCGGGGCGGCGGCAACCGGCGGGAAGGCAACGGCGAGCGCAGCGCCGTCGTCACGCGCACGGTTTACAAGCTCGTGGGCACGGAGCAGAAGACGCTCGAGCCGGTCTCCGTTCGCCTCGGCATCTCGGACGGCGTGAACACGGAGGTGCTCAGCGGCCTGTCCGAAGGCGACACCGTCGTCACCTCGGCCGTGCTGCCGGAGTCCTCGTCGTCGTCCGGCGGCCCCCGCAATCCCTTCCAGCAAGGCCCGCGCTTCGGCGGCCCCGGTTTCCGCGGGCGCTGAGCCCCGTCGTCGGAACCCAACCATTCGTCCAGCGCGCGCACGTCATGCCGGCCGTCGTCGAAATCAAGGAGCTGCACAAAATCTACGATTCGGGAGAGGTGCCCGTGCACGCCGTGCGCGGGGTCTCGCTCGAAATCCACCGCGGGGAGTTCGTCGCCTTGATGGGCGCCAGCGGCTCGGGCACGTCGACGTTGATGAACATGCTCGGCTGCCTTGACCGGCCGACGCGCGGAACGTACCTCCTCGACGGCACCGACATCGCAAAGTTGGACCGCAACGAGCTCGCCGACCTCCGCAACCGCAAGCTCGGGTTTGTGTTCCAGGGATTCAACCTGCTCGCCCGCACCACCGCCCTCGAGAACGTCGAGCTCCCCATGCTCTACGGCCGGCATCGTCACGTCTCGTCGCGCGATATCCGTGACCGGGCGCTCAAGTGCCTCGAGATCGTCGGGCTCGCCAATCGGGCCGATCATTTTCCGAACCAGCTTTCCGGCGGCCAGCAGCAGCGCGTGGCGATCGCGCGGGCGCTCGTCAACGAACCGCAGGTCCTGCTCGCCGATGAGCCGACGGGCAACCTCGATTCCCACACGTCCGTCGAGGTCATGGGCGTTTTCCAGCAGCTCAACGACCAGGGAATCACGATCGTCATGGTCACCCACGAGCTCGACATCGCCCACTTCACCCGGCGGAACCTGATCCTGCGCGATGGCGTGGTCGTGCGCGACGAGCCCGTGGCGAACCGCAGCAACGCCGAGGTCGAAATGCGGAAGCTCCAGGCGGCCGATGCCGCGGCCAAGCTGATCGCCGGCGGAAAATCCTGACCGACCGATGCGCTTCACGAATATCATCCGGGTCGCCCTTCGCGCGCTGCGTCGCAATGCGATGCGGTCCATCCTCACCGCGCTCGGCATCATCATCGGCGTCGGCGCCGTGATCACCATGGTCAGCATCGGCAATGGCGCGAAGGCGCAGGTGCAGGCCCAGGTGGCGTCGCTCGGGCAGAACATCATCACGGTCTTCCCCAATTTCTTCAACGCCGGCGGCGTCCGCAGCGGCTTCGGCGGCGCCGTCACGCTCACGCCGGAGGACGCTGACGCCATCCTCGCCAATGTCGCCGGCGTCGCCGCCGTCAGCCCGGAGATCCGCGACCGTTCGCAGATCCTCGCCAACGGCCAGAACTGGAACACGCAGGTGCTCGGCGAGTCGCCCGACTACCCGGAGATCCGGAGCTGGCCCGTGGGCGAAGGCGCGATGTTCACCCAACAGGATGTTCGCTCGATCGCCAAGGTGTGCGTCATCGGCACGACCATCGTCAATGAGCTCTTCCCGGACGAGGATCCGATCGGCAAGACGCTTCGCATCCGGAACCTCCCCTTCCGGATCGTCGGCGTCCTCAGTTCGAAGGGCTACAACATCAATGGGGCGGACCAGGACGATCTCGTCCTCGTGCCCTACACGTCGCACATGAAGCGGATCTCGCGGCGGACGAACGTGAACAACATCCTCATTCAGGCGAGCAGTCCCGACATCCTCGACAAGGTGAAGCAGGACGTGGAGGACGTGCTCACGCAGCGGCGAAAGGGACGCGATCCCGACTTCATCGTGCGAACCCAGGAGGAAATTGCCGCCACCGCGACCGCCGCGAACGAGACGATGACCATGCTGCTGGCCGGCATCGCCGGTGTCTCGCTCATCGTCGGCGGCATCGGCATCATGAACATCATGCTGGTTTCCGTGACCGAGCGCACCCGCGAGATTGGCATCCGTCTCGCGATCGGGGCGCACGGGAGCGACGTGCTGACGCAATTCCTCATCGAGGCGATCCTGCTCAGCGTGCTGGGCGGAGTCATCGGCGTGCTCGTCGGCGTGGGCGCGTCCGAATTCATCTCCTGGCGCAACGGCTGGCCCGTGCTCGTCTCCCCATTGTCCGTCGTGATCGCCGTCGGCTTCAGTGCCGCCGTCGGCGTCTTCTTCGGCTTCTACCCCGCCCGCAAAGCCGCCCAACTCGATCCGATCGATGCGTTGAGGTATGAGTAGTTGGTAGTTCGTATTTGGTAGTTGGTGGTTGGTGGTGGAGAGAGTTGGGAATTGGGGAGTGAGTATTTGGTAGTTGGTATTTCGTATTTGGTCGTTGGCCGTTGGTGGTTGATGGTGGGGAATTGAGGGTTGGAAATTAGGAGTTGGTAGTTGGTGGTTCGCCGACGGGTCGTGCAGGTAGGGCGCGGAGTCCCTTCCGCTCCCCCACAACTCGTAGCCGAAATCGTAAGATTTTGGCCCTCCCGCCGTACCCTTCCGCTCCTCCACAACTCGTAGCCGAAATCGTAAGATTTTGGCCCTCCCGCCGCACCCTTCCGCGCCTCCATAACTCGTAGCCGAAATCGTGAGATTTTGGCCCTCCCGCCGTACCCTTCCGCTCCTCCACAACTCGTAGCCGAAATCGTAAGATTTTGGCCCTCCCGCCGCCAGGGCGCCACTCCGCGCCCTACCCTCAACCACCACCGCTACCGCTGTCACCAAATTCAAAATACCAATCACCAACCCGCGCCCGCAAGCGGGCGGCCTACGCGAATACCCCCAACCGCCATCGCCACCCACCACCTCCCACCTCCCAACTACTAACTACTAATTACCAAATGCTAATTACTAATTACCAACTACTCGGCGCGCCATCAGGCGCGCCGCCTCAACTCACCGCCGGATAACTTCCAAGCCACTTCACGAGCGGGCAGAATTTCTTCAGATCCGCCAGGGCTTCCTTCATCGCCGGGTCCTCGTAATGGCCGGTCACATCGAGGAAGAAATAGTAGTCCCACGGACGTTTCTTGCTCGGACGTGACTCGACTTTGCAGAGGTTGATTTGCCGGTCGGCGAGCGGCATCAGCATTTTCAGCAGCGCGCCGGAATGCGACGCGGCCTCGTCGCCCAGCGAGATCAGCAGGCTCGTGATGTCGTTGCCATTGCCGACCCGGCCGGAGGGTTTCCGTCCCAGCACGAAGAACCGGGTCGTGTTGTCCGCCTTGTCCTGGATGTTCCGTTCGACGATCGGCACGCCGTAGTGCTCCGCCGCAAGGTCTCTGGCGATGGCCGCCGTGCCGGGCTCCTCCCTCGCCATCTGCACTGCCCGCGACGTGCTCGACGCCTCGACGAGCTGGGCGTGCGGCAGGTGCCGTTGCAGCCAGTGCCGGCACTGCGCCAGCGCCTGGTCCTTCGAGTACACGCGTTCGATCTGGTCGAGCGGTGAATTCGAGATCAGGGCATGATTGATCTCGAGATAGATCTGGGCGACGATCTTCAGGTCGCTCTCGACGAAGCTGTCGAGCGCCTCCCGCACCGAGCCTTCCGTCGAATTCTCGATCGGGATCACGGCGTAATCGATCTCCCCCTTCTCCACCGCGGTGAAAATGTCGGTCACCGTCGGCATCGCATGATAATCGACGCTCGCCCCGAATTTCTTCAGCGCGGCGGCGTGCGTGTTGCTCGCCTCCGGCCCGAGGTACGCGATCAGCAGCGGCTTCTCCAGGGCGATCGCCGCCGACATGATCTCGCGGTAGATCGCACGGAGCGCCTCGTTCTTGATCGGACCTTCGTTCTGCGCCGTGACCTTGCGCATCACCGCATCCTCGCGTTCCGCGACGTAAATCTGGCCGCCCTGGCTCCGCTTGACTTTCCCGATCTCCGCCGCGAGCGAGAGCCGCTCGTTGAGCAACTCGACGAGTTGCCGGTCGAGTTGGTCGATCTTCTGCCGGATGGGCTCGAGGTCCATGGTTACAAAACGGTCGGTGGCTCGGTGGGCGGCGTGTCCGTCTTCGCCGGTTCAGCTTCCGAGGGTTCCGCTTCCGCCGGCGCATCGGCCGGCGCGACCGGTTCCGGCGCACCTTCCAGCGGGAGCTGCTCGTCCGCGAGTCCCATGTCAGAGTCGTTCGGCCGGTGGGCACTTTCCGAGTTCTTCAGCCATTCGTCGATCTGGCGGGACGACAACACATCGGACGCCGGCAGCTCGTCGAGCGACTTGATCCCGACAAATTCGAGGAACTGGTCGGTCGTTCCGTACTGAATGGGACGCCCCGGGGTGTCGGCCCGTCCGACCACGTAGATGAGTTCCCGCTCCAGCAGCTTGTTCACGCCCGCCTCGGCGGAGACGCCACGGATGCTCTCGATTTCGCCGCGCGTCACCGGCTGCCGGTAGGCGATCACCGCGAGCGTCTCGATGGCCGACTGGCTGAGCTTCACGGGCGGCGGCTCCTGGCGGAGAATCCGGACCCAGCGGGCGAACCGCGGATTCGTGACAATCCGGTAGCCGTTGTTTCCTTCGATGAGCAGCAAGCCGTCGTCCGCCGCGCGCAGCTCGGCCGCGATCTGGTCCATCGCCTCGCGAATCTGCGTGCCCGTGACCAGCGACGGCACTTCGAAATACAGCTCGGGATCCTGCGGCGTTTCCTCGATCGCAACCTCGGCCGATTCCGGTCCGGTGGTCGGCGCGGACGACGGGACGGGCTCGTCCGCAGCCACTTGGGTGGCGGCGACCGGCGCCGGCTGCTCACCGCTTTGCGACGCCTCGGCGGCGGCGACGGGGGCGGGTTCATCGGCCCCATCGGCGACGGGCAGCGACATCGCCTCGTCATGGTAGCGCGTAAACGCCCCCTGGATATCCTTGATGCCCAAGGGCTGGTTCGTCGAAAGCAGCAGTGCTTTCAGCACTTTCTTTAGATTGAACGCCATGCCGGAATAATCGCGTCGAGTGATGGGGCCGCGCCGTGCCGGCGCAAGTATCAAGTTCGGCACCGCCGCCCAGAGCCGAGAGACGGCCCCTCGTAGGCCGCGAGCTTGCTCGCGCCACCTGCCCGTGCGTCGTCGACGCCTCCCGTAGGCCGCGAGCCAGTTGTGTTCGGTATTGCGTGTGCTGTTGGAGCGCGGGGCAAAGAAGGCGACGATCTGAGAGGCCGCGCGGCGCGCCGGACAAGTGGCGACGAGCGTTTGAGGCCTGAGATATGGCCAAAGCACGGCGTCTCCGGAGCGTGGAGCTCTAGTCGGAGTTCGTGATTGGTTAAGGTTTTTTCGCTAAAGCCCGGTGCGGCTTGGAGCCAGTGGGCCGCAACGCGGCCCGGAGTTCGTCCGCACTGGCCCAGCCCATCAGGTAAAACTGAATCCGCTCCATCTGGCGGCGAT
>DASZYH010000005.1:0-10480 GCA_035545515.1 Opitutaceae bacterium
GCGGCGGCGGGTCTTTTTGCGATGACGAAACTACAACTGGGAATCGGATTGGCGATTGTGGCCGGCGGCTGCGCGGGACTCGTGTGGCAGCACCGGGCCAACGTGCGGTTGCGCGCGGAAGTGACCGGACTGCGGCAGCAAATCGGGCAGGCGGAGGCGAGAAGCGCGGCGGAACGCGCCCTGACCGCGTCGGGGCCGCGAAGTGCGGCGGCACAAACCACGATCCCGGCCCCGGCGCGGGCGCCGGATCCGGCCTCCGGAGCCGTCGGACAGGAGCAGGCGTCGCCGGCGAAATCCGATGTCGCTCTCGCCGCCGGCCTCGTGTCGGTCGAGTCGCTGGGCAATGCCGGCCGCGCCACGCCAGAGGCGGCGTTCGCCACGCAGTTGTGGGCGGCCCGCACCGGTGACATCGAGACCGAGTCGTCGGTCCTCCTGCTCACGCCGACCGGGCGATCGACGCTCGAACAACTCCTGGCGAAGCTTCCGGCCACCGTGACATCGCATTACGACACGCCGGAAAAGCTGATGGCGTTCGCGCTCGCCGGCAGTCCACATCCGGTCGGCGGGATGGAAGTGGTGGGCCAGACTGAACAGGGGCCCGACGACGTCGTGTTGCAGACGAGATGGCAGCACACGGACGACGCGATCGTGCATCAGGTGCCGGTCCGTTTCCACCACACGTCCGATGGCTGGAAGATGGTGGTGCCAACGATCCTCGTCGACCGGGTGGCCGCCTACCTGAGCAGCAATCGGATGTAAGCACGCGCCGGTTGGGGCGTGGCATCGAAGGGCGCTGCGGTCACGGCGCCGCCAGTGCACGCGACGCCATTCGGCTGGCTGCCGGCGGGCGTTCCACCGACGACGGCGGAACGCGCGGTGACCGGGAGGCCGTTGCGCCGGACTGTCCGGATACGAAGCCGTCGTTTCAGGTTGGGCGGTCCGCAACGCCGACTAATTGTGCCCGTCAACTGCCAGCATGCTCCCGCCCTGTCCCGCCCCCGTTGGTCGTGTTCACCGCCCCATGATCCATTTTTTCCAGAAGGCGCGATTTGCCGCCACCTCGCTTCGCACGTTCGGCCTGACAACGCTTGCCGCCACCGGGATCGCCACGGCTGCCGCGGTGCCGGCACCGGTTTCCGTCCATTGGCTGGGGGAGAAACCGCCGGCGATGGACACCGGCGTGAGCTGGGGCGTGCCGTGGCCCGAGGGCACGGTGCCGAAGGGACAAGCCTTCTCGCTGACGACCGTGTCCGGCCAAAAGCTGCCGCTGCAAACGTGGCCGCTCGCCTACTGGCCCGACGGCTCGTTGAAGTGGAGTGGATTTGCCACGGTGCTGCCGGACGGCACCTCCGCGCCGCTCGAGATCGCTCCGCTCGAAGCCGCCGCGACCGCGAGTCAGGCCGTCAGCGTCCGCGAGAGCGGAAAGGACATCGAGGTCAACACCGGCCGGCTCGTCTGCCGGATCCCCCGCACCGGCGACACCCTCTTCGACAGCATCAGCATCGACGGCCGGCAGGTCGCGGGACCGGCGCGGCTCGTCTGCATCCTCCAGAACGGGCCCGACGGGGATCCCGTGAACAGTCCCAAACGCCAGGAATTCGTGGGGCGCGTCGAAAAGGTCACGGTTGAGCAGGCCGGTCCGGTTCGTGCCGTCCTCAAGATCGAGGGCAAGCACCGCGCGTTGCATGGCACGCGCGAATGGCTGCCGTTCACGGTTCGTCTCTATTTCTACGCCGGCCAGCTCCCGATCCGCGTCGTGCACACGATCGTATACGACGGTGACCAGAACAAGGATTTCATCCGCGGGCTCGGGTTGGAGTTTTCGGTGCCGATGCGAGAGCAGGCGCAGAACCGTCACGTTCGGTTTGCCGCGGCGGATGGCGGGTTGTGGGCGGAACCGATCCAGCCCGGCGCCGGCAATGTCAGGCAGGACGCCGGCGAGCCGATCGAGCCGCGCGGCTTCTACGGCGACAAGGGCGATTATGCGATCTGGAGCGATTTCCGGCTGATGCAGTCGAGCCCGGACGGCTTCACGATCGAAAAGCGGACGAACCCGCAGAGCACGTGGATCTTCTCGGACGCCGGACGGCGGGCCGACGGCTTTGCGTTCGTCGGCGACGTGAAGGGCGGACTCGGCGTGAGCGTGAAGAATTTCTGGCAGTCGTTCCCCGATGAACTGGACGTCCGCAACGCGGCGGCGCCCGTGGCGACCCTCACGACCTGGTTGTGGTCGCCGGACGGTCCCGCGATGGACCTGCGGCACTACGACACCCGCGCACACGGACTGATTGCGACCTACGAGGACGTGCAGCCGGGGCTCAGCACTCCCTACGGCGTGGCGCGCACGAGCGAACTGACCCTTTTCCCGACCGAAGGCGTGCCCTCGAAACCGGCCACCGTCACGCTGGCCCAGGCGGGCGAGAAGCTCCCGCTCCTGGTTGCGACACCGGCGTACATCCATTCAACCGGGGTGTTCGGCGTGTGGAGCCTGCCCGACCGGTCGACGCCGGCGAAGGCGGCGGTCGAGGACCGGTTGAACTCGGTCCTGGCGTACTACGAACAGCAGGTGGACGAACGTTCGTGGTATGGATTCTGGCACTACGGAGACTTCATTCACAGCTACAACCGGGCCGGTCACGTCTGGTACTACGACTTCGGCGGTCACGCGTGGGACAACACCGAACTCGCGGCCCCGCTGTGGATGTGGTACAGCTTCCTGCGCACCGGTCGCGACGACCTGTTCCGGCTGGCGGAGGCCCACACCCGCAATACGAGCGAGACCTGCGTGTATCACATCGGCCCGATGGCCGGGCTGGGCTCGCGGCACAACGTGAGCAAATGGGGCGACGGCGCGAAAGAGGCGCGGATCAGCCAGGCGGCGCACTGGCGGCCGTTCTACTATCTCACGACGGACGAGCGGACGGGTGACATCATGCACGAGATGGTGCACTCGGACGTGGCGGCGATCCGGTACGATCCGATGCGGGAGGCGCAGCCCGTGCTGCCGCAGGATCCAAAATACCCGGGACGGCTGCGGATCGGCCCCGACTGGTTTGCGCTCGTCGGCAACTGGATGACCGAGTGGGAGCGCACCGGCGACACCCGCTGGCGCGACCGGATCCTGGCGGGTGTGGATTCGATTCTCGCGATGCCGTACTGGATCCGGTCCGGTGTGCGCGACGGACTGAACCCCGATCTCGGGAAGGGGAAGATCGGACCGCTGAAGGGCGGAGGCAGCATGACCGTTGGCTACGATCCCGCGACCGGCCGGTTGCTGCCGATTCCCGATCCGATCGCCCACGCGCAGGTCCCCGTGAACTACAATCTCGCCACGATCCAGGGTGGCGCCGAGGTGATGTTCGAGCTCGTTCCGCTGCTCGGGCGGGCAGACTGGGCGAAAGCCTGGCTGCAATACTGCCGCCTCGGCGACGCGCCGGCGGACGTCCTGACGCGCGACAAGACGACGGGGAAGGAAGGCGCGGATGCGCAGTACATCGAGCGCGGCCAGGGCGGACCGCGGCTGGCGGCGTGGGCGTACGCGCAAACGAAGGACCCGGCGTTTGCGAAGTACGCGATCAACGCGCTAAGCCGCCGCAATTGGGTGCTGAATCCGCAGCCGGTGAATCCGCCGGATTCGCTGCACCCCATCCACGAGGTTCCCTTCATGTCCACGAACGAGGCCTCGCAGTCGAGCCTGTCGGCGATCGAGATCCTCGCGCTGTGCGGCGATCAGTTGCCGAACGAACTGCCGCCGGCGCCCCGGTTCGAGGGGTTTGGCCGTCGTGGCCCGCGCCCGGAACATCGGCCGACGGGGGCGGAGAAAGCCGGACCCACACCGGACCGCCGGGCTCCTCCGGCGGCTGCCGATCCGTCGCCGCGCGACTAACCTTTTCATGTCTGAATCGGCTCCCTCGATCATGAAATCGGCGAAGGCGGCGCCAAAGCGCCCCGCGGCCTCCACCGCGTCGGGCAACACCTCGGCGCCATCAGGTCCGGGCATCATCAATCCGGCATTCAGCGCGGCGCGGCCGCGCGCCGTCTACCCGGTTCCCTACGGGGTGCCGCAGTCCGGCGAAATTGCCGCGCTGCTGGCCCGCGTGAGGGACTATCTCGCCGCGAACACGCCGGCGCGAGTGGTGGACCGGGAGACGGGCGCCGAGATCACGAACTTCAAGCGGGTGAACCGCAACGCGACGCTCGAGCGCGGGGTGTTCAACATCATCGGATACGAGTGGGGCGTGACGTACTCCGGCATGCTGCTCGCGGCCGACGTGACCAAGGACCGGCGCTTCCGCAGCTATGTCGACGAACGGCTCACGTTCATCGCGGAGAAGGCGCCGTATTTTCGTTCCGTCGCAACGTCGAACGGACAGCCCAACCAGGGAACGATGGCGGGGCGGGGCGGCGGGATGAACCTGTTCCGCGCGGTGCTCAATCCCCGGACGCTCGATGATTCGGGGTCGATGTGCGCGGCGATGATCCGCGCATCGCGGGCCCGGATCGGGGGCAAGCTCGAGCCCCTGATCGAGAATTACCTGGACTGGATCACGAAGAGGCAGCAGCGGCTGGCTGACGGCACGTTTTCCCGCAGCCGGCCCTTGCCGGACTCGGTGTGGCTCGACGATCTCTACATGAGTGTCCCGGCGCTCGCGCAGCGGGGCGACGAGACCGGCGATGCCCGGTATTTCGACGAGGCGGTGAAGCAGGTCCTGCAGTTTGCCGATCGGATGTTCAACCGGGAGAAAGGACTTTGGGTCCATGGCTGGGTCCAGGGCATGACCGAGCATCCGGCCTATCACTGGGCACGCGCCAACGGCTGGGCGCTGCTGGCGATGACGGAACTGCTGGACGTGCTGCCGGCGAAGCATCCGGGCCGGGCGGCGATCCTGGACCTGTACCGCGCGCAGGTGCGCGGATTGGCGAGGGTCCAGGGCCGCGACGGCCGCTGGCATCAACTGCTCGATCGAAACGACTCGTACCTCGAGACGTCGGGCACGGCGATTTATGCGTACTGCGTCGCGCGGGGAATCAACCGCGGTTGGATCGAGTCGCTGGCATATGGACCCATGGCGGTGCTCGCCTGGCACAGCGTGTCGGCGCAGGTGAACGACGCCGGCCAGGTGGAGAACGTCTGCGTCGGGACCGGCATGGGGTTCGATCCCGCATTCTATTATTCCCGTCCGGTCAGTCCGGTGGCGCCGCACGGGTACGGTCCCGTGCTCCTCGCCGGCGCGGAGATGATCACCCTCGCGAAATCCGATCGCGCGTTGATCAACGACGAGGCCGTCATGTTCGGACGGGCAACCGGAATGTAGGACGGAAAGTGGAGGCTTGGGGAAGGCGGGGAAGAGTGAGAAGCAAATGGGGAGTGAAGAGGGCAACTGCCGGTTGCGCGGAGGCGGGTTCCGGCATAGGGTCGTGGCCCCTCGATTCTCACCATGAAACGCAAAGCTTCCGCCATGTGGCGCGGCGACCTGAAATCCGGTCGCGGCACGATATCGACCGAGAGCACCGTCCTCCAGGACGCGCAGTATTCGTTCGGCACCCGGTTTGAAAACGGCAAGGGCACGAATCCCGAAGAGCTGATCGGGGCGGCGCACGCGGGCTGCTTCAGCATGGCGCTCTCGGCCGAACTCGGCAAAGCCGGGTTCACGCCGGAATCGATCGCCACCTCGGCGGCGGTGACGCTCGAGAATCATCCCCAGACGAGCTGGACGGTGACGCGGATTCATCTCGAGACGACCGCGAAGGTGCCGGGGATTTCCGCGGAAAAGTTTTCGGAAATCGCGAACGGCGCCAAAGCGGGGTGTCCGATCTCGCGGCTGTTGAAAGCGGCCGAGATCACGCTCGACGCGAAGCTGGGCTGACAGCCGGCGAGGGGTCCGAATGTGCGTGGTGGGACGCGATGTCCTCATCGCGTTCGGTCGTCAAACAAGCCCGATGGGGACATCGGGCTCCACCTGGAAGGCGCTCGTCGCCCTGCTATCACTGTGTGGGCGCGGAATGGATCTGATGTGGGCGCGGTGACTTGCCCGCCGTAGCCTCGCGCGAAGGCCGGACCTCACCGCGCGGGATCGTGCGGACGTTGCGCCTCGCGGGGTGAGGGCACCCCGCCCACAACAAGGCTGGCGCGTCGCGGGGTGAGGCAAGTGCGGCCGGCCCGGGCCCTCGAAGCGCACTGTAAGCCGCCGGCTGACAAGCGGTGACACAGAAATTCGCGGTCGGCGCCTGCGGCGTTCGCGGATCCCATTACGATGAGCGGGAATGAAACCGCAACGGGTGGTGCTGACGACGAGCGTATGCACCGCGCTGCTGTGCGGCATCGAATGGTGTGGCTGGCATTTTTCGGTGCCGGTGCTGACGGCCTTGCTCTTACGGGCGCCGCGGATCGTGCCGGCCACGGCGGTGTTGCTGGTCGGCGATGCCGCGGCGCTGGCCCTGACGAACCGGAAGACGCGATGGCCCGGCATCGCGCTCGCGGGGATCGTCGCCCTCGCGAACCTCGCGGTGCTGGTCGCGCACGTGTTCGAGCCGAGCCGCCCGGGCCAGTTTGTCCGCGGAACCCTGCTCACCACCGGCGTGCCGTCGCCGGATACCGCGGTGGCGGCGTGCTGCGTGGCGCTGGCGACGGCGTTCGTGTCGATCCGCCGCCGCCCTTGGGCGAGGGCCGGCCACACGCTGGCGGGGCTCGCGATCGCCATGGGCACGTTTGTCGACGTCGCGCACATGTTCGGAGCGCGCGCCCTCTACAGCGTTTCGCACGAGGTGGGGATGTCGCCGCTCGCGGCGGCGGCGGTCGTGCTGCTCGGGTTCGGCGCCTTGTCGGTCACGCCGCGATTCAGCGTGGCCAGCATCCTTTACCGCCCCGGTGAGGGTGGCCGCCTGGCGCGGCGGTTTCTGCCCTTCGTCTTCGGCACCCCGCTGCTGCTTGCCGCGCTGATGGCAGTCGGACTCCGCCGCGGATTGTACACGGACCAGGCCGGCATCGCGGTGCTGGTTGTCTGCCTGATTGCCGCCCTTGGCCTGGTGACGTGGCGTTATGCGAAGAACGTCAACGCGTCGGAAATCCGGCTCGAGCGACTGGTGCAACAGCGAACGAAGCGGCTTCAGGAAACGCTCGATGACGTGGAGGATTTTTCGCAGGCCCTCGCCCACGATGTGCGCGGCCCGTTGATCAACCTGGTGCAATTCCTGAAAATTCTCGGCGAGGATCACGGTGACGGGTTGTCGGAGGACGGAATAGACCTGGTGACCCGCGCCGATGGGGCCGCGCGACGAATCGATGTGCTCACGCAGGCGATGCTGCGTTACGGCGAACTGTCCCGGCGTCCGTTTCATCCGCGTCGGATCGACGTGGGCACGGTGATCGAGATGGCCGTGAAACACGCGCGAGAGCGCTGTTCGCCCGACGCGCGGATCGACGTCCAGGGCCCGTTTGCCGAGGTGTGGGCGGACGTGCTCGCGCTTGAGGCGGTTTTCCAGGAACTGATCGGCAACGCCTGCCGGTTCACGCGCCCGGGGGCGGCGCCGCGAATCACGATCTTCGGAGCGACGACTCCGATCCATTACCGGGTGTCCGTGAAGGACGAAGGTCCCGGGATCGATCCGAGATTCCAGCAACGGATCTTCCGGCCCTTCGAGCAGCTCAGCCGCGCGCCGGAATATGCGGGCATCGGGCTGGCGCTGGCCCGGCGGGCAATGTCAAAAATGAATGGCCGGGTTGGGGTGGGATCGGACGGCCGGAGCGGGTCCGTCTTTTGGATCGACGTGCCGGCGGCCCCACCGGACTGAACTCCGACGGAAGCTGGATCGAGCACGGCAACCTCATCGGAGCGCCGATCGAAAACACGGCGAGCGGGAGAGGCGTCCGGGAGACCGGCCGTGCGTCAGTGGTGGAGCTTCGCGGCGAGCAGCGCGATCACGAGGTCACAGTCGAACGTGTGCCGGTCGAAGGAGAAGAGGGTGCCCTCAGGATAGCGGGTGGCCCCCTTCAACTGGTGGGTGACCGCCTTCGCGTGTTCCGTGCGCGCGAGGGAGAGGATGGCCCGGTCGCCGAGCACCACGTTCAACCGGAAATCCTGTTGCTTGGGGATGAAGTAGCAGAGCCGACGGCCGTGGAGGTGGGGAATTTCGTACCAGCCGGAGTGCGGGGAATATTTCCATTCCGACGCGACGGCCGGATACGTGCGATCGAGCCAGGCGAAGAAGCGGGCGATGCCGGCAAACGGGGCGCTTGCGAGGAGATCTTCGATCTCATCGGGATCGGGCGCGGACTGCTCGTCCGGGAACGCCGCGTCGGCCAAGGGGTGGAGGGTGGTCTTCATGCAGGGGACTGGGCGGGGGACGATGTGCGGGCGGGGCCCGGCAATCAGCCGCAGGTGCCGTCCGCCCGCTGATGGAGGAGAATGACGTTGCCGTCGGGATCGAGCACCTCGAAGGCACGGCAGACACCGTGATCCTGCGGCCGGTGCAGAACGCGGGTGCCCGACGCCAGCAACGCGGCGTACGCGGCGTCGAGATCGTCGACCGCGAGCGCGATCCGAGCGCCGCCACCGGGCTCCAGGACCTCCTGGCCGCCGTGGAGCGCCAGGGTGACGTTGCCCGTGTCGAACTCGGCCCATTGGTGCTCACCGCTGCACATGGCCATCTTCAAACCCAGGGCGTCGCGGTAAAACTGCACGGCGACGCCGAGATCGCTGACCTGGTACATGACGAAATCAGTCGCTTGGATTTTCATGCCTGCACCTTTCTCAAATGGGGCGGCCGGGAAGGATCAGGGGCGACGGCCCGGGGCACGCGCCGGAGGACGCGTTCGCGGGGTCGATCCGGGACAAGGCCCGCCACAGGCGCGTGATCGCATACGAATACGCGACGATGATGATGCCAACCCAGGCCTTGGCGGCGATCCAGCCGGGGGCGATTCGCCCCAGATTGAAGCCGACCAGGTCGTGGCCGAAATGCCAGGCGATCGCCAGCAGGAGCCAGCGCAATTGACCGCGGGCGACGCCGAGCATCACCACGGCGGAGAAACAGGCGTGGATGAGGAGCCCGACCGCGAGGCGCTCGACCGCATTGTACAACTTTGCCGCTCCCCCGAGGGAGTCGAGTTCCTGGCACATCCGGAGGGTGGCGGGATTGGAAATGGCGCCGGGATCGAAGCGGAGGACGAGCGTGATGAGCAACAGCGTGGCGCCGACAATGACGGTCTCCATGCCGTGGTGTCCGAACGCGTAGGTGAGGCTGGCGCGCCAGGTGCGGTTGGTCCGGAAAACCGCGAACCGCTGGAAGACGATGTGGCGCGTCGACTCCTCGAAGATGCCGGCAACGACCGCGACGAGAACGCCGTAGAGGAACGAGCGGTCGGTGAGTCCCAGCGCCTGCGACGTTCCGGCCACGAGCAACTGCATGACCGCCCAGGTGACGAGAAACGCGGCCACGCCGATGAAAAAAAGCTCCGTCCTCTGCCGGAGGAATTTCGCGCCGGCGATGCCGAGGAAGAACGGCCCCGCGAAGTAGACGAGATACGACATGGGTGGCGTCGGTCGCGTTCGTTGGCGCCCGAATCGTAGCGAGCTTTGGGGGCGGAGACCAGAGCGGAATTGGGACCCGGCGGGCGCCGGGGCGGGCCGCTGGGGCAGGAGGTGGACGCGTTGCGGCGCGCCGGGGCCGCCGAAGCGTCGGAGGCGGCTTTAGCGGCGGGCGCTGAGGGCGTGCTGGTCGGCCACCGGCATCTCGCCAAGCGAAACCTGGCCAACCGTGCCGTCGGCCCGGCAGTGCAGCAGGATGAGATTGCCGTCGGGATCGCGCACATCGAACGCGTGGCAAACACCGTGGTCCTGGGGTGGTTGCACGACGGAAGCGTGCATCGCCACCAGTCGCTCGTACGCTGCGTCGATGTTGTCGACCGCGAGGGCGATCCGCGCCCCGCACCCGGCGCGGGCAGGGTGCGGACCGGCCTGAAGCGCGAGGGTGACGTTGCCGCAGTCGAATTCCGCCCAGTGGTGTTCTTCGCTGCGCGCCGTGAGGGGGAGCCCGAGAATGTCGCGGTAGAATTCCACCGCGCGGGCGAGATCGCTGACGTGATACATCACGAAATCAGTGCCGAGGATTTTCATGGAGCTGGAAGGCGTGAGGCCGGTTGAGCGCGTCCGATTGCCGAATGGCCGGAGGGAAGATCCGGGGAGCCCGGCAGTCGGGCGCGGTGCGGCCGAAACCGCGTGGTGAAACTAACGAGTACGCACCGCGGCGGCGAGAAGGTTTCGGCCGGAAAACCAATCGACCGCCGCAGTCGGGCTGGAGCGGTGGAAAGGAAGATGTGGCCCTTGGTAGGGCGCGGAGCGGGAGCTCCTCACCGCATGGGTGACACTTTCTCCTCACCGCATGGGTGACATTTTTGAATGGGAGGGGTGCTGGGGAGGGAGCGATCAGCTCCCTCCCTGCGAGTCTCTAAATTAAGATTCCAAAGGAATCGGGGTGGAGA
>DASZYH010000006.1:0-10745 GCA_035545515.1 Opitutaceae bacterium
GGGATTCCAATACGGGATCCGCGACATGATCGTGAACACGGAGGGCGAGATCCAGATCAAGGCCCGGACGTATATTTCGGATTATCACGACATCGTGAAGCGGGTGGACGCCGTCCCGGGCGTGGCGGGAGCGACACCCTACGCAGCCGGCACGTTGATGGTTCAGTACCACGGGAAACCGGCATTTCCGCTCATGCGGGGCGTCGACCTGCAGACGGTCGACCGGGTGGTGCGGCTGGAGCAGTATGTTCGAATCGGTTCATGGCAGGATCTGGACGATGACTCCGTGATCCTGAGCGCCGGACTGGCGCAGACCCTGGGCGCGTACGTCGGCAGCACCGTCGAGCTCTACACGCCGCTGATGCTGGAGCGGATGAAGGAGGACGAGATCATCCTGCCGCGGACGGTGCGGGTGGTGGGGATCCTGGAGATCGGACACCAGCAACTGGACAGCTCGACGGTCTATTGCACGTTACGCACCGCGCAGGAGCTCTACGGGCTCGGCACGATGGTTCACGGCGTCAACGTCCGGATCAAACCGGGCATCGCCGAGGACGACGTCGTACCCAGGATCAACGCCGTCCTGCCGCCCGATGTGCGGGCGTTTTCCTGGAAGGACAGCTTCAGCGATTTCCTGTGGGTGCTGAACCTGGAGAAGGGGATGATGTTTTTCCTGCTCCTGATCATCATCATCGTCGCGGCGTTTTCGGTCATGAGTTCGCTGCTGATCTCGGTGGTCCGGAAGACCCGGGAGATCGGATTGCTCGGAGCCCTGGGCGCCAGGAGCCGACAGGTGGCGGCCTGTTTCTGTGCGCAGGGCTTTTTCATCGGCGCGTGCGGCACCGTTCTCGGGTTGCTCGGCGGGTGGGGACTGCTGGCGGTGCGAAACGACATCGTGCATGCGATCGCGCGGGCGATGGACCGCGAGGCGGACCTCGAGCGTTTCTACCAATTCAAGGACCTGCCCGCCCACACGACACCCGGTGACGTCCTCAAGATCGTGGTGTTCACGATCGTGATCTCGACGCTCGCGGGACTGCTGCCGGCGTGGCGGGCATCGCGGCTCAAACCCGTGGAGGCGTTGCGAAGCGAATGAGCACATCGATTTTGACGGCGCGCGGCCTGGTCAAAACCTACCTCAGCGGCTCGCAGGAGCTGCAGGTGCTGCGCGGGGTCGACCTGGATGTCGCCGAAGGGGAGAGCGTGTCGATTCGCGGGGAATCCGGATCCGGGAAATCGACGCTGCTTAACCTCCTTTCCGGGCTCGATGCGCCCGAAGCCGGAACGCTCGACTGGTCGGGGAAGCCGCCGGGGGTCGACCGCCGCGCGACCTTCCTCGGGATGGTCTTTCAGGCGTTCTATCTCATTCCGGAGTTGGATGCGCGGCAGAATGTCCTGATGGCGGCGAGGATGGTCCGGGTGCCGGGCTCGACCGAGCTGGCGCGGGCGAATGAACTCCTGGGCCGGGTCGGTCTGGCCGGGCGGGCGCATCACCTCCCGGCACAGCTTTCGGGTGGCGAGAAGCAGCGCGTTGCCGTGGCGCGGGCGCTGATGAACACGCCGAAGCTGATCCTGGCGGATGAACCGACCGGAAACCTGGACGAGCACACCGGCGATGCGGTGATCAACATGCTGTTGGCGCTGTGTCGGGAGACCGGAACCGCGCTGGTGCTCGTGACGCACAATCCGGCGCACGCGGCGAAGACGAACCGCCAGCTTTTCCTGCACGACGGGATGCTGCGGAACGGTCGCCAGACCTGAGGCGCCGCCGGCCCGCGAAGCGACCGCCTACCGGCCCTCCGTGGAAACGCCGCGCGGGTCGAAGATGTACCCGATGCCGTGGACCGTGCGGAAGGCGTCCAGATTCAGCCCGTGGGCGCTGAAGAGGTCGCGGACCTTGACGATGTATTGGTCGAGCGAGCGGCTGCGGACATCGGCATGGATTCCCCAAACGGAGTGGATGAGCGCCTTGCGCGTGATCACCTGGCCCGGATGGGAATTGAGATAGGCGAGAATCCCGAGCTCCTTGCGGCCGAGCTTCTGGGTCGCGCCGTCGGGGAAAGCGATTTCAAGGCGTTCCGGCGTGATCCGCGCTCCGCAGAAGTCGAAGGGTTCGTCGGTCAGCTTGACGTTCTTCGTCACGTTGAGGTCGGCCTTGGACTCGGTGCGGCGCAGGACGGCGCGGATCCGCGCGACGAGTTCCGCGTAGCTGAACGGCTTGGTGATGTAATCGTCGCCGCCAAGATCGAGCCCCCGCACCTTCGTCGTTTCCTCCACGTTCCCGGTGAGAAAGATGATCGGAACCGTGATGTCGGCGGCCTTCAGGTCCTCCAACAGCGAAAAGCCCGACTGGTCGGGCAGGTTGATGTCGAGCAGGACCAGATTGGCGAAATTCCGCTGCAGGAACTTGAGGGCGTGAATCGCGCGGTTGCAGATCTGCGTATTCATGCCGGCCTTGTCGAGATGGACGGCAAGCAACGATGCGAGCTCAACTTCGTCCTCGACGATTACGATAAGCGGCTTTGCCTCGGTTCGAGCGGGAGGAGTGATGGGCATACCAAGCTGCCTGGCTTGTTTGAGGTTCACCTGGGGTAATGTCAACTTCAGTACCAGTTTGCCGCCGCGACCGCGCGTCGGGTCTGGATACACGACACTTTTGCCGCGCCGGTCGGCGCCACAAATTGCTTGAACGCGCTTGCCGGCCCGTGTGGCGTCATCGGCGTGTCCGAAAAACCACCACTCCTGATGCTTGGGCTGCCGAAGGGCAGCCTGGAAGAATCCACGAAGAACCTTTTCGCGAAGGCGGGCTGGAAAATCACGACCAGTTCCCGCAGCTACCGGCCGTCGATCGACGATCCCGAACTGGACGGGCGGTTCATCCGGGCGCAGGAGGTCAGCCGTTACGTCGAACATGGGTTTTTCGACTGCGGCTTGACCGGCCAGGACTGGATTCAGGAGAACGGCTCCGACGTCGTCGACGTCTGCGATCTGATCTACAGCAAGGTCTCGACGCAGAAGTCGCGCTGGGTGCTTTGCGTGCCCGAGGCGTCGGCGGTGAAGTCGGCCGCCGACCTCGCCGGCAAGCGCGTCGCGACCGAACTGGTGCACACGACCAAGCGGTATTTCGAGCAGAAGGGCGTCAAGGTGGACGTCGAATTCTCGTGGGGTGCCACGGAGGTCAAGGTTCCGGACCTGGTGGACGCCATTGTCGATATCACCGAAACGGGGAGTTCCCTGCGCGCCAACAAACTCCGGATCGTGGATACGCTCCTGGAGACGAACACGAAGCTGATCGCGAACAAGGCGAGTTGGGCCAATCCGGCAAAACGGAAGAAGATCGAGACAATTGCGCTGCTGCTCCGTGGTGCGCTGGAGGCTGAGTCGAAGGTGGGGCTGAAGATGAACGCGCCCAAGAAATCGCTCGAGGCGATCATCAAGGCGGTGCCGTCGTTGCGGAATCCGACCGTCTCCCCGCTGAGCAATGAGACGTGGGTGGCGCTTGAGACCATCATCGACGAAAACGTCGCCCGCGAGATCATCCCGCAATTGAAGGCGCTCGGAGCGGAGGGGATCGTCGAGTACCCCTTGAACAAGGTCGTGTACTAATCGCGAGCTGCGCACGCCCAGTGCGAAATCCGGGATGCCCCATTGAGGCACTCCGGTCCGAACACGACCGCGTGCCGCTCTGTCCGGATTGCGGAGGGTCGGCGGGGTCGAATCCGGACGGAAATCCCCGTCCGGGCCCCGTGGACCGCGCGGGGGTTGAACGCCTCCGCGCTGGGGTGGCGGTTCATGATCAGAAATGGCGTCCGGCGCGGGGTTCGGTTGCTTTCGTGGCCGGGTCCATGATTCTCAGGCGCATGACCACGACACTCGGGCTGCTCCAACACGCGTGTTCAACGGATCCGGCGGCGAATCTCAAGCTGGCGCTGGCGCTGGCCGCGCGGGCGGTGAAACAGGGCGCGAACATCATCTGCACCCAGGAGCTGTTTCGGTCCCAGTATTTCTGCCAGTCGGAGGACTACGACAACTTCACGCTGGCGGAGACGGTGCCCGGGCCGACGACGAAGGCATTCCAGACGTTTGCCCGGAAGCATGGAGTCGTGGTGGTCGCGTCGGTCTTCGAACGGCGGACGGCCGGCGTGTATCACAACACCGCGGCGGTCATCGATGCCGACGGAAAACTGCTCGGCGTTTACCGGAAGATGCACATTCCGGACGACCCGCTGTACTACGAGAAATTTTATTTCACGCCGGGCGATACGGGATTCCGCGCCTGGAACACGAAGTTCGGGCGGATCGGTGTCCTGGTGTGCTGGGACCAGTGGTATCCCGAAGGCGCGCGGCTGACGGCGATGCAGGGAGCGGAGATTATCTTCTACCCCACGGCGATCGGATGGCACCCGAAGGAAAAAAAGGAGCTGGGGGCAAACCAGCATGGCGCCTGGGAAATCATCCAGCGGAGCCATGCGGTGGCGAACGGTTGTTTTGTCGCCGCCGTCAACCGGATCGGCCACGAACGACCGGCGGGCGGCGACGGCATCGAGTTTTGGGGCCAGAGCTTTGTGGCGGGGACACAGGGGCAGGTTCTCGCGAAGGCGAGTGCGGACCGGGAGGAGATTCTTGTCGTCCCGGTGGCGTTGGACAAAATCGACGATACCCGCACCCACTGGCCTTTCCTCCGGGACCGCCGGATCGATGCCTACGGCGACCTCACGAAACGGTTGATCGACTAGTTGGCGCGCCGGACCGTTGCCGACCTGCGATTCGGGGTGAGGGTGTCGCCAATTCCGGCGCTCTGATTGCAAGCACATATTTTGCAGTAAGTTCCGGAATCGGAGATGGGGTATTCCTCCATCAACTAACCGTTACGCTGGCTTGCCATCGAGTCGATCGGCCGCCGGAATTCGCGCTTCCCGTTGATTGCCGCCGTGCCCCCGAAATCCAAGAACCCAACTCCACGAAATCGCACCGCCTCATCCCAGGGGTTTCGAATGCCGGCCGAATGGGAAACGCAGGAGGCCGTGTGGCTATCATGGCCCCATCGCCGCGCAACCTGGCCGGGACAGTTTCGTCCGGTCCCGGCGGCATTCGCCAAGCTCGTGGCGGCCATCAGCCGCTTCGAGGAGGTTCGGATCAATGCGAGCGCGGCACTCCAGCCGCGGGCCCGGCAACACTGTGCGGCCGCCGGCGCCAACCTGGCGCGCGTGACGTTTTACGACCATCCAACCGACGACGCGTGGTGCCGCGATCACGGCCCGATCTTCGTGAAGAACGACCGGACCGGTGAGGTGGCCGTCACGGATTGGGAGTTCAACGCGTGGGGCGGCAAGTACCTGCAGTACCGTCGGGATAATGCGATTCCCTCCCGCATCGCCCATGCCCTCAAGCTCCGGCGGTTCGCCCCCGGCATGGTGCTCGAAGGCGGATCGATCGACGTGAACGGCGAGGGGCTGCTCCTCACGACGGAGGGCTGTCTCCTGAACCGGAATCGAAACCCGGACCTTTCCCGCCGCGACATCGAGCGGCAATTGTGCAGCCAGCTCGGAATCACCTCCGTGCTTTGGCTGGGCGACGGGATCGCGGGCGACGACACGGACGGCCACGTGGACGACCTGTCACGGTTCTTCCGCGCGGACGGCATCATCACGTGCGTCGAGCCGAACCCGCGGGACATCAACCATGCCGCGCTGGCGGAAAACCTCGAGCGGCTGAAGGGGTTCCGAACGCCGGCGGGCAGGAAATTCAAGATCGTGCCGCTCCCGATGCCGCATGCGGTCGAATTCCAGGGCCAGCGGGTGCCGGCGAGCTACGCCAATTTCCTGATCATCAACGGCGCCGTGCTCGTGCCGACCTTCCGGCAACGGAAGCGGGACGCCGAGGCGCGCGAGATCATCGGAAGCTGTTTTCCCGGACGGAAGATCGTCCCGATCGACTGCTACTATCTCATCTGGGGACTGGGCACGCTCCACTGTCTCTCCCAGCAACAGCCCGCCGCGGGGGTCGCGAGCAAGGTACGCCGCTAAACCGGCCGGCAGGCGGCCGCATTCGGCCGTCGCTGCCGGGAGCGCGATCGTCAGACGTTGAACCGGAACAACGCGACGTCGCCGTCCTTGAACACGTAGTCCTTGCCCTCGAGCCGGTATTTTCCGGCGTCACGGGCTGCGGCGGTGCTTCCGAGCCGCGAGAGGTCGTCGTAACTGACGACCTCGGCTTTGATGAAGCCCTTCTCGAAATCGGTGTGGATCACGCCCGCGGCTTGCGGAGCCTTCCAGCCCTTTTTGATTGTCCACGCGCGCACTTCCTTTTCGCCGGCGGTGAAGTAGGTCTGGAGGCCGAGGAGGTCGTAGGTGGCGCGGATCAGCGCCGAAACGCCGGAGTCGTCGACGCCCAGATCCTTGAGGAAGGCCTTGGCCTCGTCCGCCGTGAGGTCGATCAGTTCGGATTCGATCTTGGCGCTGATCGGGACGTAAGCGGCGTCGTGATGAGTCCGAACGTATCCGGCGACAGCCTGGACGAAAGGATTCTGCTCGGCGGTGGCGAGATCGGTCTCGGCGACGTTGCAGGCAAAGATGACCGGCTTGGAGGTGAGGAGTTGGAAGAGCTTCATCAGCGCCTTCTCGTCCTCATGAGCGTCGAGGGTGTTGGCGGTCTTGCCGGCGTTGAGGTGCGGCTCCAGGCGCTGGAGCAATGCGAGCTCCGCCTGCGCCTCCTTGTCGCCGGATTTGGCCTTCTTCTGGGTCTTGTCGATCCGCTTGGTCACGGCGTCGAGGTCGGCCAGCACGAGTTCGGTGGTGATCACCTCGATGTCCCGGACCGGGTCGATCTTGCCCATCGTGTGGACAATATCCGGGTCCTCGAAACATCGGACGACCTGGACGATGGCATCGACCTCGCGGATGTTGGCCAGGAACTGGTTGCCCAGCCCCTCGCCCTTGCTCGCGCCCGCGACGAGCCCCGCGATATCGACGAACTCGATCGCCGCGGGGATCACGACGTTGGTCTTGGCGATCTTCTGCAGCACGGGCAGGCGATCGTCGGGGACGGTAACGACGCCCACGTTCGGCTCGATGGTGCAAAACGGATAGTTCGCCGCCTCCGCCTTGCGGGAACGGGTGAGGGCGTTGAAGAGGGTCGATTTGCCCACGTTGGGCAGTCCGACGATGCCGGCTTTGAGCATAGAAACCGGGCAACGTCATGCGCCCGGGGGGACTGGTCAATGGAAAATGACCCGGATGGCTGAAGGGGCGGCCAGGATCGTGGGCGCGATTCCCCGAGGTGCGACGCGGATGACGTCTGCCGCGGGGGACGGCCCGGCCCGGATCCCGCGCGAGCGATCTACGAGGCAGAGGATTCCGCCACCAAGGGCATCACAACGCGAAAGGTCGTGCCGCTGGCACCGGTGCCGAAGAGATCGAGGGTTGCTCCGATCTGCCGGGCAATCAGCCGGCTGATTGCCAGGCCGAGTCCGGTTCCACCGGGCCGACCGCTGCGGCCGGGTTCGAACAGGTGGGCCCGGATATCCGCCGGCATACCGACTCCTTCGTCGGCGACGATCATTGCGACGTGATCGCCGGCCTTCGAAAGGTTCACCCGGACATGGCGCCCCGGATCAGTCGCCTCGATCGCGTTCTGGACCAGATTGGTCGCAATCAGGCAAAGGAGGCTGCCGCGGTGGCTGTCGAGCAGGTCAGGGAAACCCTCGTTCACGACGAGGATAACGCCCTTGGCCGAGGCGGCGGCGGAGTTCCGGGCGCGAATGCTCGCGGCAATTTCGAAGCCGGTCAGTTCGTAGGTGGTCTGCGTCTGCGCGTCCTCCAGCAACGCGACGGTCTCGTGGATCATGGCCTGCATCCGATCGGTGTACGACGCGGCCGATTCCCAGTCGGGTTGGGCCGTGTCGGCCGACCGCCCGGCCACCATGGCCCGAAGCCCGGCCACGGGGCCCTGCAGACCATGGATCAGGTGGGAGGTGATCACGCCCAGGGCGGAGGTCTTGGCGGCGAGGGTCAGCTCGAAATTCGCCCGGGTCAGCCGCTCGTTGCGCTCCGCGATGATCCGCTGGGCGCGGGCGAGCCCCCGGTACGCGAGCGCCAGCACCAGCGCGACCAATGCGCCGCCGACCGCAAGTGTCTCGGCAGTCTGGCGGTTCACGCGCGCGTCGATGCTCGCGAGCTCGGCGGACAGGCGATGCGCATCGATCAGGTATTGCACGAAGCCAATGGTCTGCCCGGATCCGTTTGCGTGGAGCGGCAGCATCACTTGAAGGACCGGCGCATGGCGCACCGGCTCGGGCGCCGTCTGCATGTCCGAGAAGTAGTGTTCCAAGGGAAACTGCGGGACGTAACGGCTGATGTGCTCACCGGCATAGAGTCGCGCGAAATCGTCCGCCGGTAGTTCCGTCGGACGCAGCGAGGCGGGCAGCGCCTGGAGCGTGTTGCCCTCCGCGTCGTAAACCGCCACGGCGAGCATCCCGTCGTATTGCTTGAGCACGGCCGAGAGCAACATGTCGGCGGAGAACGTGGTGTTGCTCGGGTCGAGCTGTGCCTCGCGGAGCTGAGCCTCGGAGGTGACCTCGAGCACCGCGGCATCACGATCGATGATCCGCTGGTGGATTTCCTGGCGGAGATCGTCGCGGGACACCATCAGGGTCACCGCAAAAATGACGATCAGGAGTGCGCCCGTGACAGTGGCGGCGAGAGCGAGCCGGGGGTGCAGGGGACGCATGGCTGAGCCGGTTTGCGGGGTGATACGGGCCGACGGCGCCCGGCTCACCCATTCGTCTCGCCGCACGAAACTCCGGCGGCGGCGAGGGCAGGGCGCTGGGCGAGGCGGTACCGCAGAAACTCCCGCGTCACGCCCAACCGACGCGCGGCGGCGGAGACGTTGTGGTTGTTCTCCCGCAGGGCGTCGATCACCAGGTCGTCGATCACGTCATCGATCGAAAAACCGGCATCCGGCAGGCGCCACGCGGGATTGCGCCAGGGCGGACCGGCTTCCGCCGCGTTGCCGCCGAGGTGGGCGAGATCGAGCGCAGGGCCGCGGTTGAAGATCACGGCGCGTTCGAGCTCGTGGGCGAGTTCCCGGACGTTGCCGCGCCACGGCTGCGCGAGGATCCGGTTTTCCGCCGCCGGCGTGAGGCGAACATCGGGCATCCGATGCCGCTTCGCGATCCGGGCCAGAAGGTGCTGCGCCAGCGCGACCGCATCGGTACCGCGCTCGCGCAGGGGCGGAAGCGTCACCTCGAGGAGGTTGAGGCGCTGGTACAGATCCTCGCGGAACGCGCCCTCCTGCACGAGCGCCGCCAGGGGCCGGTTGCTCGCGGCAATCAGGCGAACGTCCACGCGGAGCTCGCGGGTGCTGCCGAGCCGGCGAATCGTGCCCTCTTCGACGGCGGTCAACACCTTCGCCTGGATGCGCGGTGCCAGCGCGCCGATCTCGTCGAGAAACAGCGTGCCTCCATCCGCCGCCTCGAACAGGCCGGTGCGGGCCTGGCGGGCGTCGGTGAATGCCCCGCGCTCGTGACCGAAGAGCTCGGACTCGGCGAGGGTGTCGGGCAGGGCGGCGCAATTGACGCAGAGAAAAATCCGGGACGCGCGCGGGCCGTGCCGGTGGAGCCAGCGCGCCAGGATCGTCTTGCCCGTGCCGGTTTCGCCTTCGAGGAGGATCGGCGGGATTCCGCGCTCCAGGCGGCGCTCGGCGGCGAGGATGTCGTCGAGCTGCGAACGCGTCCGGGCAAGGCTGGCGCCGAAAAAAAACTGCTCCGCCTCGTCCGCCAGTTCATCGCGACGGTATTCGTCCCGGCGGGCGGCGATGCGCGAGGCGCGGCACCGCAGGAAGGCGAGGGGGATTTCGTCGAGTTCGAACGGCTTGGCCACGTAATCGCCGGCGCCGAGGCGGATTGCCTCGACCGCCTGCTTGACCCCGCCGAATGCGGTCATGACGACGACACCGGTGTTTTCGGAAAACGCGCCCTCGCGCAGGAGGTCCAGCGCTTCGCCGTCGGGGAGATGCAGGTCGACGAGCGCAAAGTCGAACCGATATCCGGCCAGGAGGCGCCGGGCCTCGTCGATTCGTCCGGCTTCGTTGACCTCGGCGCCGGCACCCCGCAGGAAGGCGGCGCATCGACGTCGCAGCGCCGCGTCGTCCTCAACGAGGAGCACTTCGCTGCCGGCGGGAAGCCCACTTTGGTCAGCCATTGCTCCAGGAATATGAAATGCGCCGTCGCTGGAAAGCTGAAACCCCGCTCGGAGTGCCGTATCGGCCGCCCATTCATCGGGTTGACATGGGACGCGCCCGGGGCAAATCACGCCCAATGCGAACACTCCTTGGATTGACGATCCTGGCCCTGGTTGGAACCGCGACAACGGTGCGCGGCGCGCCCGAAAAGGTGCCGGGTCTGGCGGAACTGCAGCGGATGACAGCCCGGTTCGTCCCCGTCGATGTCACCGTCGACACCTCGAAACTGCCCCCGAACGAGCAGCTTGCCCTCCGGAAAATGATCGAGGCGGCGAAGATCTTCGATGCGGTTTATCTCCGGCAGGTTTCTCCCATGAACGAGACCTGGCTGAGCGAGCTCGTGCGCGACGAGTCGCCGCTGGGGCGTGCCCGCCTGCACTATTTCCGGCTCAACGCGGGACCCTGGTCGTCACTCGACGAGGACCGGCCGTTTCTGCCGGGCGTGGGGCCCAAGCCGGAGGAAGCCAACTTCTACCCCGCCGATGCGACCCGTGATCAGGTCGAGG
>DASZYH010000007.1:0-26898 GCA_035545515.1 Opitutaceae bacterium
ACCTGGAGGCGCTCGCGCGGCGCGAGCCATGATCGAACCCGAACTGCTGGCGGGCCTGCGATCGGCCGGGCTCATCGCGTCGTCGGCGCCGCGAGTGACTCCCCTGAATGGCGGGGTCTCGAGCGACATTCTGCTGGTCGAGGATCACAGCCGGCGCTTCGTCGTGAAACGTGCGCTCGCGAAGCTGAAGGTGCGCGACGACTGGTACGCCGACATTGGCCGGAATCGGGTGGAGCAGGACTTTCTCGCGTACGCTGCCCGCGCGGTGCCGGAGTCCGTTCCGGGGCTGCTGTACGCGGACCGCAACGCCGGCTGGTTCGCGATGGAGTACTGCGGTGAAGGCTGGCGGAATTGGAAATCCGAGCTCACGGCCGGCCGTTTCGAAGCTGCGACTGCTCGTTTGGCCGGAGAAACACTGGGCCGGCTCCATTTTGCGTCGTGGAATGAGCCGGCCGTGCGCGAGCGGTTCGACACACTCGTGAATTTTCGGGCCCTCCGGATCGAGCCCTACCTCGTGACCACCGCCGACCGCGTTGCCGCCGTGCGGGGCGAACTCCTGGCCGAGGCGGACCGCCTCGCGGTGACCCGGCTGGCGCTCGTCCACGGCGATTACAGTCCGAAAAACCTGCTCGTCGCACCGAATCGCCTCCTGGTCCTCGATGCCGAGGTGGCCTGGTTCGGCGATCCCGCGTTCGACGTCGCCTTCCTGGTGAACCACCTCCTGTTGAAGGCGCTTCTGCGCGCGGAACGCCCGCAGCCGTGTCTGGCGCTGGTCGCCGAGGCGTGGACGGCTTACTCGGCCGCGGTTGGTGCGCACGCCGGTGCCGAACTCGAGCGGCGCGTCGTCCGGCTTGCACTATGCCTGATGCTGGCGCGGGTCCACGGAAAGTCCCCGGTCGAGTACCTGACCACCGACGAACAGCGCCGGTGCGTCACTGATTTTGTCGCCCACCATCTGCCGGCGCCGCCGTCGAACCTCGACGTATTGGTGCAGGCCTGGTCGGAGCGCGTCGGTTCCCATCGCCCAAGATGAAAATCAAATCCGTTGATGCCTTGCAGATCTTCGACAGCCGCGGCCATCCGACGGTCGAAGCTCTCGTCGAATTGGAGGACGGGACGGTCGGCCGCGGCTTGGTGCCGTCGGGCGCGTCGACGGGCCGCCATGAAGCGCTCGAACTTCGCGACGGTGATCGGCGGCGTTACCGCGGCAAATCCGTGTTCAAGGCAATCGGTCATATCCGGACGGAGCTCGCCGCCGCCGTGGCGGGGCGCGACATCTTTGACCAGGCGGGGCTCGACGAGGCAATGATCGCGCTCGACGGCACGCCGAACAAGTCGCGGTTCGGCGCGAACGCGATCCTGGGGGTCTCGATGGCGGCGGCGCAGGCCGCGGCGGCCGCGCGAGAGCTGGCGCTCTTCGAGTCGCTCGGAGGCGGGGAGGGCACGCTGCTGCCGCTGCCGGAGGTCCAGATCCTGGGTGGCGGGAAACACGCGCAGGGTCGGATCGATGTGCAGGATTTCATGGTCATGCCGCTGGGCGCGCGGACCTACGACGAGACCCTGGAGATCGTGGGCAACGTGTTTCACGCGGCGGGCGACGTGATGAAATCCCGCGGGCTCCTGGCCGGCGTCGCGGACGAGGGCGGCTACTGGCCGATGTTCGATCGCAACGAGGACGCCTTTGCCGTCCTGCTCGCGGCGATCGAGCAGGCGGGCTACACGCCGGGACGGGAGGTGGGGGTCTCGCTCGACATCGCCGCGACGGACCTGTGGCGCGACGACCACTACGAATTCGGGCTCGAACGGCGGCGTTTCACCTCCGAGGAGTTCACCGAACTGATGGTGACGTGGGTCGACAAGTACCCGATCGTTTCGCTGGAGGATCCGGTGGCCGAGGACGACTGGGAGGGCTGGCGCCGGATGCGGACGGCGATTGGCGGACGGTGCCAGCTCATCGGCGACGACCACTTCACCACCAATCTCGCCCGCATCGAGCGCGGAATCGCGGAGCGCACCGCGAACGCGGTGCTGATCAAGCTGAACCAGATCGGCACGGTGACCGAGACCCTGCGCGCCATCCGCCGGACCCAGGCGGCGGGCTGGCTGCCGGTCGTTTCGGCCCGGTCCGGCGAGACGGAGGACGCGTTCATCGCGCATCTCGCCGTCGCGACCAACGCGGGCCAGTTGAAGGTGGGCTCGTTCAGCCGGAGCGAACGCCTCGCGAAATGGAACGAGGTGCTCCGGATCCAGCATCGGCTCGGCGGCAGGGCGCGCTACGCGGGCGCCGGACTCTTTGCCGCCGCCGGCATCACTTTTCCGAAAACACGATGAAAGACTACCGCCTCAACCGACTCTTCAATCCCGCGACCAAGCGCTGCTTCGACGTGGCCGTCGACCACGGTTTCTTCGGCGAGCAGGAATTCCACCTTGGCATCGAGAAGCTCGACGAGGCCGTGCGGACTCTCGTCGACGCCGCGCCCGACGCCATCCAACTCGCCCCGGGCACGGCCCGCCTGCTCCAGGCACTGCCGATCCGGCCGAAACCCGCGCTCGTCATGCGGACCGACGTCGCAAACTGCTACGGCCGGAAACTGCCGACGCGGGCGTTCGCGTTCGCGGTGAACGATGCGGTCGAGACGGCGCTCCGCCTCGACGCCGCATGCGTGGTGGTGAATCTCCTGCGCGTCCCCGGCGCCGACGAACTGACCGAGCAGTGCATCCGTTCGATCGCGGAACTGAAGCCGCTGTGCGAGCGGTTCGGCATGCCGTTGATGATCGAACCGCTCGTGTTCATGCCGAACGAGAAAAGCGGCGGCTACATGAGCGACGGCGACCTCAACAAGATCCTCGGGCTGGTCCGCCAGGCGGTGGAGCTCGGCGCCGACGTGATCAAGGCCGACCCGACCACCAACGTGGAAGACTACCATCGCGTCATCGAAACCGCGGCGGGCATCCCCGTGCTGGTGCGCGGCGGCGGCAAGGTGTCCGATCGCGAAATCCTCGCCCGCACGGCCGCGTTGCTGCAGCAGGGCGCCGCGGGGATCGTTTACGGTCGAAACGTGATCCAGCACCCGAAACCCGCGGCGATCACGCGGGCCCTGATGGCCGTGCTGCACGACGGCATCACCGCCGACGCCGCGTTCAAGCAGTTCCTTGGCTGAGCTGCTGCGGGGATCGTCGCCGACCAAGGCACGCCGACGTGCCCTATCTTAGCAACGGAGGGCATCTCGCCGAAGCCTCGGCATCCTCCAAGTCACTTTCACTCTCACTTCTCACTCCTCGCATGAAGACTCTTCGACTTGGAATCATTGGCGGCGGCCTCATGGGCAAGGAGACCGCCTCGGCCCTGGCGCGCTGGTGCAATCTGGACGACGTTGGTGTCCACGCCGAGCTGACGGCCGTGTGTGATCTCCAGCCGGCCGTCCTTGACTGGTTTCGGCGGATCCCAACCGTCCGGCTCTTCACGGGCGATGCGAAGGAGCTGCTGGCCTCACCGGACGCCGATGCGGTCTACGTGGCCGTCCCGCACCACCTGCACGAGGACCTGTATCTCCAGGTGCTGCGCGCGGGGAAGGACCTGCTGGCGGAAAAACCGTTTGGAATCGATCTGGCGGCCGCGCGGCGAATCCGGGATGAGGCCGCGAAGCTGGGCCGGTTCGTCCGCTGCTCGTCCGAGTTTCCTTTCTGGCCTGGTCCGCAGCGGATCATGCAGGAGGTGCGCGCCGGCAAGTGCGGGCGGCTGATCGAGGTGCGGAGCGGATTCCTCCACGCCAGCGACCTCGACCCGGCGAAGCCGATCAACTGGAAACGGCAGGCGCGATTCTGCGGCGCTCCCGGCGTGATGAATGATCTCGGCATGCATGCCGTTCACGTGCCGTTCCGAATGGGCTGGAAGCCGGCGCACATTTTCGCGCGGCTCCAGAAGATCGTGACCGAGCGTCCCGACGGCAAGGGCGGCAGGGCCGCGTGCGACACGTGGGAGAACGCGTTGCTCGCGGGCGAGTTCACCGACGCGGCGGGCCAACCGGTTCCGATCACGTTCGAGTTGAAGCGCGTCGCCCCGGGGGAGACGGACACGTGGTATCTCGAGGTGTTTGGCACCGAGGCGAGCTACCGGTTCAGCACCAAGGAGCCGAAGACGCTGTGGGTTTTTCGCCGCGACAAGGAGCAGTGGTGGCAGCGCACCGATCTCGGGAACACGCCGCCGTTCAAGGTCGTGACGCCGGGCATCACCGAGTTCGGCTTTTCCGACTGCTTCCAACAGATGATCGCCGCCTTCGCCGCCGAGTGGGCCGGCGTCCTGGGCAACCGCTTTGGCTGCACGACGCCCGACGAAGCCGTCGCCAGCCACGAACTCTGGGAAGCCGCCATGACCTCGCAGCGCGAGAAGCGGGTGGTGGTGCTGCCGTAGGTCACGAGGCGCGGCTGACACGAGGGTGGTCGCGGCGATCCGGTACCGCCCGGATTGACGCCCTTGGCTGGCGCTGGCAGCGTTCCCGCCGTTACCCCTCCCTCCCATGATTACCCTGGCTTCGCTTTGGTTGCCGATCCTGCTGTCCGCAGTGTTCGTTTTCGTCGCGAGTTCGATCGTCCACATGGCCTTGCCGTGGCACCGGTCCGACTTTCGGAAAACTCCGAACGAGGATGCCGTGATGGATGCGCTGCGTCCGTTCTCCCTTCCTCCGGGCGATTATCTGCTGCCCCGCTGCGATCATCCGTCGCAGCTCAAGTCCCCGGAATTTTCCGCGAAGATGGAGCGCGGTCCGGTGATGATTTACACCGTGCTGCCGAACGGAAAGGTTGCGATGGGCAAGAACCTCCTGATGTGGTTTATCTATCTCCTCGTCGTCAGCGCGATTGCCGCCTACCTGGCGACGAAGACCGTCGCCGCCGGGGCGACGTATCATCGCGTTTTCGGGGTGATCGGTGTCGCCTGTTTTCTCGGGTTCAGCGGTGCGCTCTGGCAAAGCTCGATCTGGTTCAGCCGGTCGTGGGCCACCACCCTGAAGAGCACGATTGACGGCGCCATCTATGCCGGGATCGCCGCCGGCACGTTCGGCTGGCTCTGGCCGAGGTGAACCGCCGTCGCGGCGCCGGCTCAGGCGCCGCCGGATTGGGTGAGACCGAGCTTCTCCGCCGCCCGCACCAGGTCGGCGAATGACTTGGCGCGCATCTTGTCCATGACCCGCCGCCGGTGGATCTTGATCGTGATCTCGGCGGCGCCGAGTCGGGCGGCAATCTGCTTGTTGAGGTAACCGGCCACGGCGAGGCTCATCACTTCGCGCTCCCGATGACTCAGCGTCGCAAAGCGGGTGAGCAGCGCGTGGCGCTCCTGGCGGGCATGGTGCACTTCGGAGTTGTGTCGGATGGCATGATCCACGGCGGCCAGCAGCTCACGTTCGCGAAACGGCTTGAGCAGGAAATCGACCGCGCCCGCTTTCATCGCCTCCACGCACATCCGGACGTCTCCGTGAGCGGTGACGAAGATAATCGGGAGATCGATTTCCCGCTTGGCCATCTGCGCCTGGAGCTGCAGCCCGCTGACTTTCGGCAGGCACACGTCCAGGATGACGCAGCCGGCGCGACCGGTCGGCTCGCTCTGGAGAAATCCCTGGGCCGACGAGAAACTTTCGGCTTCGAGACCGGCCGACCGGAGGAGCGACTCCATCGCCTGGCGCACCGAGGCGTCGTCATCGACGATGAAAACGGTCGGTTTCGCCCGCGATTCGTCAGCGAGCGAATTCATCGGCAAGGAAGAGTGAACACCATCCGAACGCCGGGACCCTTGTTCGGGCTCGCCCAGAGTTTGCCTCCATGGGACTCGATGATTGCGCGACTGATGGAGAGCCCCAGCCCGATGCCGTGGTCCTTGGTCGTAAAGAACGGCTCGAAGATGCGGTCGAACTCCTCGTCCGTCAGGCCGGTGCCATTGTCGACGACGGCCACCTGAAGTTCAGAATCGCCGCTGACGACCTCGATCGTCACTTCGGGGCTTCGATCGGTGACACCGGCGAACGAGTCGAGCGAGTTCATCACGAGGTTCATCAGGACCTGTTGCAACTGAACGCGATCCGCCGCGATGGCAGACAGGCCCGGTTGGAACCGGGCGCGCAGCGCCACGCCCCGCCGCCGGGTTTCGGATTCGATGAGCACGAGCACGTCGCGAACGAGGTCGTCGAGCTGGACGGGCGCCTTCACCGGCTTTGCCTTCTTGAGGAGGGAGCGAATCCGCGTCACGACGTCGCTGGCGCGGTTGGCATCGCCGATGATGCGCTGAATGCCGGCCGTGGCCTCGGTCAGATCCGGCTCGGCGAGACGCAACCAGCGCAGGCACGCCTCGGCGTTCGTGATCACGCCGGTGAGCGGCTGCTTCACCTCGTGGGCAATGGACGCCGTCAGTTCGCCCAGGAGCGATGCGCGCGCGACGCGTGTCAGTTCGGTCCGGGCCTGCTGAAGCTGTTCGCTCGCGCGGCGCAGCTCACCGGCGTCGACGAGGAACGCCAGTGCATGGACCGCGCCGTCGCGGGTCACTTTCGCCCCGGAGACAGCCAGGTCGAACGGATGCCCGCTCTTCGAATGCGCCCGAATCGGACGCCCTGAAAGCGGCTGCCCCCGGCGGGAGGACTCTGGACTTCGGCCGGCGCCGGCCGGCTCGGCCAGTTCCGTCGGCAGATTCAATTCCAGCACGGTTCGACCGAGCACCTCCTCGCGTTCATATCCGAGCAGCTCCAGGAACTTCGGATTCGCCTCCCGGATCCGCCCGTCGGGCGCCTGGGTGATCAACTGCGCGACCGGGCTCGTCTCAAACATGAGCCGGAATCGTTCTTCCGCCTCGTGAGCCTGCTGCTCGGCACGCCGGATGGCGGTGAAATCCCGCGTGGTTCCGACCAGACCGACGACGGCGCCCGTCGAGTCGCGCGAGGCGTGGCCCGTGTCGCGCAGGATCCGGATCGCCCCGCCCGGCTGCACGACGCGGAACTCGACGTCGAACGGTTCGCCCTGGCGCCGGCTGCGCCGGTGAGCGGCGCGCACGCGCGCCCGGTCCTCGGCGTGGATGCGTCCGAGCAGTCGGGTGATGGTCCGGGCGCCATGGACATGGGACCGGGAGCCGAAGAGACGGTACATCTCGTCGGACCAGGTCCACGCGCGCCGGCCGAGGTCGAAGGTCCACGTGCCGATCTCCGCACGGCGCTGGAGCTCGGCCAGTTCCTGCTCGCGGGCGGCCACCGCCGTCTCCGCGCGTTTCAACGCCGTGAGATCGCGCGCCAGCATCAGCACGTTCGTGATGCGGCCGGCGGCATCCGCCTCGGGGATGAGCCGGACGGCAAAGGTGAGTCGTTCCGACCCCAGGGAGAACGTGACCTCCCGTTCGTGGGACTTTGCCGTCGCGACCACGTCCCGGATGGCGCGGCGCAGCTCCAGGATTTCACCGGCCTTCGCCCGTCCGATCCGCCGCACCGCGATTTCGCCCACGCGGGAGCCGATCAACTCATCCGCCGGAACTCCGCCCATTCGCACGACCGCGCGGTTGCAGTCGACATACCGGCCGCCGGGATCGAAGCGCGCGACGATATCCGTGGTGTGTTCGTACACCGAAAAGAGCGGGTGCACGGACGGCGCGGCGGAGCCGGCGGCGCGGCGGGCATCCGATCGTGGCGCCTTCGGGCGGAGGGCGGGTGGTTGGCCTGGGCGCTGGGCGCGGGACATGCTGGGTGGGAACCGTCCCAACCGCGTCGGGACGAATCACGGAACTTGCTGACGACAAGGGATCGGATCAAGTGCGTTCAGTATTTTTCAGGACGGCGGGGCCGTGTAACCGTTTCGCCGTTACAAAACATACCAAAGTATAGTCGATGCAGGCTCGCGTGCCGCGGGCGTCCCCGCATACTGAACTCGCCCACATAGCGGGTGCCGGCCATTCGCCTCCACTGTCCGGGTTCGCGCTTCGCGAATGCACCGGCACTCCGCCCGTCCCGACTATCCCGATGAGCCCGCGTTCCCGCGATGGATCGTTTCGCCGCCGCTGCGGTTGCATGGCCTTGACCGTCTTTGCCGCGTTCGTGCTTGGCGCGCCGGCCAGGGCGCAGGAAGCCGATGACGCCGAGCTGGCGATGCTGAAGCATCTCAGCATCGCCGAACTCATGAACGTTGAGGTGACGTCCCCGGACCGGCGACCGGAGAAGCTGTCGGACGCGACCTCCGCCATCCAGGTGATCACGAGCGACGATATCCGGCGCTCCGGGGCGATGTATCTGCCCGATGCGCTGCGCTGGGCCGACAACCTGCAGGTGGCGAGGAAGAACGCGCACGACTGGGGAATCACCGCGCGCGGATTCAACACCGACCTGGCGAACAAACTGCTCGTGTTGGTCGACGGGCGGTCCGTCTACACGCCGTTGTTTTCCGGTGTATTCTGGGATGTGCAGGACATGGTGCTCCCCGACGTCGACCGCGTTGAAGTGATCAGCGGCCCGGGCGCGACGCTTTGGGGCGCAAACGCCGTCAACGGCGTCATCAATATCACGTCCAAGAGTTCCAAGGATACCCTCGGTGAACTGGTCCAGACGGGAGTCGGCACGGACGAGCGGTTTGCCACGGTCCAATATGGCGGGCGCGCGTCCGGCGACGCGACGTTTCGCGTGTACGGTAAATATACCGAACACGACGCCGAGAATCTCGCGGGCGGAGGCGATGCCGGCGACGCCTGGCGGATGCGTCGGACCGGCTTTCGGTTTGATGCCGGCCAGGATTCAGATGGCGGCGTGACGGTCGAGGGAGATTACTATGACGGCACCGCCGGCGGTGGGGGCGCCGGTGCGGGCCGAATGAACGGAGGCAATCTCGAGACGCGCTGGTCGCGCCAGCTGGCGAACGACACCCGCGCAGACCTTCAGATCTACGTTGACCGGTCGTATGTGGCCCAGCCTCCGGTCGGCGGACAATCCGGGCTGACGGACGACATGCGAAGCGTCGACGTCGATTTCCAGGACCGAAATGTCGGGACCGGGGCGCAGCAATGGGTGTGGGGGTTGGGATGCCGGTTAAATCGCGATGCCGTCGGCAATACGACGCTGCTGGCGTTTCTCCCCGCGGAGCGATCCCTGCGCCTCTTCAGTGCGTTCGCCCAGGATGAGATCGCCGTGGGCAGGCGACTGGCGCTGACCCTGGGAACGAAGGTCGAGCATAACGACTATACCGGCGTCGAGTATGAACCCAGTGTCCGCGTTCGCTATGACGCCGGGCGAAACCAGACGCTCTGGGCAGCGATTTCCCGTGCGGTTCGCACACCCTCGCGCGTCGACCGCGACCTCCGGCAACCGGCTCCGCCGGCGACCATCCTCGCGGGAAACCCGGAGTTTCGTTCGGAATCGCTGCTGGCCTACGAAGCAGGCTATCGCGGGCAGATCGCGCCTCGCGCCTCCGTCACGCTCTCCACCTACTATAATAAGTACGACGATCTGCGGAGCCTGGGTTTCACGCCGGGCACCATCATCCCGCTCGTGTTCGAGAACAATCTCGAAGGCCACACCTACGGAGCCGAACTGAGCGCCACATGGGACGTGCGCGACAACTGGCAGGTTCGCGCCGGGTATGACCTGCTGCGGGAAGCCTTGCGGGTGAAGCCGGGCCAGGTCGACTTGAACCACGGCTTGAACGAGACCGCTGACCCGCGCGGACAATTCTCGCTTCACTCCCTGCTGAGCCTGCCGCGCGGGTGGGAGTTGGATGCCACCTACCGCTGGGTGGATTCATTCGTGATGAACAACGGAGGAATTCCCTCGCGCATGCCGGCCTATGACGAAATGGATGCCCGGCTGGGCTGGCGCGTTTCGGCGGAGTGGGAAATTTCAGTCGACGGCACGAACCTCCTCCATCCTTCGCACGTCGAGTACGGCGCGGTGCCGGCGCTCCGGACGGCGATCGCGCGCACCGTCCTTGCCACCGTCACCTGGAGTTTCTGACCTCCCATGTCCGGACGAGGAAGATTCATCACCCTTGGTTTCCTCTGCGTGCTGTTGGCTTCGCCATGTGACACCCTGAAGGCGACGGCGGCGCCCGAGCCGTCCTCGGCGCGCAGTCTTCAGGTCACGGCCGTGTTTCTCTTCAATTTTGCCCAATTCGTGCGTTGGCCGCCGGCCGCGTTCTCCGGTCCACACAGTCCGATCGTTATCGGCGTGCTCGGCGATGATCCCGTGGAGCGCTATCTCGACGAGGTGGTCCGAAGCGAATCGATCGGCGGCCGGCCGCTGGTTGCCCGGCACTTCCGCCGGCTCGAGGATGTCGGTCCGTGCCATGTCCTGTTCGTGGGCCGCGCCGCGGTGGACCGGATTTCCGGCCTGATGCGGACGGTGCAGGGGCGGAGTGTCCTGACGGTGGGGGAGACGCCCGACTTTCTCGCCCAGGGTGGCATGATCCGGCTCGTGTTCGGCGAGCATCGGACCCGGATTCGCATCAATCTGCGGGCGGCCGAAGCGGCCCGCCTCACGATCAGCTCGAAGCTGCTGCGCCTGGCCGAAATCGCGGGAGAGGGGAAGGAGAGACCATGATGCGCAAGTTCGGATCGATCCGCCAGAAGGTGATGCTCCTGCTGCTGGCCATCAGCCTGGTGGTGATGGTGCTGCTCAGCGGAGTACTGCTGACCTCCGATTACCTGACGTACCGCCGCACCGCGGTGGCGGAGCTGGCGACGCTGGCGCGCGTCGTGGCTGGCAACAGCACGGCCGCGCTGGCATTCAACAATGCGGATGACGCGCGATCGGTGCTGGGAGCGTTGAAGGCCGACCACAACATCACCGCCGGCGTGCTCTACGATGCCCGGGGGCAGCCGTTTGCCACCTACCCGGCCTCGCTCGCGCGCGGATCGTTCCCCGGCGCCCCCGGTGCGGATGGATTCCAATTCGAAGGCACGCGTCTCTCGGGCTTCCAGTCGGTCGTGGAGGGGCGGCGCCTCGGCACGCTCTACGTGCGGGTGGACATGGGTGCGACGTTGCGGGCGTGGCTGACCGCCGCGCTGTCCCGCACGGGCATGGTGGTGGGAATCGTGCTGCTCGTGGCCTATTTCCTCTCGCGGATCCTCCAGCAGCAAATTTCACAACCCATCCTCGCGCTGGCGGAGACGGCCCAGGCCATCTCCGGAGGACGCGATTACACGGTCCGGGTGCCGATTGTCGGGCACGACGAGATCGCGCGACTCACCGCGTCGTTCAACGGGATGTTGGAGAGGATCCACCAACAGGATCAGGACCTCCGGGGGTCCGAGGAGCGGTTTCGCGCCTTCCTGAACCACACCGAGGCGATCATGTGCCTCAAGGACGACCAGCTGCACTACCTGTTCGTCAACCGGGAGTGGGAGCGGATGTTCCAGCGGACGCAGGAGGAGGTCGCTGGAAAGACCGACGCCGATCTCTGGCCGGCCGAAATCTCGGCGGCATTCCTGGCCAGCGACCGTCAGGCGATGTCCAACGCGCGACCGACCCGCACGATCGAGACCTACGCGGACGCCGGCGGGGTCGTTCGGACCTGGATCATGGTGAAATTCCCGCTGTCGCTCGGCGCGGGCGACGTGCTGCTCGGGGTCGTCGGCATCGACATCACCGAACGCAAGCGGGCGGAGGAGGAGATCCGTGAGCTGAATCAGTCGCTCGAGCGGCGCGTGGCGGCCCGTACCGCGGAGCTGGAGGCGGCGAACAAGGAGCTCGAGGCGTTTTCGTATTCCGTCTCGCATGATCTCCGCGCGCCCCTGCGTCATATCGACGGTTTCGCCCAGTTGCTGCAACGGCGGGTTGGGGCGCAGCTCGGCGAGGGCGACCGGCGGTTTCTCAACAACATCATCAACGCGGTGAAGGGTCTCGGAACGCTGATCGACGAGTTGCTCGCCTTTTCGCGCATGAGCCGGACGGAGATGCACCGCGTGTCTGTCGACCTCAACCGGATGGTGGCGGAGGTGGTGGAGGAATTTCAGCCGGAACCGACCTCCCGCACGATCGAGTGGAAAGTCTCGAGTCTGCCGATGATCGTCGCCGATCCGGGATTGCTCCGTCAGGTCTGGCGCAACCTGGTCGGGAACGCCGTCAAATATACCCGGAAACGCGATGCCGCCCGGATCGAGATCGAGTACCGCGAATCGGAAGAGGAGGGGCACGTCTTCGTCGTCCGCGACAACGGGGCCGGGTTCGAGATGCAATATGCATCCAAATTGTTCGGGGTGTTCCAGCGCCTGCATACGAACGCCGAATTCGAGGGTACCGGCATCGGCCTGGCAAACGTCCGCCGCATCGTGCAGCGGCATGGCGGCCGGACCTGGGCCGAGGGCGCCCCGGGCGTCGGTGCCACCTTCTATTTTTCGCTGCCGGCCGCCGAGGCCGCGCCGGCGGCGCAACCGGTTTCCCCATGAGTGACAATTCCCGCATTCTTCTCGCCGAGGACAATCCGCTGGACGTCGAACTGACGATCTCCGTCCTGCAGGAGCACCGGCTCGCCAATGAGATCGACGTGGTGTCGAACGGCGCGGAGGCCTTGGACTATCTCTTCAAACGCGGCCGGTTCGCCGGCCGGGCGGGCGGCAACCCGACCCTGCTGCTCCTTGATCTGAAAATGCCGAAGGTCGACGGCATCGAGGTGGTGCGGCTGGCGAAGGAAGACCCGAATCTTCGGACCATACCGATCGTCATGCTGACCTCTTCCCGCGAGGAACAAGACCTGGTTCGCAGTTATGATTGCGGCGTGAATTCCTATGTCATCAAGCCGGTGGATTTCGATGCGTTTGTTGAAGTGGTAAAAAGTCTGGGTATATATTGGACCGTCCACAATCAGCCGCGACCGCCGTTTCAACATCCCTGAATATGGTCAAGTCCCTGCCCACCTCCCCACTCCGGATCCTCCATATCGAGGACAACGTGAACGACGCGGAACTGGTGCATGCGCTGCTCCAGGAACAGTGGCCGGAATGCAACATCACCCGCGTCCAATCGGACGCCGAGCTGGCGACCGCGATCCGGATCGGATCGTTCGACCTGGTCCTTTCGGATTATTCCCTGCCGCATTTCGACGGCGGATCCGCGCTCACGCTCGTGCACCGTCACCTGCCGTCGGTGCCGTTCATCTTCGTGTCCGGGACGATCGGGGAGGACAACGCGGTCGAGGCGTTGAAGCGGGGCGCCACCGACTATATCATCAAGGACCGGCTGGGACGGCTGATCCCTGCCATCACACGGGCGCTGGCGGATGTCGCGGAGCGCGTCCGCCATGGCGAAGTCGAGGCGAAGCTGCGGGAGATGCAGCAGCGATTGCAGGAATTCGCCGAACATAGCCCGGACGTGTTCTGGTTCATTGCCCCGGATCCGGAGCGTTATGTCTATATCAGTCCGGCGGTCGCCGGGGTGTTTGGTCGCACGCCGGACGATTTCTACGGCACGCGCTCCGGCTGGGAGGCGGCCGTGCATCCCGAGGACCGCGGCCGGGTGCGCGAGGTGTATGCCGCATGTCTCGAGGGGACCGCCGCCGGATTCCAGGAGGAATACCGGATTCTGCGGCCCGATGGCGCCGAGCGCTGGATCAGCGACACGGGCACCGTCATTCGCGACGCGGCGGGCCGCATTGCCCACCTCAGCGGGATCGCGCGGGATGTGACCGATGCCCATCTGGCGGCCCAGCAGATCCGCGAGCAGGCCGACCTCCTGAACCAGGCGCACGAAGCGATCATCATCAGCAGCCTGGATCATCGCGTGATTTACTGGAACCGGGGCGCGGAGCGGCTGATCGGCTGGAATGCCGGCGAGGCGCTCGGACAGGAGTTCGTCGAATTCATCGTAACGCCCGACCAGTTGATGTTCGCGGCGGCACTGGCGGCCGCGACCTCCGCGGGGGAATGGCGCGGCGAGCTGCGCGTGCGGCACAAGAACGGACGCAACCCGATCATGGAAATGCACGCGACGGTCATCCGCGACGAATCGGGCCGGCCGAAGGCGCACCTGACGATTTGCAGCGATGTCACCGAGAAGCACGAACTGCGCGAACAGTTCTATCGCGCCCAGCGCCTGGAGAGCATCGGCATGCTCGCCGCCGGCATCGCGCATGACCTCAACAACGTCCTCGCACCCATCCTGATGGCCCCGCAGATGCTGCGGCTGCACACGACGAACCCGGGCGACCTCAAGATGCTCGATGTGCTCGAGAAATCCGCCGAGCGCGGAGCGGGGCTCGTTCGGCAGATTCTGGGATTCGCGAATGGGCTCGGGGGCGAGCACCGCCCGCTTCAGGTGAAGCACCTGCTGCGGGACCTGGCGTCGTTCATCGACCAGACGTTTCCCAAGTCAATCAAGCTCGACGCCAACATCCCGACGGCGCTCTGGCCGGTCCTCGGCAGCGCGACGCAGGTCCATCAGGTCCTGCTCAACCTGTGCGTCAATGCCCGCGATGCCATGCCGCAGGGCGGAGTCCTGCGGCTGGGCGCGCGGAATCTCGTGCTGGAGACCGGGGAGGCACGGCGCCTCGGCAAGACCGCGGACGGAGCCTGGCTGGTCATCCACGTCGAGGACACCGGCACGGGCATCCCGGGCGAGGTGCTGGAGCGGATCTGGGATCCGTTTTTCACGACCAAGGCCGATAAGGGCACCGGGCTCGGACTGTCGACGGTCCGCGGCATCGTCGAGTCGCACGGCGGCTTCATCGACCTGCAAACCGCGCTCGGGAAGGGCACGCGCTTCGACGTCTACCTACCGGCGAGTGAAGTCCCCGACGAAACCATCGGCGGCGATCGCAGCGCCGACCTGCCGCGGGGCGCGGGGCAGCTGGTCTTCGTGGTCGACCACGAGCCGGGCGTGCGCGACATCATCACGTCGGCGCTCGCGAAGTTCGGATATCGGGCGCTCTCCGCGGCGGATCCCGTGGAAGCTGTCGCCGCGGTGGCGGCACGCGGCCAGGAGATTCAACTGATCATTGCGGATCAGCAGTTGCCCGCGATGGAGGCTGGCATGCTCGTCTCGATGTTCCGCCGATTGAATCCGAAGATCCGGCTGCTGGCCGTCAGCGGGCATTCGGAAGACGAGAAGGCCTACAAAATGGGGAAGCTGCCGGTGGACGGTTTCCTGGAAAAACCGTTCACGGTGGAAGCGCTTTGCACCACGGTCCATCAGATCCTGACGAAACTCGTGGCGGCGGAGCGGAGCCGTGTGACCGCCAATCCGCACGGCATTGTCTAGCGCGGTCGATTGAGCATCGTGACATAGCCTGACGGTAGGGCGAGGCGTCTCGCCGAGCCGCGGCGCACCGAGGACGGTTCGCCCTAACCCATGGATCTGTTCGTCAGTCTATTCGCCGGGAATCCATCAATGGAATCGTAGCCGCCGGTGTGGCGCGCACCTCCGGTGTGCGCTGGCTTGCGGCCTGCTTCCGGTGCCGATTGCCTCACCACCCATGTTGAAGCGAGTCCTCGCGTTCCAGCACGCCGCCCCGGAGCATCCGGGCCTGATCGCCACCGCCCTCCGGGCGAAGAACATTGCCATCACCTGCCTGCGTCCGGATCGGGGAGAGCCGCTGCCGGCCTCGCTTGGTGAATTCGACGGGCTGGTCGTGATGGGCGGCCCCCAGAGCGTTTACGAGGAAGACCGCTACCCCTATCTCCGGGCGGAGAAGACGCTGGTCCGGGAGGCGATCACGACCAGCCGTCCCGTGCTTGGTGTTTGCCTGGGCAGCCAGATCGTGGCGGAAGTCCTCGGCGCCCACGTTTGGTCAAGTGGTCAGATCGAGTTCGGGTGGCGCCCGGTGGCGTTGTCCGCCGAGTCGGCCGAGGACCCGGTGCTACAGCACCTGCCGCGGGTGGTGGTTCCGCTGCACTGGCACGGTGATGTGTACAACCTGCCGCTCGGCGCAACCCCGGTCGGGTCGTCGGCGCAGACTCCCGTCCAGGGATTCGTGTGGAACCGGCGCTGTTACGCGATTCTGTTTCACCTCGAGATCACGCCGGAACAGCTGACGGAGATGGCCCGGACGTTTCCCGACGATGTCAGCCGCGCCGGAACGACCGTTGAGGCTCTGCTGGCCGAGACCATGGCGCGGGCGGCCGCCCTGCGCGAACCAGCCCTGCGTGCCTTTTCCGCCTGGGCGGATCTGCTCTGAGCCTCCGAGGTGCCGGTGTCACACGGCGGGAGGAGCGGCGTTCAGCTTCCGCAGTGCCTCCTCGAGGCTTCGCTCGAAGGCGCGCCACTCGCGCCACACGATCGCGACGACCCCGGAGGTGTGGAGAACGCGCGTCGTGAACGCCAGGTGCTGGGTGAGGCGCCGCCGCTGGTCCTCCACGGACAGATTCCCCTGTTCGAGGTCGCCGACGGGCGGCCGCTGGCCAAAGGACTTCGGCTCGTTCAGGTCCGTGCCGGCGGGCCAGGTTTCCTGCGGCGCGGGTGCGGTGGCCTTCGCGACGGGAGAGGGCGCCGAGGTCGCCGGTCGTGCTCCTCCGCTGCGGGAAAGCCCTGGGCGCGGGGCGGCGGGTTTCTCCACTGAACGTTGCTCGCGGCGGGCGGCGGCTTGGGTGGCGCGAGCGACCTCGGCCTCGATCCGGCTGATCCGAGCCCTGATCTTTGCCAGTTCGCGCTCGGAGTCGGCCCACGGTAATTTTCGTTTCGGCATGGGGGGAGGGGCATCCGTACGCCAGGATTGGGTGCCACCGCCAGCGAAATCCGCAGTGACAACCGGTCTCGGATCAGCCCGGGCATCGGCCGGCCCGGCCGGGAATTGTGGTTGAACCTTTATGACACGGGCCTGTGATCACGGCGTGAAATCGTCCGGCGCTCCAGCACTGATCGGGGTGATTCTCGCCTGCGCGTCCTCGGGATGCGCGACGTCCGCAAAACCGGCCGAGGAGACGGACGCCAACGGCAGGAAGATCGAGTATGTGTACTACACACCGGTCGGGACGAACATTCCCGTGAGGATCCGAAAGGACCAACTGCAGGCGAGCGACCAGGAAACGGCCGCCGACCAGAAGACACTTCGCGATATTCTCCGCAAAGGCCGGACTCAGCCGAGCGGGAACTGACCGTATCCCTCGCCAGGTCCGGCCCGGCGAGCGGGCCGTTCGTAAAAGCCGTGGCGACGGCAGGTTGGGGGAATGCAAAACCAGGCAGACCCGGGCTGACCGCATCGCCCCGTTCCGAACCTGCGCCACAAAATGAACCGCAGGGCGCTTTACCTTTCGGCACAGAATCAGCAGTTTCGCGCGATGCCGGAAGGTTCAGGTGATCCGCCGCCGAAACGTTATGGTTTCAAGGTTCGCGATTTTGAGCGGGCCAACGAACCACGGCGGGACGCAGCTTCACCGGAGAGCCGTGCGCCCGCCGAACGCTCCACCGAGGACCCCGCGGGGCCGATCGACGTGTATCAGCTTCACGCGGACGCGAGCACGCCGGGTCCGGTGCTTGGGCACGAAGCGCCCGTGGACCGGCCCAATCAAATCCACATCATGCTGCGGGAAAACGCGGCGATCGACGCTGCGGCCGGGATGGACGAGGTCTCGCTCGAAGGCACCAGCCGTCCGCGGCGGCTGCGCCGATGGCGCGATTACCTGCTCCTCTTGGTTGGCGGAGATACGTTGCTGGCCGTGCTGGCGACGCACGCGCACCGCGCCGGGGACATCTTCCTGTTTGCGTCCACGATCGGTGGTCTGGGGGCGTACACGGCCGGCGTGACGTGGGTCGTGCTGTTCCTGATGGACTACTGAACGGTCGCCGGCTCCGGCTAATCGTTCGGGAACCGACCGGACCACATGGCATGTTCCGATTGCACGATGCCCTGCACGAAAGCGGCATCGACGCCGGCGGGCGCCTGGTTGATCGCTGGAGGCGGTGAAGCGGGTCCCGTCGATTCCGCGGGTACGATCGTCTCCTTCAGATCCTGCCGCGTCGATTCGTTGCGACCAAAGTACGGCGCCCCATAACGAATGAGGTTGGTCAGGGAATCGCTCATCGAGTGGCCAATCGCGCGGGTCGTCATCTTTACCTGCCAGACGAGCTTGCGCTGATGCTGCCGCAGCGCGGCAACGTCGTACGCGGACACCACGACAAACGCGATATCGTCATGGGCGAGTTGTAGCGCCTCGCGATCCGGCTCCGTCCGAGTCATCGCCCCCATCTTTATCCCGGTATAGCGGTCGTCGACGATGCTTTGCTCGATCCGTTTCTCGTCCGCCGTGCGCGTGACCAGCAGCAACCGCGCCCGGTCGTTTCCCTTCAGATGGTTCACCGGCTGGACCTGGATCGAGTCGCGCCGAATCTCGCCCCAGTTGTACACGAGCAGTACGGCCGGCGCGGTGCCGGTGGCGGCGGGCTGATAGCCCCGGCCTTCGAGAGCCTGCGCCATCGCCGACTCGATCAATGGCGCGGGAACCGGTTTTTCGCCGCCGACGGGATCGCCGGCGGAGCTGTAGCCTCCGTCGACGGCGGCGTAAGTGACCGGTTTCCCGGGCGCGGCTGCGAAAGCGGCCGAATCCGGACCGAAGGTTTCGGCGACGACTGACAGGTACAACGAGGCGCCGCGAACGTTGGGAAGACTGAGCGCCAGCGCCGCGGCAACGGCGGCAAACCAATTTCCGGATCGTCTGAAGAGCGTCATGGCGCGATCACCTTACCCAATTCGCGCCGCAGCGCCAGCGGTCATGCCGGGAGCGGAGGCAGGGTGTGGAAATGTCGCGACGGCCCGGTCGGGCGCGCGCTACGCCGCGGGCTCGGTTTCGAGGCGGGGCGTCAGCCCCGGGAGCTGGCTGATGAGGGCGTCGTCCAGATGTCCGGCGCCGCCACAGGTGCTGCGGACGACGAGATCGCACGGAGGAACCTCCTGCGCCTGGTCGACGTTGCCCGCCGCGAGGGCGAGCGAACTGCGGATGAGCCAGCGGCCGATGAAATCAAAATTCTGCGCAACGGTGGAGAGCGGCGGATCCGTGAACCGGCTGGCCTCGGTGTTGTTGAAGCCAACGATCCGGTAGTCGGTCGGCGCCATCAGCCCGATCTTGTGCATGGCCGTCATGAACCGGATCGCATGCTCGTCGTCATAGGTGATCACGGCCAGTTTCCCGCGATAGGCGGACCAGCGCTGCGCGAGATCGTCGATCGAGCGCCCTTTGGGCGCGACCAGCGCGGAAAGCGACGGGCGCTGCAGTCGCGACATCGCGCTGGTGTAGGCGGTCAGCTGCTGCTGCAGGATGATGTTGTGCGGCATGTCCGGGCCGAGCAGCGCGATGTCCTCGTTGCCGAGGAGGGAAAAATACCGGACAAGCGTTTCGATCAACGCCCCCATCGGGCCTCCGAACAGATGGGGGGCCACGAAGGAGTAGTTCTCGTATCCGGGAACCGGTTGCGGGAGGCTGATCGCGACGCCGCACTCGCGCAGGAAATCCCGGACCTCGAGTTCCTCCTCGAGCGGAAACCACGGGAGCGTGAACGCGGTGCAGCCTTCCCGTCGCAGGGCTTCGATCTGGGCCTTGGCCTCCGCGTTGAAGCCCCGGATCCAGACCGAACGCGGAAGGATCGACTGGTCGAGCGCGAGCTGGGCCATCGTTTGCAGCAGCTTGTTGGCGTAGGCGTCGCTCTGGGAGTGGGCGAGGAAGCCGACGAGCCGGTCGGTGCGAATCGGAGCCTCCGACCGCCGGGCGATAAACGTTCCGCTGCCGGTGCGGCGGCGGATGATGCCCTCGTCCACCAGCACCTTGAGGCCCTTGCGGACGGTAAGCACGCTGCAGCCGTAGGTCGCCGCCAGTTCGCGCTCGGTCGGCATTTTGGCCTTGAGCGGAAGCATCGCGGCGAGCTTCCGGACCTCCGCTTCGATGTGCTGGTACTTCAACTGGCGGCCCACGGGAGGATGGTTTCCAATCCCTCCGCCGGCGTCGGCCGCGGTCGCGGGTGCGAGGTTGGAAGCGGAATCGGAGTTCTTGGAGGATCGGCGGCGCAAGGCGAGGAGGTCCTGAGAATAGGAAGGCGTTGGGGTGGCGCGCAATCGCGGGATTTCCGCCCTCGCGCTAGACAAAGGAAAGCTGGGAGAGCGTGATGGGCACGGCGGGTGCGGATCAGGAATCGGCGGCGGGCTCGGTCTGGCGAAAGCCGGTGGCCGTCAGCCGCTCCTCGATGCGCGCTCGCCGCCGGGATGTCGAGAAAAACACCGGGGGGCTAGCCGGCCTCTCCCGTCTGGACCGCGGCGAGCAGGACCGAGCGTGGCGGCACGGTGGCAGCCAGCGCTCCGCCGCCGACCGGAAGGTTTCCGAGTCGTCGCCCCGCCGGGTCGATGCGGGTTGCCGACGTGATCGCCGCGCCGGCCAGGCGCACGGTCGCCTTGGCGGGGCGGCTGGTCACGTTGAGGAGATGCAGCACGCGGGTGTTCCGGTGCAGCTCGGCGCCGATCAGGAAGACCCCCTTGCCGCGGACTGACGCCAGCCGGCCCGACTTCGCCGCCGGGGCGTCCGCGACCGGCTGCCACTCGATGCCGGTCTGCGCCTGCAGGCCGACCCGGGCCGACTCCGCAGGGTCGTAGGTCGCGTGCGAGGTCAGCACGTACCGGAACTGCGCATACCCGGGCTGCGACGCGCGGAAATTCGTGCTCCAGTAGTTGTTCATCGGCCAGCCGAGCAGGAGGGGCGGCTGGCTGCGATCGGAGGAGAGATTGCCCCGGCCGAAGCGAAAGCCGCCGATCTGCACGAGCGGCGCATCGGGGCACGCGAGGGTGACCGCACCCTTCGCGTCATGCACGCAGACCCAGGAGTCGGCCGTGACCCAGTCGCGGCAGGAGCCCGGAAGCTGCTCGCGTTCGAATTCGACCGGCGCCCCCGCGGTGTCGAAGTGCGCGCGCCAGTCGCGTTGCGCCAGCGGGAAGGTGAAGTAGATCGCCTCGGCGGCGCGGACATCGAGCTTGTTGTACGAAGCGGTGCAGACGACGCGCGGCGCGGCGGCCCCGAGCGTGATCTTCTGCTGGAAGTCCTGGACGCCCGGCGCCTCCCAGCGCAGGAGCAGGCTGGCTCCCTCGGGGGTGAGCACGGTGCGTTGCTCGACGAGGCGGGCCGGGGTTTCACGGCGCGCGGTCCAGGCCGTGTTCCACGCCGAAATCCCATGGTGCACTTTCACCCAGTCGGTCGTGAAATATGCCTCGCGGCCCTTCTCGGGGAGGTCGTGTGAATGGACGGCCGGGTCCGGCATTTCCCGCACGAACCCAAAGAAACTCCAGGGACTCGAGCCCTCGACGAGATTCACGCCGCGGGCCTTGTCGTGCAGGGCGAGGATCCGGCCGGTGGCGGGATCGTAGTCCAGCCGATAGAAGGCCGATTCGATTCGGCCCTCGCGCGCCGTCAACTCCGGTGGCACCTCGGCGGGCTTCAGTTCGGAGAGGCGCACATATTTGAATCCAAACGGCGGAAGCGTGAACGGACCGGCCAGCACCGTCGGAGCGGGCGTGCTGAAGGCGTCGAGCGTCCCGTGATCGGGCGGGGTGCCGAGATCGCGCTGCAGTTCAAGCTGAAGCACGTGGCTGGACAGGAATTCCCAATCGCGCTGGATGATGCGCTCGGGCACGCGGACGCAACCGGTGGTTTCGACCGGGGTGGGGTTGCACAGCATCAGGCCGCTGGGCCGCGTTTCGGGCGCGGCCGGTCCAGCCCACTGTTCAAAGACGTCGCGAAACAACAGTCCGGCCAGGCTGCTCGCCCGATAGGCGGTGATCGCCTTCTGGTACCACTGCTCGTTGATCGGCTCCGGCGGAACCGTGCGCAGCGTCGCGTGGATTCCCCAGCTGTGTTCGTCATGGAGCTGCACATTGTGCCAGGCGTCCCCCCAGGTGCCCGGCAGGGTCTTGGCCGGTCGCACTGCCGTGAGGGAGCGAAGGGTCTCTGCGGCGACCAGGCGCCGGCGCGCGCGTCGGTTCACCTTGGTCTCCACGGCCGCGCTGCCGCAGCCGAAGTTCCAGAAGTCCGTCCAGTCCCCTGCGTGGGAAGGCAGGTGCTCCGCCGGCTGGGCGGCGAGGCGGGCCGCGATCTCGTCGGGCAGCACGTAGCGAATTTTCGGCTCCCGGCCCTCGGCGTTCCACCGGCGGATCAGCTCGGCAGCGACGGGGTTCGGCGGATTGTTATCCGGGAAGGTCGGGTGGGTTGCGCTGAGATAGATGAAATCGTACGCGTAGCCCTTCTGAACGAGGCCGTCGATGTAGGCGCCGAGCCCCTCCGCCATCGCCGCGAGGCTGTTTTCGCGGAGCCGGGCTTCGCGATCGAAGGACTGGTAGTGCTCGGCATTGAAGGTCAGCAGCGGACGCCCCGACGGGCTGATCCAGTGGAAACCGCGCGGCCGCTGGAGCGGATAACCGCCGAGATGGACGTTGATGCCCATGAGCAGCATCTCGACGCCGGCGTCGAGCAGCAGATCGGTGATCGGCCACGGCAGCCCGTTGACGTCGTGATTGATCGCCACCTTGAAGGGAAGTCCGAGTTCCTTCTTGAGCCGGCCGATCGGCTCCAGGTGACGGATCAGCTCCTCCGTGTCGTAGAGCGGCGTGATGTTCAGGGCCATCGCCGCGGCGCCGATCTGTCCCCGTTTGACCAGGCGCCGAAAACGCGCGATGTCCCGGTCGGAGGCGTGCTCCAGCCAGTGCAGCAGCGGCCCGGTGGTCTCGCAGGTCCAGCAGACGCGCGATCCGGCGGGCCGGTCGGCAGTGGCTTCGCACAAGTCGAGAGCCTCGTTGATGAAACGCCGGCTGAGCTCCCACACGACGATCGGCGGATGGGTGTAGCCGATGTCGGTGTGGCTATGGTGAAGGACGAGAACTTCGCGAACGGAAGCGGAATTCATGAAAGGATCGATTCAACGTCCGGGGATATCGTGGTTGGGGGGCGACCTCCGGGGCGGATCAGCGCCGGTCGGTCACATCACCGCGGCCGAAACCGCAGCGGATATTTGCACGGGGTTGCATCAGGTCGAATGGCGATACTGATGCAAAAGGGCTACGCAAGCCTTAAATGCTATACTAGTGCTATTCAAACGAACAGTGATAGCTGTGAATCGATGTGCACAGAACATGGGGCGGAGAGCGGCGGCGCTTGTTCCTAAGATATTACAGATTAAGTTTTTAAATTCTATTCGCGGATTTCGCCCATCACAATCTCAGCCCCCGGTCGCAGAATGCCTCGGACTTCGACTTGTGGGAGAAAGTGGGCCGCGCGGGCTCGCCGGGCCGGTCTGTTGGGGCGGACGCGTTACGGCCTATTTTCCCGAAGCGCGGCGGTCAAAGCACCCCGGCTTCGACCCATCGCCCCGCTGCTTTCTCGAATGAGGAGGGAAAGCGAAATCTGTGCGGAAGCCATTGCGGCTGAGCGGGACTTCCCCGCCCGAGGGAACCCCGCGGTGCCCCAGGACTCGGGACCGTGACCGTCTGGGGCAGGGGTGCGGCGCTCACAAAAGAGCACTCATCCTTGAGCACTTCGGATGTGAATTTTTCCCGGTCGAGCATTCTTGATTGGATACTGTTGCTGCTGCGTTTTTTACGCGAAATCCCTGTAATGCACTGTAAAAGATGCACAGATATAGCATTGACAACGCAAGTCCGCGACGTACTTCGGAGCCCTTCAGTTACCACTCCTGCCCCTTCCCAACCCTGGTACAGATTTGCTCAGCCCCATGAAGACGACATCACCAAGTGAATCATTGCGTCGCGTTCGTTCCGGTCCTGCGAGGCTCCTTTCCTGGAGCCTGCCTGCGGTGCTCGCAGCGTTCGCGACTGGCGCCCTTGCCCAGACTGCTCCCACCTACGCCACCACCGCGTCGAGTGCCGACTCCGATGAGGCGGTCGTGCTTTCCCCGTTCGAGGTCCACGCCGGCAACGACCACGGCTACACCGCGGTCGACACGCTGGCGGGCGGCCGCACGAACGCCCCGCTGGCCGAAACGCCCGCTGCCATCTCCGAGCTTACCCGCCAGTTCCTCGATGACATCAGCGCGACGAACCTGCGCGAGATTTCCGAGTGGGGGGTGAACGCGACGGCCAACTATGGCGCGGGAACCAGCAATCCGCTCGATTACACCGTCAATCTCCGCAGCCTGAGCGGTGGTTTCCCGAGCCGGAACTATTTCGTCTGGTACATCAACAGCGACTCGTACGCGACCGAGCGGCTCGAGTACGCCCGTGGACCGAATGGCGTGCTGTTCGGCGACGGCAATGTCGGCGGTATCGTCACCGTATTCACCAAGCGCGCGCGGTTCGATCGCCCGCTGACCACGGTGAGTCTGCGGACGGACAATTACGGCAGCCACCGTTTCACCGCGGATTACAACCAGCCGCTTAATGACAAGGTCGCCCTCCGGTTGAACCTCCTGAGCGAGGATTACCAAAACTGGCGCGACGACAATCCGTTCAAGAATGAAGGCGCCCATCTGGCGGGTACCATCCGGCTCACGCCGAACACCCAGTTCCGGTTTGAGGGCGAGTATGGCCGGAGCGTGCGGCACCTGTACTACGTCAACTACTCCGAGAACGCGTCCTACTGGGACGGCGTGACGAACTACGACGGCAAGACCGCCCCGAACACGAAGGGCACCGGCGTGGGCAAGGTCGCGAGCACCACCTACAATCTGTACATTCCCTCGATGCCGCAGGCGGGGTTCGCCGACTGGTCGAACATGTACCGCACGCTCGGCACCGGGTTCGCCGTGGAACCGAACCAGCGGACCGACATCGCCAACTTCCCGGTGCTGCCGAACCGGGAGATCAACATCCAGCCGCCCGACTCGGTCCAGATCCTGAAATTCTACACCTATTCATTCTACCTCGACCAGCACGTGGGCGGAAACCTGGACGTCGAGCTGGCGTTCAACCACCTCCGCAACGACGCGCCGATGTACAACATGTCGGGCTTCCTGAATTCGTACACGATTGACGTGAACAAGGTTCTGCCCAACGGCCTGCCGAACCCGAAGTACGGCGTCCCGTATGCCGAGAACCAGTTCACGGACGCGCCGCGCGCCGGCAATACCGTGGATGATTTCCGCGCCATGGCGACCGACAGTTTCTCGAACCGGTGGATCGACGAGCGCGTTAGCCTGATCGGCGGCTCGCGGCTCGACCGGTACAATGCGATCAGTCGCACGCTCTACCGGACCAACGGGACCAACCCGAATTTCACGAACGCCGCGAACATTGTCCGGGCGCGGTTCTACTACGACGAGCCGGCCCATTATTCCGCCCAGGGCATCCTCGCCGCGCTCGACAGGATCCCCGGCGAGACGTTCGGGTTCCTCCCGAGCTCCGTGGCCAACGAGCGGAAGTGGATCGATTACGGCCAGATCCTCTCCACGACGAAGCTCTTCAAGGGCAAGCTGAACATCATGCTCGGCGCCCGCATCGACAAGTTCCACGACGAGCAGCGCAACACCTCCGGCATCCCGGTCAACCCGGTGACCGGCCTGCCGCAGCTCGGCGCGGTGATCTTCACGCCGGCCAGTCCATACAAGCCGGTCGCGGTGGTGGGTGCGAAGACGAACGTCAACGTGAAGCCGGTGAGCAAGAACGCGGGTGGGGTCTACAGTCTGCTGCCCTGGCTCGGCGTGTACGCCAACTATTCCGAGACGTTCGCGCCGCCTTCCTCCGGCTCCAATCTGATCGACGGCACTGCGCCGGGCATCTCCCGCAGCAAGGGCCAGGACTACGGTTTCAAGCTGAACCTGCTCCACGACAAGCTGGTCGGCACGATCGACTATTACACCACCCAGCAGGAAAACAGCCTGGCCTACTCCAATACGAACGCGACCCAGATCAACCGCATCTGGACCAATCTCGGCCGCCCCGAGCTGGCGCACGTCGATTATCGCGACACGCAGGACTTCAAGGGCAAGGGCTGGGAGTTCGACTTCACCGCCAACCCGACGCCGAACTTCCGCGCGATGTTCAACTTCGCTCTGCCGCAGACCTCGATCATCAACGTCTTGCCCGGCCTGCAGAAGTACGTGGCGGACAACCTGGCGACGTGGCAGGCGGGGGCGAACGACCCGTCGAATCCGACCGCCGCCCAGATCCAGACCGACATCAACGCGATCAAGAGCACGCTGGCCGGGCTGACGCCCGGCACCCCGTTGAACAACACGTACAAGTATCTGGGCAACATCTACGGCACCTACACGATTCCGAGCGGCATGCTCCGCAACGTCTCGGTCGGCCTCGGCGCCAATCTGCGCGGACCGTCCAAGCTCACGAGCGTGGCAGGCTCGCCCTACCAGTACCTGTACTCGAACAGCTACTACATCCTCAGCGGTCACATCGCCTGGGATCACGAATTCAAGAAGTTCCGGATGCACACGCAGCTCAACGTGAGCAACATCCTCAACAATCATGACCTGATCTGGATCAGCTATGCCGATTATCGCGTCGGCGGGCTGAGCACCAATCCGGCCACGAGACTGCCGAACCAATTCCGGTACATCGACCCGATCCGGTTCACGCTCTCGACTTCGTTTACCTTCTAGTCGGCATAGGTAACCGTTCATCGGCGCCGGGTCTGCGCCTGGCGCCGATGACGAAAACCCTCCGCGGCGCCGGCCCTCCGGGGCCGGCGCCGGCGGTGCGGCCGAACCGGCCCCGAGCCGGACAAAAGCGTTTTAATCCGTGGCCCCGGTCGCCTTTCTCTTCCGAGCCGGATACCCTTGGCCTCCGACGCGCGTCAGCCCGGCCGCGGCGCGAGTATCCACGAGTCCTCAGCAAGCTGAAATCGACGCGACGCACTGCGCCATGATCCTCGCCTTTCCATGAACGGGAAACTCGTCGCCCTTTTCCTCACGGTGGCCGTTTCGCTGCCCGCCCGCGGCGCGAGCGCTGCCCGCGTCGAGCCCAAGCCGGACATGAATTCACCGGTCGTGGCGCCTCCGCCGGCGGACAAATTGCCGCCACCGCTGC
>DASZYH010000008.1:0-13682 GCA_035545515.1 Opitutaceae bacterium
GGAACGGCTCCAGATGGGGCCGGCGGCGAGCGTCAGCCAGTACGTGCGCCGGTTTCGTATGGCGGGCAGCGAACGCTCGCGCGAGTTTCAGCAGGGTTTGTCAAGAGTACAGTCATGACCCCTTTGGAATTCTCCCAGCCCGAAAGGGTTCGATCCGCTGGCGCGAAGCCCTGCCTCTATTCCAGCAGCGCCTCACACTTTACCTGTGATCACCTGCCGGACACCGTTGGAATTGGCCCAAGTTGAAGGATCTCGAGCGCCGGGTGTTCGCAAAGGGCAAGGACGCGAAAGGACGACCGTACGACGACCTTGCGGTGGTCTCGATTCAAGCACTTCGAAGCCAAGGAAATGTTCGAAGTGGTGAACGACCACGTCTTCCCGTTTCTGCGCAATGTCGAGGGCGAAGACTCGACCTACGCCCACGACATGAAGGACGCGCGGTTCACGATCCCGACCCCGGCGCTGCTTGCCAAGGTTGTGGACTTAATCGATCAGGTGCCGATGGAGGATCGCGACACGAAGGGTGACCTATACGAGTACATGCTCAGCAAGATCGCGAGCGCCGGGCAAAACGGGCAGTTCCGGACCCCGCGGCATATCATTCAGCTCATGGTCGAACTCACGGCACCGACGCCGACGGACGTCATCTGTGATCCCGCATGCGGCACCGCTGGCTTTCTCGTCGCCGCCGGCGAATACCTCCGAACCCACCATCCCGAGATCCTCCGCGACCCGAAGCTGAAGAAGCATTTTCACGAGGCCCGTTTCACGGCTTCGATTTCGACAGCACGATGCTCCGCATCGGCAGCATGAACATGCTGCTGCACGGCGTGGAGAATCCGGACATCCGCTACCGCGACTCGCTCGCGCAGGACCACGCCGGCGAGGAGGAATCAGAAATCCAGCGGAAGCAGCGATCGCTGCGACGTGTCCTTATGGCCGGCAACACCGGCGCTCAGAATCGCCGGACCTCCATCGTTTCGACGTGCACGCATGAGACTTCGAGACCTCACTTCGAAATCGTGATCTCCAGCGGCGAATTCGCACAGGCGGCCTGAGCGGCGACGTACGCATCCCAATCCTGCCGGGTCGAGAACTGGCCGCTGCCGGTCCAGCCCGCGCCGACAAGGTAGCGCATCGGCTCCCCCGATTTCACAGTCGCCAGGATCAACCGATTGTCGGCATCTTCAGCGACGCCCGCGCACTCCGGTCCCGGGATAATGACGGCCTCGCCGAGCGAGCCGTTTTTCTTCTGTACCTCCCACTGCGAGATCCAGCGCTGCGCGGCGTTCGTCGTCAGCAGCGAGGCGAGCTCCTCGCCTGCGCCGGCGCTGTTTTTGCGGATGCCGATGCCAATGGTAACGGGTTTATTTCCGGCGAAGAGGAAGGTGCTCTCGATCCGATCCAGGTTGTGGCCGGCGTCCACGGTAAATCGCTTCACTTCGGAAATCATGACGCCGCCGCCGTCCCAAGTCCCATACGTCAGTTCGAATATGGCGCGAATAGGACCGTTCGCGATCACCCTCCAGGTTTCGTAGTTGCCGCCGACGTAAAGTCGGTGGCCGTCCCAGACGCCGGTGCCGCCGCAGCCACGGGTATCGCCCACATGATACATGTCCATGCCCTCGCCCTGGTCGCGGTGGTAGTCGCCTTGGTTATACCAGCGATCGACAACCGGGTAAGCGACGCGCTTGCACCACACGTCGATGCCGCTGGTGACGAGGACCTCCTTGCCGCGGTGATCGATGTCCGGGGCGGCAAGCGCCGGCCCATAGGTACGGTGAGCGATGCGGTCGTTTTCCCACGCAAAATCGTCGAGGCGCTCCGGGACGTAACGGGCGAACACCTTTGTCGGAAACGGGGGCGTGATCCGGTTCGGTGTGCGTTCAACCGTGAAGGTGGCAGTCGACTCGCCCGGCGCAAAGTCGTGCTGAAACAGCAACTCGCTGTGGGCGATTATCCCGTTGGTCACGATCCCGGTCACTTGGAACGGAAGTGCGTGGCCGGCAGCATCCTTCACGGTGAGGTGCTGGCTGAGCGCGTGCGGGAGCCCGCGAGTCACGTCGGCCCACGGGATCGAGACCGTTTCAGCGGGGCGGGCGATAGAGAGACGATTGGTCGCCGTGACGGTGAACATATCCGCGGCGAAAGTCGCGCACGGTCCGAGCAGCAGGAGGATGAGGTGAGGTAGTTTCATTGCAGAATCAGACCAAGCGGGGCACCGAACGGGACATTGACCATCGAGCGGGCAATCGTGAGCACCATGTGGGGATGTTGGAATACATCGGCTTTCCCGGTGGCGAGAGGTTCGGCGTCAGGAAGAGGAGCACCCTCATCAATGCATCGCCCGTAACGCGGGCGAAATCGCTTCGGCCCAGACGCGGTATCCCGCGGAATTCAGGTGCAACTGGTCCGGCATCAATTCCGTAAGTATCCCACCGGCCGGGGCAAGAAATCGCGCCCCGATGTCCAGGTAATGAATCCGTTGACCATCGGCGAATTTCGCCAACCGGGCGTTGGCTGCGCGGATGACCTGCATGCGCGCCACTCCATCGTCTTTGGTGCCATCGGCGTTGACCCCGGGGCCTCGCGGAAAAATCGCCAGCAACAGGACGTGAGAAGCGGGGAGTATTTCGCGGATGAGTTGGAGGATCCGGGAAATGCCGGCGGCGATCCGCGCGCCAGTCGAATCGCGCGTGTTATTCGTACCGACGAGGACCACGACGGTCCGGGGCCGCAGGTCGTCGAGTTCACCGTGTTCGATCCGCCATAGCACATGCTGAACGCCATCGCCCCCGATACCGAAATTGGCCGGTTCGGCCGCGCCGAAATAGTGCTGCCACAAGCCCGGCACCGTTTCCCATTGCTCTGTGATGGAGTCGCCGAGAAACAGCAGTCCCACCGGTCGTTCGCGGCCGCGGCGCAGAAAGGATTCGTGGCGCTCATAAAAGCGCGCCGATGCATCGCCTTGCTTCGGCCAGGCGATGGTGAGATCGCCCGAGGGATGGGTCTGACGGGGAGGAGAGGCGTAGGCGGAGAACGTCATGGGGTGCCGCGCCGGCCATGGCTTCGAAGCGCAAGCGCAGCGAGCGGATGCAGGCATGCGCCGACGACGAACAACGCCGTGTAGCCGAATCGGTCGATCAGCGACCCAGCGATTTGATTGAAAAGTGTGCTCGTGACACCGGAAAGGGCGCTGAGGACACCGATCGCGGTTGCTATGGTCCCAGCCGGCGCGAGTTCGCTGACCATCACCCCCGACAGGGCAATCCAGCATGTCGCCATCAGCAGCGATATCGTGATCAACCCGAGGATGACCGGGCCCCCATGCGGCACAAACGGCGCCATGGCCGCGGCTGGTGCAAGACACGCGAGCAGTTGCAGCGTGCGACGCCGCGCCGCCGCGGGGTCGCCGAGCTTACGCGTTTGGCGGTCGGACCACATCGCCACTCCGATATTGGCCAACGGCACAAACACCCAAGGTATCCACGTCCATCGACCGATGTCGGCCAGGCTCCAGCCGGCATGTTCCTGCAGAAACCCTGTGTACCAGTTGTTGAGAAAAAAATAGAACGGGTCGGAGAGAACGCGCGCAACGATCAGAGCCCGCAAGGCGGGCGTGGCGACGATGAGTTTGACCGCCTCGACCAGACCGAGCTTCGCTGCCGGGGCCGCGCCCCATGCGAGCCTCGATTCCGACGTAGGGCGGTCAGACAGCCACCAGGCGCCGGCCACAACCAAGCTAAGTGCCGCCGGCGCCACGAAGGCGAGGCGCCAGTCCCCACGCAACGCCAGCCATACCAGCACCGGCGGCGCCGCCACCGGTGCCAGCGCTTGCAGCGCCTGGCACACCGTGGTGGCGAACGCCCGACGCGCTGGCGGAAACCAAAGTGCCATCGTAAGGATGATGGAAGGCGCAATGCCTGATTCTGCCATTCCCAGCATCCCGCGGGCGGCCATCATCTCCGGTAACGTACCGGCCAGCGCGCAACCCAAGGTGGCGCAGGCCATGGTCAGCAGGAAAAAGCTTGCGGCATTCCGCGTGCCCATGCGATCCACCAATTTTCCGGAAAACAGATAGAAAGCCGTGTACGTAATCAAGTAGGCCGTGATTAGGAGCGCAAAGTCGGCATTGGACAGGTGCAGCGCCGCGGAGATGGTGGATTTCAGGATCGCGATCGACTGCCGGTCGAGGTAAAAGACCATGCCGGCACCGGCGGCGATCACGAGCATGCGCCACGATCGCCATGAGACCGCAGGTTGGAGGGAAGGCCGGGACGGGGCGATAGTCATGGGGCTGGCTTCGCGCCAGATAACGCAACCAAAGCTTCAGCTAACATTCCCCGGCTTCCCTGGCGACGACAAGACATTGTGCTCTCTTATCCAAGAGCCCAGATCACCGGCCTTCGCTCCGTTCGTCCTTGGCCGGCAGTCCGGCTGAACCATGCCAAACTGGTCACGCCCACAGGATCCACCGGTGACCGCGTCCCCGATCTCCCAAGGCCGTGGATGTCGGTTCACCGCTCAAGTTGCGGGGGAAAATCGATTCCCTTTGCGTGGGCAGAGACTCATCCCGTTTTCTAAAGCCTGGCAGGAACCTTTCGAACCGGCGGCCTGCCAACTCGTTCGCGTCGCACGGGCAATCTGCGTTTTCCACGGCTCGCGACAACCGCAAGGACGCCCATCCCGCGTCTTTCGCCCTGACCCGAACTCGCGCTTCGCGGGCGGCCCGAGTTCACCCACTCGCCCGGCCGGATTGATCCGCATCGTTGCCTCACCCCCGGGAATGGAAAACAAAACGCCGGGAAGCTTTGCGCTTCCCGGCGGGTATCATGCCGGATGCTGATCTTGGTCCGGCAAGGTCAGAACGAGAACGTTGAGGTGACCTCGAAGGTGCGAGCCTGGCCGATGCGATAAGCCACGATCTGGCGCGTGGTCAGATCGCCAATCGTAACTGGATTGGCCTGAACCGGCACGAGCAGGTTGTTATCGAGCAGGTTTCTGACGTTGAGTTGAATCTTCCATCCGAACTTGTGGTTGGGGAATGTGCGACTGTAGCTCAGCCAACCGTCAAACGTCATGTAGTCGCCACCCATGAACGGATGCTTCACGTCGCTGATCAGACCCAGCGCCGGATCCCTGATGACCGGATAACCAATGACGATCTTGTCCATCCAGCGACAGGCACCCCCGAAGCCCCAGCCCTTGAGCCAGCCTTTGTTTCCAAAATCATAGTTGGTGATGACGTTCGCGTGCCACTTGCGCAGCTCAGCGGCCGGCGTCCCGGTCTGGAAGACACGAAGGTTGTACGGATTGATGATGTTTTGCTGCGCGTAGGTGCTGGTGGTCCACGCGGCGCTGGCGATGAGATCCTTCACGCCGGATTTGTTCCAGTAGGGTTCGCGGTCGGCGAGCAGTGCCGCGAGCAGGCCGGCGGGGGCGCCGCGCGTCGCCTCCTCGCGGGTCGCGTTGACCATGATGCGCCAGTTCGAGGTCGGGTTGTACACCATCTCAAACTCGTACCCTTTGGACACGGTATCGGTGGGTGAGGCGAACCCGGTGGGCGTCGTGTAGACGAGGTTCGTGGCGCCCGTCGAAGCGGAGACCGAATCGACGTGCATGTTGAACGTTTTCAGAAACTGGTTGTAGAGTGCCGACGGGGTTCCAATGCCAAAACCGACGTAACCGGCTGCCGCGAGTGTGGCCGGCGAGTTGGTGCTCTGAATGCGCTTTTCAATTTCGGCTATCTGGGCGATCGGATTCGAGGTTCCGCCGTCGGACTGATTCTGCTGAGCGGTCTCATAACGGGTGAGTCGGAAGTTGAGCTTGTTGTCGAACGCACTCACGCCGACTCCATATTCCTTCGTGGTGCCGGATTGTGGGCTGATTGGATTGCCGAGGCCGTCCTGGCGGAAGCCGGTGACCTGGAAGTTTTCCGAGCGATTGAAGTAGAGCGAAAGCCCGAGTCGGCCGGGCAGAGCCTTTGTCCAGCGATCGGGCACATGCAGCGCATAGCCTTGGCTGAAGAGGCTGTTGCCCACCTTCAAGCGTTCAATGACATCCGGCCGCCCGGTGAAAGGGGCGCCCGTTGCCGGATTCGTGGCGACGGGGCCATTCGTGGAATTGGTGACTTCGTCGTGTCGCTCCCCGAGGGTGGCCACGAGCAGGTTCTGCATCAGATTGGCCTGCCACACGCCGCCATAGGATTCCGTCTTGTTCCGCACCGCGCTGACACTTTTGGCGGTATAGTCGAAGTCGGGATAGGTGTGGATCGCGGAGATGGTTTTGGTCCAAGTGTAGCCATTTTGTTTGTTCAGCGTGTAGATCCCGATGGAATCTGGCAGCGTCAGCTGGGATGTAACCGCGGGGATGTGGGCGCCCGCGGGACCGGTCGCATTGATCAGCGATGGCCCGAGATAAACGACTGAGGAAATCACGCGATTGCCAATACCCGTTGACGAATCTCCCGGGATGAAGCTCGGATCCGTCACCGCGTAGTTCGCATTCAACGAAAAGTCGTCGGTAACCGTCTGTTGGGCGAATCCAGTCACGGTGTGCTCGCCGAGGAGACGGGCCAGCCAGCCATCGCTGTGTTCCGCGAAGTTGTGGCGGAAAAACCCGGTGGCACGAGAGTTCTCGGTGTCGTCGTATGCCCGGCTGGACATGCCGCGCGAGGACTCATAGGGCCGGCCGAAGTTCGGGTTGAGGCGGCCGTCTGGTGTGTAGCGATTCTCGTCGACCAGTATGTAGTTGGCCCGGTTGGTGTCCATGGCCTCCCAAACATCAGTCTGGCTATGCTCTTTGTTATAGACGAGCTCCACGCCTGCGTGCCCATTTAGAAGGAGCTGCTCAAGGGAGACCGAGTAGGTGTGAAAGTTGTCGTTGGTGCCGCTGTTCGGACCGTCCAGTCGATACTTGCGGTAGTCGAACACGGAGCGATCGGTGATCTGCGGCGTGGCGAGAAACGGCGCGATGGGATCGTGCAACGTGTTCAGGCGCATGTCCTGAATTCCCCGCGGGGCAAGAAACCGGTATTGCAGGGCTGGATTGCCGTTGACTGCGGCTGCGTCCGCGAACGCAACGAACGCGTCGGTGGGCGAACCGCTGCTATTTGATCCGTAGAGGACGCCCGGATTGTAGAACCAGCTGCCGGCAGGGCCATCGATATTGTGGAATCGTTCGTAATTGATGGTCGGATTGGCCGTCGGGTCGCCGGGGTAGTTGCCGGCGGCAAAGTTCGGGCCGGTGTAGATCGGTGTTTCCTTCGCGAGTTTGCCAAATTGAAACCACGGCGTCAGGTAGTCGGCCGGCGGATCGATGCGAGGCAGCGACTGGTCAATCCGGCCCACTTCTGCATTCGCCCGGATCGTGGTATATCGGAAGGGCCGGAATGCCAGCGCGCCATAGAGCCGTTCCTGATTGCGGTAGGACGGTTCCTGTTCGAAGCGGCCCTTGTCATTGAGCGCAGCGACCCGAAACGAAAGCTTGTTCGGGACCAGCTGGCGCTCGAGGTCGAGCGACTCGCGATCGCTGCCGTTGCTGTCCACGCGCATCTCCACCTTGCCGCCGTTGATAAAATGAGGTTGGAGCGTGGTGGTATCGATGATACCCGCCGGGCTCCCGAGGCCAAAGAGAATGGCGTTTGAGCCACGGTTGATCGTGACGGCCTCGGCGTTGTAACTGTCGAAGGGGATGCCGCTTCCAAAGAAATTGCGGGTGAGATCCGCGGCCGCAAGACCCCGCACACGGTTCGCCGGGTTGATCTGGCGGCGCAGCGTGTAGTTGTTGGAACCGCCGGCGTCCGCCGTGAAACCGCCGTAGTTGCCCTCGATTCCGGTGACTTCCGTGCCGGCGGTGTAAGGCAGAAGGTCATACAGGTTCTTTGCTCCCGTATCTTCCAGGAAATCCTTGGTCACAACACTGATCGATGCCGCGACATCGCGCAGCGGTGTCCGCAGGCGAGTACCCGCGAGCGAATCGGCCGCCAGATATCCGTTGTCCTTAGTCGAGGTGACGGTGAAGGGACTGAGCACGATCGCCTGCTCGTCGTTCGGCCTGGAGGGAGGAACGGTTTGCGCTCCGGCCGGGGCCGGGAGCGCCCCGATTAGAACCGCAAAAAGCGCGGGCAACCGCAAGGCCGCGAAGGGGGTAGTCTGGGTTTTCATGGTTGGTGATTATGTTCTGAGGTTTGGGTATCGCGAACAGCGGGTTGGAAGACCGCGTTTGGCGAAAACGGAGAGGGAGGGAAAGATTCGGTGCGGGGTTGCGCCCAACCGTCCGTAAGCCGCCTTCGGGCGCAATCCCCTCGATACTCTTATCCAAGAGTCATCGGCGCCCACCAGGCCCGGCATCGGTCTCTTGGATAAGAGTCCGGTTAGGATTGCCTCGGCCGGGCAAACGGCGGCATGTGATGCCGAATTCCCGTTGCCATGTTCCATCGCGATCGCCCGATTCCTCGTCTTTCTGGCCGCGCACGGCGCGGGCGTTTCCGTATTGTGACAGCCGGCCTTGTACTCGCCATTTCGGCGACGATCGCCGGGCGGGCCGCCGGTTCGAACGAAGACGTGCAACTGATCGAACGCGTGGCGGACTGGCAACTGCGGAACCCCTGCAGTTTCGATATTCAGTGGCGGGCACCGGGACGAAGTAAACCCGAGCAGATCCGGCTCGGTTGGGATGGCCGGATCCTGCGCCGGCGCGAGCTTCCCGCCAATCCACCGGGAGAATCCGTCGTGCCTTCGGCCTGGATCTATTTGGTCCAACGCGAGGCCGGCAACCTGGTCTTCGACGATCTTCCTGCCGCCGCCAAGGCGACCTGGCGGAAAGACATCGGTCTAGACCCCCGACAAATTGTCAGTCTCAGGTTGATGGACGAAGGCGGGGCGCGCGGTTGGGAAATGGCGACATTGTACGTCGGCCTGCTCGCGCTAGAGGAGGTCTCCGCAAAGCCGGTTTACCACGAAGCGCTGCGGCGAATGGCCGAAGCGCAGCACTGGCAGTTGGGGCCCCGCATCTATCACGCCGACGACCAACTGGTCGGTTATCTTTACCTTGAGCTTTACTAAGCCGAGCGCAAGAGGGAGCGGATGGCGGCCGTGCAAGCCCGCCTCGATTGGATCCGCGACCATCCGTCAAGGCAGTCGCTGGATATTCGCGATGGCCAGGATCGCTGGACGTGGTGCGATGCGCTCTTCATGGCACCGCCGGTTTGGCTACAAATGTGGAAGGCCACCGGAGATCGGAGCTATCTGGAATTCATGGACCACGAGTGGTGGGCCACGACAGACTTTCTCTTCGCTCCAGATCAACGGCTTTATTATCGGGATGCGACGTTCTTCACGAGAAAGGAGCCCAACGGCCAAAAGATTTTCTGGAGTCGGGGCAACGCCTGGGTGCTCGCTTCGCTCGCATTGATGCTGAAAGATTTGCCGGCCGAATTACCCACGCATGCTCGGTATGTTCGGCTGTTTCAGACTTTGGCGGACCGGATCGCCTCCCTGCAGCCCGCGGACGGGCTCTGGCGTTCGAGCCTGCTCGACCCGCAGGCCAGCCCGAATCCGGAATCGAGCAGTTCGGCGTTGTTTTGCTATGCGATGGTCCGCGGCATCCGGCTCGGGCTGTTGGATGCCCAAAGATACGGCCCCATCGTCGAGCGGACTTGGTCCGCCTTGCAGCGGTGCGTCCAGTCGGACGGAAGAGTCGGGTTCGTCCAGCAGCCCGGCGCGGCGCCTGGGAACGCCGACGCATTTTCGACCGCTCCTTATGGCGTCGGTGCCTTTCTGATGGCGGGATCGGAGGTCTGTCTGCTCAAGCGCGAGCAGAACGGTCAGGCCAGTTCCTTACCGCGGAGATAAACCGAGGAATCGTCGTCGGCGCGGAGATCGTCTTCGACGGCGAGCAACGCAAGAAAGCCGTCGCAGAGATAGCCTTCGTAGCCGTTGCAATTACCCTGCCAGTCGCGCCAGTCCTTCGACATGCCATTGGCGCCAAACCCTTGAAAATTTCCTGCCGCAAATGAGCGCAGCATCGGATGGAAAATCCGCCGGGCGTCCGCTACACGGCCAAGTTGGTAAAGCGCCTTGATCGTCCAGTAAGTGTGGCAGTGCGTCGCCGCGCCGTTTTCGTAGGTTTGAAAAGCGTCGGAACCGTCCGCCAGCTCTGGGCCACCGTATCGGCGCCGGCGATCCGTGTAGTCCGCGCGACACACCGGAACGAGATTCCCCGGCAGACCGAGGTCGAAACGGTCAAAGCCTACTTCCCTCATCTTTCCAAGGATGCGGTCCATGATCGCGTTGGCGAGAGGCTCTTCCACCAGGCCGAATGCGATGGCCATGCCGTTCACGAAGACGAACCAGTAGTCGTGCAGCGCGCCGTCGGCGCTTTTCCAGCCGGCGAGGATGCCGGTGGCCGGATTGAGAAAAGTGCGGCAATAAGCGGCTCGGATTCTTTCGGCGGCCGCGCGGCATTCCTCCGCTTCGGCGGTTCGACCCAGTTCCTGCGCTGCCGCCGCCAGCAGACGGCACGCGCGAAAAGCCAGTGCGTTGGCGTAAGCATCCTCGTGCCCAAAGCCGATCGTGTCCCACCAGTTGGCCGGACGGGTGGTGACGTCGCCGGTCCAGCTATCCGCGTTGCCGGACAGCGGGTATTCGATCAGGCCGTTGCCGTTGCGATCCTGGGCAAGCATGCGACGCACCAGTTGCACCAGCCGATCGAAGCGAGACTTCGCCCATGCCCTGTCTTGGGTGCCGCGCAGATAGATCGCCCCGGCGATCGTCAGCGACGGCAATAGATCGAGCGAATCGAACGGTGGCGACCAGGCGGCGGCGTCGGGATATTGCGGCGTCCTTCGATAGCCCGCCTGTCCATAGGTCAGACCGCCGTCAAGCACCCGGTCAAGCGAGAGACGGACTAAATCCAGCGCATGAAATCCGGGCGCAAGTGGCGGAACTTTGGCCGCGAGTTCCGCATACATCCAGAAACAAAACCCGCAGACATCGCTCGACGAGTTGTTCGCCAGGGTCCGCAGGCGGGGATGAAACTGGAGCAAATTTAGAAAACTGCGCCGATACCCGTCGTAGAGCGGCCGATTCTCCAGGCCCGGCAGGGCCGGATGGATCAAGGTCGATTCGAGGGTGTATTCAATTTCCGGCTGCGAAGCGGTCGCCGGAGGAAAACCGATTTCGACAAAAAACTCCGGCTGGCGTCGCCGGGCCTCGTAGTACAGGGCCGCCTCGCGCAGGGTCGCAGAGATCCGCAAGGTTCCCCGATCGGGCAGGTGCAGCACAGCCGGCAGCGCGACTCGCTGGCCATCGTCCGCAGATACCGGCAGTCCCAGCAGCGTCGCATGGTTCTTCTTTTGATCGATAAGCAGCCGAAACGGCTCCGCCGCGAAACCGGCGACATGGCGCGATCGCAGCACGATGCGCCGGTCTTCGACGTGCATGTGCCAACTTGTGACCTCGATTCCACCCGTCAAGCGGCTCACATACCGCGCCTGCGCATCGCCGTTCGCCTCCAGCCGAAGAGCGCTGGTAGAGGAGCGGATTTTTTCGATGAGGACGACGTTCTCCGAGGTTTCCCCACGCCCCAGGGAATCCACGGCGAACCGGGAAAATTCGGGCGAGGACTCCGAAAACTCGACGTGCAGGAACGGCGATTGCGGCATGGCCGAATGCTGTCAGCCTTCGCCGGTCGGCAGCACTTCATGCGAGAGCTGCGGCGGGTCTTCGGATTCATTCTTCCGCGCAGGGTCGTAGGGCTCGCACCGAGCGAGCAGCTCTTCAAGCGAGGCGGACGCCAATGCCACCGAGGTATCGGCGGCCCCGTAGTAGAGTTTCACCTCGCCCGAGTCTTCGAGAATCATCCCGCAAGGGAAGATCACGCTGCCGCGGAAGCCTTCGACCTCGTAGTCCGTCTCCGGTTGGAGCAAGGGCTCGCGCATGAGACCAATTACGCGCGACGGCTCGTGCAAATCGAGCAACATCAGGCCCGCGTAGTAGATTTTATACCAGCCCTTCCTCTCCCATCCTTTCAAACGATGAGAGACCCGGCGTACAGCGTGGAAGGTCACGAGCCAGCCTTGCGGCGTCTCCAGTGGCGGCGCGGCGGGGCCGATCTTCGAGTTTGCGTACGGCACCTCGTCCACGCCGAGAACGGGGCGGTTCTGGCCCCAGTAAATCAAGTCCGGCGACTCGGCATACCAAATCGGAAAATCCTCCGGTTTGGGGCGCATGTAAACCGGCAGCGGACGCTCCAGCCGCGCGTAATTTCCGCCGATGCGCCGCGGGAAGAGCACCATGTTGCGATTGTCGGGCGCGCTGACGCTCAGCCAGGTGAACGTCCTGAAATCGTCTGTCTCCGCGACGCCTCCGCAGATGCCGTGCGCCGTGTCGACGGCGAAGCACATGAAGAGCCGACCTTCGATCACGGTGAGACGTGGATCGTAGATGCGCCGGACGAAATCCGGCGTGTAGCGATGGCGCAAAAGTCGCTTGAATTGCTCGCGCACCTCACTCTCGGTGAGGATCGGCTCCGGCGTCACCGTCCACCGGATGCCATCGTGACTCGTCGCGAGTCCGATGTTGGTGCCATCGAAGACCTCGTCCCCCTTTCGGCCATGGTCGTTGCGAAAGACCATCAAATAGAGGCCCTCGTGGCACACCACGCCAGCGTTAAAGGTCAGTGTCGCCGGATAGGGGACGTCGCGGGCGGACAGAATGGGATTGTCGAAAAATCTGAGCATGGCCGAAAATGGCAGCGAGTGGCGGCACGGTTGCGACTTGCTTTGCCCAAGCCAAATTCTGCAATACTCTTACCGAAGACATGAAAACCAGTTCGGCCTACGTCACCCAGCGCCACGTTGCCAAACGCGCCGGCGTGCACCAGACGACGGTTTCGCTGGTGCTGCGCAATCATCCGTCGGTGCCGGAGGCGACGCGCGAGCGGGTGCTCGCCGCGGTGAAGCAACTCGGCTACAAACGCCATCCGTTCCTCGCAGCGTTGATGAGCAGCCGGATGCGGCTCACCAGCGGCATGGGCAATTCCATCCTGGCTTTCCTGACGGATTTCGACTCCCGCGACCGCTGGAAGGAGTCTCCGACTGCAGTCGAGATGTTCGACGGAGCGCGCCAGCGCGCACAAGAACTCGGTTTCCGCCTCGAAGTGCACTGGCTGAACGATCCGAAGCTTACACCCAGACGTCTCGCCGAAATCCTCAAAGCCCGGAATATCCACGGTCTCCTCCTCGCGCCGACGCACGAGCCGCACGGATTTTTCAAATTCGATTTCACTGCCTTTTCGGTGGTCGGTCTTGGCGTCAGCAGCGAGGCGTCGTCTCTGCTCAGCGTTTCGCATGACCACTTTAACGGGATGCGACGCGCGCTCGCCCAGTGCGCGGCGACCGGTTATCGGCGCGTCGGCATCGCGTTGACAATGGACGCCAACCAATTCGTCAGAGATAAGTGGCTCGCTGCCTATTCTCTCGATACGAGCGCAGGGGATAAACTCGTTCGTATTCCCGTCTGGCAGCCCCAGGCGTTCGAGGCCCGGAACTTCGTCGCGTGGCTGCGGAAAAACCGCGTGGAGGTGATCGTCGGGACTTTTGACGACAAGTTTCCGCGCGTGCTCGCGACGATGGGCTACGACATTCCGCGCGACTTGGCCCTGGTGTCGCTTAGCCTGAC
>DASZYH010000009.1:0-26219 GCA_035545515.1 Opitutaceae bacterium
GCGACGCAAGGTGACGGCGGGGTTCGGCTTGGCCGCCGTAGCCTTTGGCGAAGGAGGCCGACCCCGCCCTACATCATTCATTCCTCACCGGACACGGAGAACGGTTTTCTCTCCGCGCTCTCTGTGACCTCCTGTGCAAAACCGGTTTGGTAGGATTCAACCTGCTCTCAATCCCACTGATGTTTTACAGGAGGGCACGGAGGACACGGAGAGGATCGGAAGCGAAATGCTGAAACGCTGAAAATCTGAAACGCTGAAATTCAACCAGGCCAGGTCTTCGTGTTCTTCTATTCCAATCGTGGTTTGGATTGGTGTTCCTTGGTGTCCATTCGTGGTTTCCCCCGATTGAGCCCAATCGCGGCGTGACGCCGCTCCGGCATTCGCGTTTCGCGTTTCGCATTTCACCTTTCGCGTTTCCCCATCGAACGGGTTGCGCGGCGGCCGGTGTCTCCCCACGATCGGCCCCCTTTCCCCTATGCTCACCGTCCGATTTCTGCCCTTGTTCGCGTTTTTCAGCGCCGCTGCGTTCGCGGCGGATCCCTACCTCGCCACGCCGCGCGAGGTCAGCGCGCTCGCCGAGCGCGCGCCGGCCGCTCTCAAGGTCCGGATCGAGACCATCGTCGACAAGCCGCAGCCCTCCCCGAGCGGCGATCCGCACGACTATATCAGCTACGCCCGCTACTGGTGGCCGGATCCGTCGATGCCCAACGGCCTCCCCTACGTTCGCCACGATGGTCATCACAACCTCGACCAGGTTGCCAAGGGCGACCACCACCGGATGTTCGTGTTCTCCGACACGGTCGACGAACTCGCCGCCGCGTGGGCCACGCACCACGACGAGCGCGCCGCGCGGCGCGCTGGCGACTGGCTGCGCGCCTGGTTCGTCACGCCGGCGACTCGGCTGAATCCGAACCTCGACTTCTCGCAGGTCCGGCTCGGACACAACCACAACCGCGGCAGCAGCTCCGGACTCCTCGACGGACGCGGATTGGCCGACGTCGTCGACGCGCTGCGGATGCTGCAGGGCTCACCGGCGTTGTCGGCGTCGGACGACGGCGCGATCCACGCGTGGTTCTCCCGCTACCTGCACTGGCTCCGGACGGCCAAGAATCCGCAGACGGAGCACGCGGCGAAGAACAACCATGGGAGCTGGTTTCTCGTGCAGGCGATTTCTATCGCGCGCTACTGCGGCGACGATGCCCTCGCCCGCCAGTGGTGCGAGGAGGACAAGGCCCGGATCGCGAGCCAGTTCCGACCCGACGGATCGCAGCCCGAGGAAATCCGGCGCGTCGACGGACTCGGCTACAGCGCGTTCAATCTCACCGCGCAGTTCAAGATCGCCCGACTCGCGAGCGAGCTCGGCATCGATCTCTGGAATTACACGGCACCGGACGGCGGCAGCCTCCGGCAGGGATATCGGTTCCTCGAACGGTTCAACGCCGATCCGTCAGCGTGGCCGACCAGCCAGCACGAGAAGCTGCAGCCCGGTTTCCTCGATCCGCTCGTCACTCAGGCGAAGGAACAGTGGAAGGAATGAGGAGGGGTAGGGGAAATGCTGAAAAACTGAAAAGCTGAAAGGCTGAAATTCGGCGCCGCACGATGCATTCTTGTAGGCGGGGTGACCTCACCCCGCGGGCAGGGTAAAGGCGGGGTCAGGCGACCCCGCCCCACATCATTCATTCCTCACCGGACACGGAGAACGGTTTTCTCTCTGTGCTCTCTGTGAGCTCCTGTGCAAAACCGGTTTGGGAAGATCATCACCGCAGTTCAATCCACCTGAATTTTTACAGGAGGACACGGAGGACACAGAGAGGATCGGGAGGGGAAATGCTGAAAAACTGAAACGCTGAAATCCACCCGCCTCTCCGTGGAGTGTTGTAGGCGGGGTGACCTCACCCCGCGCGACGCAAGGTGACGGCAGGGTTCGGCTTGGCCGCCGTAGCCTTTGGCGAAGGAGGCCGACCCCCGCCCTACATCATTCATTCCTCACAGTACATGGAGAACGGTTTTCTCTCTGTGCTCTCTGTGAGCTCCTGTGCCAAATCGGTTTGGGAAGATTAAACCTGCTCTCAATCCCACGGACTTTTTACAGGAGGGCACGGAGGATACAGAGAGGATCGGGAGGGGAAATGCTGAAAAACTGAAACGCTGAAAGGCTGAAATTCGAACGGTTGTCGGTGCATTCGTGTAGGCGGGGTGACCTCACCCCGCGAGGAGCAGGGTGAAGGCAGGGTCAGATGACCCTGCCCTACATTTTGTGGCAAAAAAAGCGCCGGTCGGAGACCGGCGCCATTTTTTGAAATGTGCGGGCGCTCAGGAGAGCGGTGAATCGGCGGTGCGGGAGCGGTATTGGATCAAGGCGAGGATGAACAGCGCGAGTCCGAGACAGGCCAGCGTGTTCGCCGTGTCCGGCGCCGCGACCGGCGCTGCCTGGAACTTGATGCTGTCGTCGCTGATCGCCATGTAGCCGTTGACCGGCGCGTTGATGAGCACCGAATCGAACGCGATCGTCGACGAGAACGCCGTCGCGAGCGGCGAAGTCGGATTACCGAACGGCAGCGTGAACGAGCCCGAGCCGACCAGCGTGTTGCCCGAATAAAAGCCGAAGCTGATCGCATCCTGTCCGCCGCTGTTCGCGCCGATGTCCAAACCGAACGCGTCCGACAGCGTCGGCAGCGACACCAGGAGGCTGCCGCCGAATCCGTACGTGTAGGGGTTGTAATTCTCGATCGTATTGCCGTTGCCGTTGCCGAAATGAAAGAGGTTCGAATTCGTGAACGTGACGCCCGTGGTGGGATCGCCGGAGATCGTACCCGTCGCCTGATCGCTGGTGATGACCTGGGTCGGTGACGTGAAGCCGGTGGTATAGTCGATCGATGTCACTCCGGCGCTGAGGCGGGTGGCCGTCGCAATGAGGCATGCGACCGCGAGGCGGATGGCGTATTTATTCATGGGTATAGAGTGGGGCGACCGCGAGTTAGCACACCCTGAGCCCATGTGAAGAGGCTTCCTGCATCCCGTTTACAGACCAGACGCTTGCGCCTCAAAGCATCGATTCGCCCAAGACCGCCGATCGACAAAACCGTCAGTAATTCCGACAGCATACACTGATAATCCGACAGATCAGCAGATTGGGAAATCGGGGGAGGAGATGACGACGATTGGGGAGTTCGGAATTGGAGAGTTGTAGTGGGTGATTTGAAATTGGGAATCCGTAGTTGGTAGTTGGTATTTAGTAGTTCGGAGTTGGTAGTTCGGCCGCTGGTCCGGGTTCGTGTTCATTCGTGGTTCGACCGAGATCAACGGGGTAGGCCGCGAGCTTGCTCGCGCCTTCTGATCGAATGACCTCGAACTGCATCGATGGCGCCCGCAAGCGGGCGGCCTACATTAATCGCGGAGGGCGGATCTGGTCTGCCTCTCCCCCTTCGCCTTCTTCCGATGCTTCGCGAGACACAACCCGGTTGGAATATTCCGATTTTCCAATTCTCTTTGCACAGGCGCAGAGGGCACGGAGACAAAACCAACACAGGTGTCTCGCGAAGTGGCCGAAGGATTCAAAGGCTTTGCACCTTAACTTTTACTCACCTTCGTTTCCTTCCCATCCTTCGCGAGACAACCTCCATTTAGAAAAGCCCGATCCTCCAAACCGTTTCGCAGGAGGGGCAGGTCTGGAGCTCTCCGTGATTGAGGCCAATCGCGGCGTGAGGCGCTCCTCGCCTTTCAGCGCTTTCGGGCGCGATGACGCGCCAGGATCGCTTCCAGTTCGGGACCGACGGTAAGGCGGAGGATCTCCTCGAGCTGCGGGTCCATGCAGACGTATTCGTCCGGAATATCGAGCACCTCGATCGGCGGCAATTCCAGCTGCTCGAAGCGCGTTGTGATCCAGAGCTTGTGCTCGCGTTCCATCACGAACACGACGTCCGCCCAGCGCAGGTCGTCCTCGCTGACGCGGCGCTCGGCACCGAAGCGCACGCCCGCCGACCGCACCTCGAGCCGGGCGTCGTTGCGGTAGAGCCGCTCGGCGGTGACCGACCGCTGCCGGTTCATCGCGCACACGAACAGGACGCGGAGCCGCGGGGTCACGAGATTCACCGTTTGGGCCGGTCGATCACGACGATGAGGAGCGTCGCAATCGGTCCGAGAAACAGGCTCGCGAAAAACCAGCCGAGCCGGCTGCGGTTTTTCGATTCCGCGAGACCGGCGTTGATCAGCGCGAGCGTGCCGATGCCGACAAAGAATTGGGGGGAGGCGGTTGTCATAAGAAGGCCCCATGGGATCGTCCGACGCCCGTCGCCGTGCAAGAATGGATTATGGCGAGGGAAATGCGCGGTGAGGTCCCTCCTTCGCCCGAGCGCTACGGCGGGCAAGGCACCGCGCCTACAATATGGGTCGATGTAGGGCGGGGTCGCTGACCCTGCCTGGCGCGGAAGGGACCCTCGTTCGCTAACGCTACGGAGGGCAGGCTCCGCGCCCTACCTCTAAAATTCAGGTTTCCGCTCAGCGGAAACCGCGGCGGGGTTCGGCAACCCCGTCCTACATCGAACGATGAACCCACAGCGAACCATGAACCCTGTTCATGTAATGGATTAATGAATTGAGCGGAATTTCTACGGCACGCGCCGGTCGGTGGCACGGCAGACGCTAAAAGCACGGGGACGCGGCCGGGAGTCCGGCTGCGGCTTACCATGTCCACCGTCACCCACCCGCCTGAAACCGGCTTCACGCCGGAGCAGAAGCAATATCTCGAGGGGTTCCTCGCCGCCGTCGCGGCGCAGGCGCCGTTCGTGGGCGTGAACGGTGCCGGTCAGTTCACCGCTTCGCCCTCCCACGCCGATGCCGCGACCGCGCAGAACCTGGCCGCGCCGGCCGAGGAAACCGTGTACGGCGCGCCGCTCGGCGAGCTCTCGAAACCCGAGCGCTGGAAATACGACGAGAATCCGCTCGATCTGTGGGAAAAACTCGTCGCCCACGCGGACGCCGATCGTTTTCCGGACGAGGCGGATACGTTCCGGTTCAAATACCACGGACTCTTCTACGTGGCCCCGGCGCAGGACAGTTTCATGCTCCGGCTCCGGATCCCCGCCGGCGAGCTCACCGCGACGCAACTCCACGGACTCGCCGATCTCGCGGCCGACTGGGGCGGCGGCTACGCACACGTCACCACCCGCGCCAATCTCCAGATCCGCGAATTCCGGCCGCGCGACATCGTCAAGGTGCTCGTCCGGCTCCAGGAACTCGGCCTCACCTCGCGCGGCTCCGGCGCCGACAACATCCGCAACGTCACCGCGTCGCCCAACAGTGGTTTCGATCCGGACGAACTGATCGACGTCCGACCCTACGCGAAGGGGCTGCACCACTATATTCTCAATCACCGCGATCTCTACGGTCTGCCGCGGAAATTCAACGTCGCCTTCGACAACGGTGGATCGATCTCCGCCGCCGCCGACACGAACGACATCGCGTTCATGGCGGTTCGCGTCACCGAGCGGTCACTGGCAGCCGCCGCCGGCACCGCAATCGCCGGTGCGCCGGACCCCGTGGCGCCGGGCGTGTATTTCCGCGTCCAACTCGGCGGGATCACCGGACACAAGGACTTTGCCCGCGACACGGGACTGCTGGTCCAGCCGTCGGAGTGCGTCGCCGTGGCGGCCGCGATGATCCGCGTGTTCAACGAACACGGCAACCGGACCGATCGGAAGAAAGCGCGGCTGAAGTACCTGCTCGGGACCTGGGGCGTGGACAAGTTCATCGCCGAGACCGCGCAGAAGCTGGCCTTTCCGCTCGTGCGCCTCCCCGTCGAGGCGTGCGAACCACGCCGCGCCGAGGTGAAACACGGCTGGCTCGGCGTGTACCGCCAGGCTCAACGCGGGCTCAACTCGATCGGATTCGGACTGCCCGTCGGCCGGATGTCCGCGAAGCAGATGCACGCGATCGCCGACCTCGCCACAAACTACGGCCGCGGCGAATTGCGGCTCACGGTCTGGCAGAACATCATCCTCCCGCACGTGACCGAGACGTTTACACCGACGGCCCGGCGGGCGCTGGAGCGGCTCGGATTTCCGACGGAGCCCCACAATCTCACCAGCGGGATCGTGGCGTGCACCGGCAGCAAGGGCTGCAAGTACGCGTCGTGCGACACGAAGGGCCATGCCCTCGCGCTGGCGAAACGGCTCGGAAAGCGCGCCGCCAGTTCACCGGTCAATCTTCACTTCACCGGCTGCCCGCATTCGTGCGCCCAGCACTATTGCGGCGACCTGGGATTCGTCGGCGTGAAACTCGCCGACGGCTCGGAAGGTTATCACGTCGTGATCGGCGGCGGGATGGGCCACGAGCAGGGCATCGGGCGCGACCTGTTCCGCGGACTCCGCGCCACCGAAGTTCCCGATCTCGTGGAAAAGGCCATCGGCATCTACGAGAGCCACAAACGACCCGGCGAAACCTTCGTCGAATGGACCCGCCGACAGTCGGTGAAGGAGTTGCAGGAAGTGTTGTCGTAACGCGGCGTGAGCGCCGCGAGTAGTTAGTCGTTGGTAGTTGGTAGTTCGTAGTTGGTGATCACCGAGCGGCGCGGGAACAGAAAATCGGTAGGGCGCGGACTCCGCTCCGCGCCAAGGCGGCCAAGGGACCCGCCTTCGCCCAAGCGCTACGGTGGGCGCGCTGGCCGCCCAACCAACCCACCACAGCACACCAGAGTACCAATTACGAAATACCAACTACTCCCTCCCAAACTCCCTAACTCTCTAACTCGCCAACCAACCAACTCTCCAAATTTCCGCCTCCCTCCGCCACCCCAACCCCAAACAACCCCCAACAAACAACCAACAACTCCTTCCCCTCGCCCCCTTCCCTCCCTCCCATGTCGACCCTTCCCGTCATTCCCGAATCGGCTCCATTCACGCTCGAACAACGCGCGTGGCTGAATGGCTACCTCGCGGGGCTGTTCTCCCGCGCGCCGGCACCGACCGGATTGCCGCTGGTTGCGCCGGGTGGCGCGGCGGCTGCGGCGCCGTTGGTGCCGCTCACGATTCTCTTCGGGTCACAGACGGGGAGTGCTGAAGGGCTCGCCAAGCGCGCGGCGAAGGAGGCCGGCAAACGGGGGTTTGCGGCCACGGTGGTGGACATGGCGCAGACCGACCTCGCGCGGCTCGGCGCCGAGAAGAACGTCCTCGTCATCACGAGCACCTACGGTGACGGGGAGCCGCCGGACAACGCCAAGGCGCTGCACGCCGCGCTCTCGGCCGCGTCCGGCGGCACTCCGCTCGCCTCGCTCCGGTACGCGGTCTGCGCGCTCGGTGACACGAACTACACGCAGTTCTGCAAATGCGGAAAGGACTTCGACGCGCTGCTCGAAAAGCTCGGGGCCCGCCGCATCGCCGAACGCGCGGAGTGCGATCTCGATTACGAGGCGAAGTTCAGCGCCTGGCTCGAGCAGGCCCTGACGGGCCTGCAATTGCGGAATTCGGATTGCGGATTGCGGAATGGGACGGAGGACGGACGGCAGACGGCGGATGGCAGATCGGCCGAAGGCCTGAAGTCCGGAGGACCGGAAGGCCCGAGGACGGAATCCGCCATCCGCAGTCCGCAAGCCGCATTTCCAGCTCCGCAATCCGAACTCCGCAATGCGTGGGGTCGTTCTCGTCCGTTTCCGGCGCTGCTGCTCACCTCGCGTTCGTTGAGCGGTGACGGCTCGGCGAAGCAGGTCAACCATGTCGAGTTCTCGCTGGAGGGATCCGGGATGTCGTACGCCGCCGGCGACGCGCTCGGCGTTTATCCGCACAACTGTCCCGAACTCGTGGCCGATGTTCTCGCCGAACTGGGCTGCGACGGCGAGGAAGCGGTGTCCGCGCCGGACGGCGGCACGACGTCGCTGCGGCACGCGTTGACGGAACTTTACGACCTCGGAAAACCGACGCCCGAACTGCTCGCGCATTTCGGCGGCGGCGGGGGCAACACCGCGGTCGCACTGCCGCACGTGATCGATGTGCTGCTGGCGCGCGCCGACGTGAAGCTCGCGCCGGGCGAGTTCGTGCGCGGACTCAAGCGACTGCAACCGCGCCTGTACTCGATTTCCTCGTCGCCCAACGCGCACGCGGAACAGGTTCACCTGACCGTCGGCGCGGTGCGCTACGAGATCGGAGCGCGGACGCGCAAAGGCGTGTGCTCGACGTTTCTCGCCGATCGCGTCGTGCCGGACACAACCCGCGTGGGCGTGTTCGTGCACACGAACGGATCGTTCCGTCCACCGGCCGACGGCGACACGCCGATGATCATGATCGGACCCGGCACGGGCATCGCGCCCTTCCGTGGATTTCTGCATGAGCGGCGTGCGACCGGCGCCAGGGGGAGGAACTGGCTGTTCTTCGGCGATCAGCGGGAGGCGACGGATTTCCTGTATCGTGACGAGCTGCGCGGGTTCGAATCCGACGGGCTGCTGACGCGGCTGAGCCTCGCGTGGTCGCGCGACCAGCAGGAAAAAATCTACGTCCAGAACCGGATGCTCGATCACGCCGCGGAGCTGTACGCCTGGCTCGAGGACGGCGCGCACGTCTACGTGTGCGGTGACGCGAGCCGGATGGCCAAGGACGTCGACGCCGCGCTGCATCGGATCATCGAACGCGCCGGCGGCAAATCGGCCGAGCAGGCCGCCGAGTACGTCGCCGCGCTCCGCGCCGCGAAGCGGTATTGCCGGGACGTGTATTGAGGCGCGCCATGAATGCGCCGCTAAGCGTGAGGGTGAGAGTGAGGGTGAGGGTGAGAGTGACCCGACCCAATCAAGGCGGCGAAGGGACTCGCCGCCCTACCGATCCTACCGATTCGTGCGTCAGCACGGTAGGGTGCGGAGTCCCTTCCGCGCCGGGATTGGCAGGTTTCCCGTGCCACGCCGATTGGTTCGATGTAGGCCGCGAGCTTGCTCGCGCCATAAACACCGCCCGGAGCGCCCGCAAGCGGGCGGCCTACACGACGGAATTCGGCATGTGCGCGATTAACCTACGTTGAAGACTGACGCTTCATTTCCCTCCACGGCGCTCGAGCCGTTTCTGGTCGAGCTGCTGGCCGAGCAGCAACGGCTCGACACGCCTGTCGCGCGGTTTTCGGACGCGTTCGACGCGTGGGAAACTGGAAGTCCGGGTCCAGCAACGACGCCGTCGTCGCTCGCGTTTTCGAAATCCCTGCTGCCGCTGACGGCGCCCGCGCCGGGCGAGCAATACGCGTTCGAGGTCGATCTGGACTCCTGCACCGGGTGCAAATCGTGCGTCGCGGCCTGCCACTCGTTGAACGGCCTCGACGAGGATGAGACCTGGCGTGATGTCGGACTGCTCGTAAGCGCCAACCGCCGCCAGCCGTTCATGCAGACGGTGACGACCGCGTGCCATCACTGCGAAGACCCCGCCTGCCTGAACGGCTGCCCCGTGCTCGCGTACGAGAAGGATCCCGTCACGGGCATCGTACGCCATCTCGATGACCAGTGCATCGGGTGCAGTTACTGCGTCCTGAAGTGCCCCTACGACGTGCCGAAGTACTCGAAGCGGCTCGGGATCGTCCGCAAATGCGACATGTGCCACGGGCGTCTGTCGCACGGCGAGGCACCCGCCTGCGCGCAGGCATGTCCGACGGAAGCGATCCGGATCGTCACCGTCTTGCGGAGTTCGGATTGCGGAGTGCGGAATGGGGCCGCTGATTCGGCGACGGTGGAGGAGCGGAGGAGCGGAAGTGCGGAAATGCGCGAAACGGAGGCTGAGGATGGACGGCGGAGGACGGACGGCGGACGGCGGATAGCGGATGGTGATCCAGCTGAGGGCCGGAAGACCAGAGGGCCGGACGCGCAGAGCACGGATGACGGAGAGCGGACAGCAGACGACGGACGACCGAGAGCAGAGGACAGAGGGCAAATGGCGGAAAAGCCGGAAACGGACTCGATCCGCCGTCTGTCTTCCGCCGTCGGCCATCCGACATTCCTCCCCGGCGCGCCGGATCCGGGCTATACGCGACCGACGACGCGGTATGTGTCGAAGCGCGGACTGCCGGCGGAGCTCGTACCGGCGGACGCGGCCGCGCTGCGGCCGCAGCCGGCCCATGCGCCGCTCGTCGTGCTGCTCACACTGATGGCGCTGGCGACCGGCTGCAGCGTGATGGCGGCCGCGCTCACCTTTCTTCCCGCGCCGGGCCATCTCCTCTCCTCGGAGGCGATCGCCTCGCTCGCGGCGTCCAGCCGGTTTGTCACGTATTACGTGACAAGACTCGGGTGGGCGGCGGGGGCGACCGGGCTCGCGGGGAGCGTTCTGCACCTCGGGCAGCCGCGGCGGGCGTGGCGGATCTTCCTCGGCGTGCGGCGCAGCTGGCTGAGCCGCGAGGCGTTGGTGTTTGGCGGATGGTTCGCGACGGCGACGGTGGTGGCAGGCTTCGCGCTCCCGCGGCCGGCGGGTGACGTCGTCCGCCCATTATCAGGCGGGTTGTTTCCGGCTCTGCGTGGCGGCGGTATCGGCGATGTTCTTACGCTGATCACCGCGGTGCTGGCGGTGGCGGGGTACTTCTGCTCCGTGATGATCTACGCGGACACGCACCGCCAGTTCTGGCGGCTGCGAAACACGGGACCGCGGTTCTTCGGCAGTGCGGCGGTGCTCGGTCTCGGCGCGGCGCTGGCCTGCGGAGCAAGCAGCGGCAGCGCGCGGCATCTCGCGGGTGCGCTCGTCGCCGCGATCGTCCTCAAACTCGCGTTCGAGTCGCAGGCCCTCGCACCGCTCAACGGCGATCGCGACACGCCGACGCCGGCGCTGCAAACCGCGCGGCTGCTGGTCGGCCCGTTGCGTCCCGTCAACGAGGCGCGGATCGCGTGCGGGATGCTCGGGGGCGTCGTCGTGCCGGTGCTGCTCGCGACCGGATCGGTGCCCGGGTGGTTCGCGTGGCCGGCGCTGGGCTTCGTATTGGCCGGAGAACTGCTGGAGCGGGCATTGTTTTTCCGCGCAGTGGACGCGCCGAAGATGCCCGGGATGCCGGGGTGAAAATCAAGCCAAGGGATGAGCCGGAATCATACAGGAACCGACCACGAATGACGCGAATTGGAAAAAATGGAGGGCGGGGTCGCCGAACCCCACCGCGCGAACGTTGCAGGTCGCGCGGTGAGGTCACCGCGCCTACAACCGTGAGTCGGTTGGGTGGCGGCGAAGGGATTCGGCGCCCTACCATTCGTGTTGATCACGGTAAGGCGCGGAGTCCCTTCCGCGCCGAGGTGTGCACGGGGAGACCGCGGGCTCGGTCCGCGCGTCGCGACAATGGGATCCCGCGTAGGCCGCGAGCTTACTCGCGCCATAAACACCGCCCGGAGCGCCCGCAAGCGGGCCGCCTACACGACGGAATCCGGTTCGCGCGGAGTCCCTTCCGCGCCGGTTCGGACGATGGGCCGGCGGGGCGTCCTCGCCGAGCCGGGCCGGAAAATGCGAGGCGGGGTCAGGCGACCCCGCCCTACATCGATCTATGACGAAGCTGCGTGACATTTTGCGGGCGCGGTCGGGGCCGATGACGGCCGAGATGGTGCTCCATCCGGCCGACTTCGGGCTCGGGCGCGTGCCGGCGCGGCTGCGGCCGGCGGCGACGACCTCGACCGTCTGCGGATTCTGCAGCACCGGGTGCGGGCTGAAGGTGCACCTCGGAAAAGCGGGCGACGCGATCAACGTCAGCGCGGATCCCGACTATCCCGTGAACCTCGGCATGGCGTGTCCGAAAGGCTGGGAGGCGCTGACGCCGCTCGCGGCGCCCGACCGGGCGACGACGCCGCTGCTGCGGGCGGGTCCGGGAGCGGACCTCGCGCCGGTGTCGTGGGATCAGGCGATGCGGGCGTTCACCGACAATCTCCAACGGATCCAGCGGGAACACGGACCCGGGGCGATCGCGTTCCTCAGCACGGGGCAGATCGTGACGGAGGAGATCGCGCTGCTCGGCGCGCTGTTCAAGTTCGGGATGGGCGGCGTGCATTGCGACAGCAACACGCGGCAGTGCATGGCAACCTCGCACGTGGCGTACAAGCAGGCCTTCGGGTTCGACGCGCCGCCGTACACATATGCCGATTTCGAGGAGAGCGACGCGCTGATCTTCATCGGATCGAATCCCTGCATCGCGCATCCGATCATGTGGCAGCGGGTAATGCGGAACCGCCGCCGCCCCGAGATCGTGGTGCTCGACCCGCGCGCGACCGAGACCGCGCAGGCCGCCACGCTCCATGTGGCGCTCCGGCCGAAGACCGACCTCACCCTGCTCTACGGACTCGCGCACCGGCTGATCGAACGCGGGCAGATCGACCGCGCGTTCATCGAGGCGCACACGGCGGGCTTCGAGGCATTCGCGACGTTCGTCCGGGCGTTCACGCCCGACCGCGTCGCCGCGGAAACGGGCGTGCCCATCGCGGTGCTCGACCGGCTGGCGGACATTTTCAAGGAACGCGAACGCGTGTCGCTCTGGTGGACGATGGGCGTGAACCAGAGCCACGAAGGCACGCGGACCGCGCAGGCAATCATCGCGCTCGCGCTGATGACGGGGAACATCGGCCGGCCCGGCACGGGCGCGAACTCGATCACCGGCCAGTGCAACGCGATGGGCTCGCGGCTGTTCGCAAACGCGACGTCGCTGATCGGCGGATACGACTTGGGCAACGCCGCGCACCGCGCGCACGTCGGACGGGTGCTCGGGATCGACCCCGGGCGGATCCCGGAAGAATCCGGCTACGCGTACGACCAGATCCTCGACGCGGTGGAGCGCGGCGAGATCCGCGGGCTGTGGGTGATCGCGACGAACACGGCGCACTCGTGGATCAACCAGTCCCGGGCGCGCGCGATTCTCGAGCGCCTCGAGTTTCTCGTCGTGCAGGACATGTACGCGAACACCGAGACCGCGCAGCTTGCGCACCTCGTGTTGCCGGCGGCCGGCTGGGGCGAGAAGGACGGCGTGTTCATCAACAGCGAGCGCCGGCTGGCGCGGGTGCGGAAGGTGGCGCGGGCGCCCGGACAGGCGCTGAGCGATTTCGCGATCTTCCAACTCGTCGCGTCGGCCTGGGGCTGCGGCGGGATGTTCGAGCGGTGGCGGACGCCCGAGGCGGCCTTCGAGATCCTGAAGGAGCTTTCGCGCGGGCAGCCGTACGACTTTACCGGGATCCACGACTACGCGCACCTCGAGGCGGCGGGAGGAATCCAATGGCCCCTTCCGGCCGCGGACGCGGCCGGGGAATTGCGGAATGCGGATTGCGGAATGCGGAATGGACAGACCCGCGCGACAGATAACAACGCCGCTTCGCCTCAATCCGGCGCGGAGCATGACCTCGCTAGTCACTCCGCAATCCGAAATCCGCAATCCGCAATCGGCACTTCCGCAATCCGCACTCCACACTCTGCAATCCAGGAGCGTCGTCTGTTTGCGGACGGGCGGTTTTTCACGCCGGACGGGCGGGCGCGGTTTCTGTTCGATCCTCCGCGGCCGCTGCCGGAGCCGCCGGACAAGGCGTACCCGTTCCTGCTGCTGACGGGACGAGGAACGTCGGCCCAGTGGCACACCGGCTCGCGGACGAACAAGAGCTCCGTCTTGCGGAAGCTCGCGCCGACGCGATTGACGGTGGAGTTGAACCCGCACGATGCCACGCGGCTCGGGCTCGCGAGCGGCGATCGCGTGCGCGTACGGTCCCGGCGCGGTCGGGTGGAGGCGATCGCGGTCGTCACGGCGACGATCCCGATCGGACAGGTCTTCCTGCCGATGCACTTCGCAGCGGTGAACCAACTGACGTTCGCCGCGTTCGATCCGTATTCGCGGCAGCCGGCGTACAAGGGATGCGCGGTGGCGGTCGAGCGGGGGGAATGAGAGGGGGGGTTGTTGGTTGTTGGTTGTTGGTTGTTGGTTGTTCGGGGTTGGGAGTTTGTATTTGGTAGTTGGTAATTTGTAGTTGGTGGTTGGGAGTTGGGTCGTTCGTTCGACTTCCAAGATCCAATTTCCAATTCGCTCGCGGCGACAATCGCCCGCGCCCTCGAAGCGCCGCGTTGCGTTTTCGTGGGGTTGCTGCTCTTTGCGGGGTCCTCATCGAAATGCCCGAGACTGCCACCAACCTGTCGCCAACTGCTGCGAACCCGAGTCCTTCGCTTCCCGAGGGCGTCCGCGCGGGCAGCGAGACGCTCGTCATGCTCACGGAAGCCGCGGGCCGGAAGGTCCGCGCGCTGGTGGAACGCGAGAAGCAGGGCGACTACCTCCGCATCGCCATCTCCGGCGGCGGGTGCAACGGGTTGAGCTACAAGATGAAGTTCACCGCGGAAACCCGCCGCGGGGACATCCTCGTGTCGACTGCCGGCGTGTCGGTGCTGGTCGACAGCAAGAGCGCGCTTTACCTCAAAGGCACGCATCTCGACTACTCGAGCGCGATGGTCGCGGGAGGCTTCAAGTTTTCGAATCCGAACGCCAAGGCGAGCTGCTCATGCGGCGAGAGTTTCAGTGTATGACAGGCCCCCGGGGATCGGGCCAAATGGCGGGCGCTGGGCAGGCCGCCCGCGAAATTCGCGCATCCGATTGAAAATCAGAAAGCTGTGCAGCGGGAATTTGCGACGAGCGCAGATCCGGCAATGCTGAGGCCAAGACGGTTGCGACGTTGCGGCGAAAATTCCCGCCGAGCGGCCCAGGCAATCGGGCGCCGTGGAAAACCGCCCGCAAAAACCTTGCTCCCGCGCAATTAACCAGCGAGAAGCCACAGCGACACTAACACTCCTTCAAGCACTTATTGATGGCCAATTCGTTTCCCTTCGCCGGCGGCGGCAACCGTTCCGGCAATTACCAGCGTCGCAACGTCGACCCTTTCGCGGCCATCCGCCGCAACCACCGAATCAAGGTGCCGCAGGTGCGGGTGATCTCCCCCGAGGGCAAGCAACTCGGGATCATGGATACGCCCAAGGCCATCAACCTCGCCCTCGAGGTCGGGCTTGATCTGGTCGAGTTCGCGCCGAACGCGAATCCGCCCGTCTGCCGGATCATCGATTTCGGCAAGTACGTGTACGAGGAGCAGAAGAAGCACTCGCACGCGAAGGCCACGGGCAGCAAGATCAAGGAGATCGAGTTCACCGCGCGCATCGAGCAGCACGACTACGAGACCAAGCTGCGGCACGCCGAACAGTTCCTCGATCACGGCAACAAGGTGAAGATGCGCCTCAAGTTCCGCGGCCGGGAAATGGCGCACACCGAAATCGGCTTCGATGTCATGAAGCGCGCGGTCGCCGACCTCGCGGGAATGGGCCATCCGGATTCTGATCCGAAGCTGATCGGCCGGAACATCCACGTGATGCTCACGCCGCTGCCCGCGAACAAGCGGAAGCCCAAATTCTATCTCCGCGGGCAGGACGAAGACATCGAGGAGCCGACCGAGTCGGCCGACTCGGAGTCCGCTCACGGGGCCGACACGCCGGCGGGATCGCCGCCCAACGGCTGAGCCCCGCGGCCATGTCACCGGCCGCCCGACCTTGCGCCGCCGTTCTGGCGATGGCGCTCGCGTTCGCGAGCTGCAGCCATGCCGCGGACAACCGCGTGCGCGCCGCTCCCTCGCGACCCGGCGCCTCCCAGCCCGAACGGCCGTCCGTCGAGGTCCGCCGTCCCAGCGCGGCCCCGACCGTGCCGCGGGGTCTCGGCGAGTTGCGGGGCGTGACGATTGGCGGAGTCGACAGCGTGCGTCTCGCCGACGTGGCCGCCCGACTCGGGCTGCGCTACCGGCCGCACGATCTAAACCGCGCCGCGTCGATCTACGGACCCGGCCAGCGGGCCGATCTCGAGGCCGACACCCGCGACATCACCGTCAACGGCCTGCGCGTCTTTCTCGGCAGCCCCGTGATGTTCGCCCGCGGGCAACTGTATATCAGCCGGAGCGATTTCGTGGACTGCCTGGCCCCGATGATGCGGCCGGGCCTCGGCGTGGTGGTTCCGCCGCCGCCGCATGTCATCGTCCTCGATCCCGGCCATGGTGGCAGCGATCCGGGCGGCGTGAACCCGCGGCTGCACCTGATGGAAAAGACCTTCACGCTCGATGTTGCCCAGCGGCTGCGACTGCTGCTCGAGCGGGCGGGCTATCGCGTCGTGATGACCCGGACGACCGACCGGTTGCCCGCGCCGAAAAAGGACGACCAGGATCTCAGGATGCGGTCGTTGATCGCGAACCGCGAACACGCCGACCTCTTCCTCAGCATTCATTTCAACGTCGTCGTCCATGACCCGCAGCGCACGCGCGGCATCGAGGTGTACACGTTTCCGCCGGCAAACGTGCATGCGACCGAATGGTGGAGCGCCCTGCGGAAGAACGACCCCGACCTGGTGACCACGCCGGAGCCCGCCAACCGGTTCGATCACTGGAACGTCGTGTTCGCGGCGGAGCTGCAGCGGACGATGCTCGCCACGCTGAAGACGGACGATCGCGGCAAGAAGCTGGGCCATCTCGGCGTGCTTCGGTCGCTGAACTGTCCGGGCGTGCTCGTCGAGCCAGGCTACGTCACGAACGATGCCGAGGCGCGAAAGCTGGCCACGCCGGCATACCGCCAGCAGATCGCCGTATCCCTTTACCAGGGCATCGCCGACTACACGGCGCTGCTCGAACGACTCCGGGGGACCCCGCGCACCGGTTTCGCAACCCCGCGCCCTTACCGCGCGTCTCGCACTTCCTCATGAAAGCCCGTCCGCTTCTCCTCCTTGCCGTGTTGGCGGCGTGCGCGACTGTCGCGCGCGCCTGGGATTACGAGGGTCACCGGCTCGTCAATGAAGTCGCCCTGTCGGCGTTGCCGCAGGACTTTCCCGCGTTTGTCCACACGCGGGCCAATGCCGAACGCATCGCGTTCCTGGCCGGAGAGCCCGACCGCTGGCGCAACGTGCCCGACCTGCCGCTGCAGCAGGCGAACGGGATGAACCACTATCTCGACCTCGAGGACATCCCGGCCGCCGGGCTCGACCTCGCGACGCTGCCGTCGTTCCGCTACGACTTCGCCGTCGCGTTTGCCGCGGGGCGCGCCGCGCATCCGCAGAATTTCCCGGCGATCGACGAGGAGAAGAACTACGATCACTCCCGCCAGTGGTGCGGCTTCCTGCCGTGGACCGTCGCCGAGCAGTTCGGCAAGCTCCGCTCCGCCTTCTCCTACCTCAAGGTCTACGAAGAACTCGGCACGAAAGAGGAAGTCGAGAATGCCGAGCGGAACGTGGTCTATGTCATGGGCGTGATGGGACATTACGTCGGCGACTCGGCACAGCCGCTTCACACCACCATTCACCATCACGGCTGGGTGGGCCCCAACCCGGAAGGCTACACGACCTGGCCGGGAATCCACGCCTGGATCGACGGCGGGCTGATCGGCAAGGCCAGGATCCGCCTCGCGGACCTGCAGCCGCTCGTCAAACCCGCGGAAGCGCTGTCCGTCGCCCCCCGGGCCGACCGGCGCGACCCGGTTTTCGTGGCGGAGCTCAATTACATCGTCGCCCAAAACCGGCAGGTTGAACCGCTTTATCGTCTGCAGAAGGACGGCAAACTCGGCGACCACGACCGGCCCGTCACCGACGAGGGCAAGAAATTCATCGAAGGCCAGTTGGTCAGCGGCGGCGAGATGCTCGCGTCGATCTGGCTGACGGCGTGGCAGAACACGGTGCCGGACGAATACCTCCGGAACACCCTCCTCCGCCGCCAGGGACGCCCGGTCGAGCGCCGGCCGCGTCCGACGCACGCCGCCAAGTAAGCGGCTTGGGATCCGCCCGCCGCTTCGCCTCAACGCGGGGCGCGGGCGGCGATCAGCCGTTCGGCGACGTCGACGGCGTGGGCAAAACTCGTCGGGCGGGCCACGCCCTTCCCGGCGATTCCGAACGCGGTCCCGTGGTCGGGACTCGTGCGGACGTGCGGCAGCCCCAGCGTGACATTCACGGCCTCGTCGAATTCCACCGTCTTGAGCGGGGCGAGCCCCTGGTCGTGATACAACGCGATGACGACGTCGAACTCGTTGCGCAGGGCGCGGGCGAACAACGTGTCGCCCGGCTCGCAGCGCGACAGCCCGGGAAACTCCTTTCGGAGCTGGTCGAGGGCAGGGTCGATGAAGTCGCGCTCCTCATAGCCGATCAGCCCACCCTCCCCCGCATGCGGATTCAGCCCGCAGACGCCGATGCGCGGCGGCTGCAACGCCGCGCCGGCATTCGCCCAGGCGGCCTGCGAGGTCAAGGGCGGCAGCGGCTCCGCCCGGCGGGCGAACACGCGCGCGAGCTCGTCGGCCGCGGTGACCGTGCGACGCAGCAGGTGCGGGCCGAGGTGACGCGAAACCTGGTGCAGCGGCACGTGCCAGGTGGCGAGGACGACGCGCAGCCGCCCGCCGCAGAAGGCCATGACGGGCTCACCGCCCCAGCGATCGGCAAAGAACTCGGTTTGCCCGGGGAACGTGTAGCCGATGCGCGCGAGCCACTCCTTGCTGACGGGACCGGTGACGACGCCGCGGAATTCCCCCTCGCGCGTGCCGGCGGCGGCGCGCTCCAGGGCCGCCCACGCGACGAGGGCGCCCTCGCCCGACGGCTGGCCCGGCGTGGCGCCGTATTCCTCGAGACCGACCGGGATGCGGGTGGCCGGGGTATCCAGCGATTCGAGCCAGCGCGCCGGACCGAGCACCGCCACGTGGGCGGCGCGTTCGGGATTTGCCCGCAGCCAGGCGGCGATGACTTCCGGGCCGATGCCGGCGGGATCGCCGCAGGTGAAGGCGAGCTTGGCCGTCATTCGGATTCGTGGTCGACGGTTTCGGCGCGGCGGGCGCGGGCGAAGCTGCGGTTGCCGCCGGCGAAGAACTCGAGGAACCGGCGGGCCTCCGCCGTCTCGAACGCGTTGGCCGCGACGCGTTGCGCGGCGACGTCGCGAATGTTGCCCGGTGTGAAATACACGTCGTGGAACGCCGCCTTGAGCTCGGCGATCGCCACGCGGCTGAAGCGCCGCCGTTTCAGGCCGACCACGTTGAACCCGATCACCTCGTCGCGCTCCGCCACCATCACGTAGTGCGGCACGTCCCGGGTGATCGACGCATGGCCGGCGACCATCACGCTTTCGCCGATCCGGCAGAACTGGTGCACCGCCGCGCCGCCGCCGAGGAACGAATGGTCGCCGACCGCCACGTGCCCGGCCAGCAGCGCTCCATTGGCGAGAACGACATCGTGCCCGAGTTCGCAGTCGTGCGCCACGTGAGACGAGGCCATCAGGAAGCAGTTCTCGCCGATGACGGTCGCCTTCCCGCCGTGAATCGACCGGTTGATCGTGACGTGCTCGCGGATCACCGTGCCGGCACCCACGCGCACCTGCGAGTCGGTGGAGCGGTCAAACTTCAGGTACTGCGGATCGCCGCCGATCACGGCGAACGGATGGACCACGACGCGGTCGCCGAGCACGACGTGGCGCAGGACGATCGCGTGGGCCATGACCTCGCAATCCGCGCCGAGCTGCGCGCCGGGTTCGACGATGGCGGTGGGGTGAATCATTGAAGATTGCGGAATGCGGAGTGCGGAGTGCGGAGTGCGGAGTGCGGATTGGAGAGGCGAAAGCGGAGAGTTGGGAAATTGGGAGTTGGAGAAGTTGGTCAGTTCCGGAGTGCGATCTGCTACCCGGGCCCCGGGCACATGTCACCAGCTACCTGCGCGTCCCTCCGTGACCACGGGTCGCTAGCTGCTCTTGGCGGGACGGCCCGGGGTGCGGCTGGCGGGGAGGTCCATTTGCGCGTCCCGGAGGAGATCGTAGTTCTTGAGGATGCGCATCACCTGCAGGGTGTCGCTCTTCGTGTAGTTCTGGTTGATTTCAATCTTGTCCAGGAGGTCGAGCAGCATGGCCCGGAACGAAATGATGGCATCGACCCCGCGCGCCTTGAGCATTTCGACGCTTTGGGAACGGAACGGCTCGGCGGTGGGGAGGCTTGGGAGGACGAGGATCTTCGTCAGCGCGGCACTGCCGGGCTCCTCCGGCGAATCGGCGGGAAACACCCGGGCCATCTGCTTGAGCACGTTGTCCTCGAGAAACCGGAACACCTCCGGACTGCTCTTGAGCATGTTCGGCGTGAAGACGCCGGTGTGCCAGGGTTTCACCGAGACGATCGCCCGGTGGACGAACGGCAGTTCGTTGGAAAACAGGAAGAAGTCCGGCTTTCGCGCGTCGCGCTGCCAGGCCGGGTTGTAGACGACGAGATCGATCTCCTCCTCGGCGACCTTGCGGCGGGCCTGGACCTGGTACTTGCGGGCCTGGCGAACGAGGAATCCGTTCTGCTCGAAATACTCGCGGACTATGCCTTCGTCGATTGCGGACATGGCAGTCCAAGAATCCTCCACGCCGACCGCGGAATCGAGGCTGAAGTTTGTCGGGGAGCCGCGACGGCCCGGGGATCGACCCCATCGACCGCGTCGACTCCAACTGGCAGGCTGGACCTCCGACACCAACAAATGGATACGAACCATCCCCCGACCAAATCGAGGCGGGCCGCCACCAAGTTGCAGCGCCGCCGGCTGAAAAAATGTGTCGCCGCCGCCTTCCGAAGCTGTTGGCTTGTCGCTCCCCCTTTTGTGACGACCACCGCCTCCGCCATTGCCGTAATCGACGGGACGCTGTGCCGGCTGACGCGCACCGGCGCGATCGCGGCCACCCATCAGCCGCTGGCCACGGCGGTGCTGGAGTTCCGTCCGGGACCGATGCGGTTTTACGTCCGCGAGCATCCGTTCGGGCTGCTGCCCGGGGTGCCCAACGTGTACTGCGTCGATGCGGCCTTCCGCCTGTTGTGGCTCGCGGAGTGGCCCCTGCCGGAGGACCCCTGCGGCCGGATCGTCGAGGAGACGGAGGAATTTCTGCTGCTCGAATCGGTCGGTGGCACACCGGTGCGATTGAACGCGAACACCGGCCGGCTGGTTCAGTGCGGAGCCGCGATGGCCGCCGCGAGCTAGACGGGAGAGGCTGAAGCGGGGCGGTTTTGGGTAGGGCGCGGAGTCCCTTCCGCGCCATTGATTGCGGGAACCGGCAGGCACGAGGCTGACGCGCGACAGGAACATCCGGCACACCGGACTCCGCCGCGCAGCAGCCGAAAATCCACTTACGGGGGGTCGGGAATCCGACCTACCAGACATCCGGTTACCCACCCCATCCCACCGGGCAGCGGGATCTGCCACTGTTTGCCCGTGACTTCGGATCGATCAGTCCTGGCGGCCGCGGCCGTACTGCTGCTCGCCCCGCTGCTGGGCGCCGCGGTGCCGGTGACTGCCCTGCAACCACCGACGCGCCCGACGGTTCAGCACGCCATCGCGCTGAAGATACCGACGTACACGCTGAGCCCCGTGGAACGCGAAACGGTCGCCGCCTGCCTCGTCCTCGAGGCGGCGTCACAGGGCGACCTGGGCATGCGGGGAGTCATGGCGGTCATCCGCAATCGCGCGGAAGGCCATCCCGAGCTCTTTGCCCCGACGGTGCTGAAGCAGAAGCAGTTCAGTTCGCTCAACCGGCTGACGTCGGGACAGGAAACGTTGTGGCGGGCGATCCAACGCGCCAAACGCGACCGCATGTGGCCGACTGCGCTGAAAATCGTGGACGCGGCAACGGAGGACACGTGGTACGACCCCACGGACGGGGCCACCCACTACACGCGCAGGGGCGAACACACGGCCTGGACGCGCTCGCTGGCCTGCACCGTGATCATTGGCCGGCACGCATTTTATCGGTAGCCGATGCGGCCAACCCTGCCCGATGAGGACATCGGGCCCGGCCTCAATCGAGGGCCGACAACGCGTCACGGCCGTGAGGTGCGGCGAAATCCAGAATCGGGCCGACCGGAACGATTCCGGTCGGATTGATCTCGGTATGAGTGACGTAGTAGTGCCGCTTGATGTGGTCGAGGTTCACCGTGCCGGCGATGCCATCGGTCTGATAAAGGTCACGGAGGTAGCCGCTGAGGTTCGGATAATCGACGATCCGGCGGAGGTTGCATTTGAAATGGCCGTAGTAAACGGCATCGAACCGCACGAGCGTGCAGAACAGCCTCCAGTCGGTCTCGACGAAATTCCGACCGAATAAGAACCGACGGCGCGCGAGCCGTGCATCGAGTTCGTCGAGCGTCTCGAACAGCGTACGCGCAGCCCGTTCGTAGGCGCGCTGCGTCGTCGCGAACCCCGCCCGATACACGCCATTGTTCACCCGTTCGTACACGCGCGCACTGAGTGCCTCCTGGTCAGCGGCGAGCGCCGCGGGAAACAGATCCGGCGTGCCGTCACCCGGTCGCGCGAACGCCTCGTGGAACATCCGGCAGATGTCGTCTTCCGAGTTGTTCACGATCCGCCGCGTCTGCTTGTCCCACAGCACGGGAACGGTCCAGCGACCGTGAAACGTCGGATTGGTGGCGCGGTACGCCTCGCTCAGGAACCCGAACCCGTTGACCGGATCGGTTGAGCAGCCGAGGCCGTCCCGGAACGCCCAACCGCGTTCGTCCCGCACCGGATCGACCACGGTGAGCCCGATCGATTGCTCGAGGCGCTTCAGACGGCGGACGATGACCGTCCGATGGGCCCACGGACAGGCCAGCGACACGTACAGGTGATAGCGGCCGGGTTCGGGCGCGAACGGCGTGGAGCCATCGGCTCGAACCCAATCGCGGAAGGCATCGTCCTGGCGCTCGAATTCGCCGTCGGCGGCGGTCTCGTCGGGAAACTGGCTGGGCGCGGTCACGCCCAGACGGTGGTGCATTTTCCGCGCCGTGCAACCGAAGGCCTGCCTCAGTTGCAGCGGCGGCGATTTGTCATGTGATACCGGGCAAGAGCACGCGCCGGTCACACCGCGAGGTCCGCCAGGTGCGCGCCGGTCCGCGGCGTTCAACTCAGTCGAACGCGAGGGTGACGTTGATGTTGCCGCGTGTCGCCTTCGAGTACGGGCAGGTCTGATGCGCGAGGTTCATGATGTGCTGGGCGTCGGTGGCGGCGACGCCGGGCATCGAGGCACGGAGTTCGACGGCGAGAACGTACCCGCCACGGTTGTCCTCCTCGAGGTGCGCGCGCGCCACGAGCGTGACGCCGCGCAGCGTGATGTGGGCGCGCTCCGCCGCGTTGAGCAGCGCCCCGAGATAACAGGAGCCGTAGGCGCCCGCGAACAGGTGCTCGGGCGTCACGCTGTCGGGCGACTCGTCGGTGGAAAGCTCGACGCGAAAATCGCCGTCGGCCGCTTCGACCGTGCCGTTGCGCCCGCCCTGGGCGATCATCTCTGCGATATGGATCGTCTTCATGGAAGGGGAATCTAGTCCCGCTTCCGCGTTCGAAAAATGGGGCCGGAACGGACGCCTGGGATGGGCGATTCTCCCATCGACCCGGCACCACGGAAAAAACCCGGCTGGCCGTGGCGGCCCCGCGGTCAAAGTCGCTCGCCGTCCGGCGTCCGACGGGCCGGCGACGGTGGTGGTTCGACGAGCCCGTCGCGCCGCTTTTCGACCTCGACGGGATCCGGCGCGCGCCGGCCGGCCGCGGCGGACCCGCGCCGGCGTTCCCACTCCGCCCGCAGCTGGCGCTCCGCGTCGAGCCAGTGTTCGAGGTCGCGCCCGGCGGGGCTCCCGCGTTGCATCCAGAGCTGGCGCGCGCGCTCGGTGATCTGATCCTGGGAGGGTGCGGCACCGGCCCCCTGGCCTGCGTTGGAGTTGGATGATGAGTCCGGCATGGTGAGTGCGCCTTTCTGATTTCGCGCGAAAAACCGACCGAGATGGGCGGGGCGCGTTCCACGCGGGCGCCGGTTTCACGGCGTGCCGGAGCCGCGGAACTATTCGTCGCGAAACTGGCGTGGCGACTTGGCTTTCGAACTTTTTTGAGCAAAATCCGCCCGCAATCGCGCAACGAACGCGCAGGCATCCTGATCCCGGTCGCCTACCATGGACCAAGACGTCCCGCGACTCCCACGCGGTCCCAACCATAGCCCCCTCGGTTCATGAAAGATTACCTCTCTTCAGACCTGAGAAATTTTGCGGTCCTCGGCCATGCATCCGCCGGCAAGACCATGCTCACCGAAGCGATGCTCGCCTGTTCCGGCCGCATCGGTCGCATGGGTTCGATCGCCGCCGGGACCACGGTTTCCGATTACCATGACAGCGAGCGCAAGCACCAGATCTCGGTCCACGCCTCGCTGGTCAACACCGAGTGGATGGGCAAGAAATTCAACGTCATCGACTGCCCGGGCTACGCGGATTTCATCGCCGAAGGCCTCGGGGCGATGCGGGTCGGCGACTTCGCGCTGATCGTGATCAACGCCGCCCACGGGATCGGGATCGGCACGGACGCCGCGTGGGATTACGCGACCCGGTTTGGCCTGCCGAAGGTCGTCGTGGTCAACGGACTCGACAAGGCCAACGTCAGCTTCGACAAGATCATCGAGGACACGCGCGGACATTTCGGGAAAAATGTCTTCCCGATGACGATCCCGCTGAACGTGGGTCCGGGCTTCAGCCACACGCTCGATGTGATGCGGAACGAGCTGGTGACGTACACGCCGGGCGCGAGCGGCAAGTACACTGAAACGCCGCCCGGTGCTCTGACGGAACGCGTGCAGCAGTTGCATCGCGAACTCATCGAATTCGTCGCCGAGTCGGATGACTCGCTGATGGAACGATTCTTCGAGAAAGGGATGCTGGCCGAGGAGGAATTCCGCGCGGGGCTGCACAAGGCGGTGCAGTCGCAGGTCTTCGTGCCGCTCTTCTCCGTGTCCGCGGAGACCAACGTGGGGGTCTCCCGCCTGATGGACTTCCTCGCAAAATACGGGTCCTCGCCGCTTGATCGCGCCGAGGTCCCCGCCAAAGACGCGAGTGGCCTTCCCGGCTCGGTGCAGCTTTCGCAGCCCGAGCCGGTTGTGTATATATTCAAGACGATGAACGAACCGGGCGTGGGCGAGCTGTCGCTCTTCCGCCTGTTTTCGGGCACGCTGAAAACCGGGGACGAGCTGAAGAACACGACCCGCGATGTGACCGAGCGCGTGGGGCAGCTCTACGTCCTGAACGGCCATGAACGCGTGCCGGTGCCGCAGCTTCATGCCGGCGACGTCGGCGCGGTGGTGAAGCTGCGCGATTCGCACACGGGCGACACGCTCTGCAGCCCGCGCTTCCAGGTGGTGCTGCCCAAGGTCGAGTACCCGGCGCCCAACATCCACGCCGCGCTGCGGCTGCGCTCGAAGGGCGACGAGGACAAGCTGGCCGTCGGGCTCGCGACACTGCACCAGGAGGACCCGACCTTCCATTACCGCGTGGACGACGAGGTCCACCAGACGATCGTGTCGGGCCAGGGCGAGATCCACCTTCAGGTCATCGTCGAGCGGCTCGTCCGGCGATTCGGGGTCAGCGTTGATCTCGAGGAGCCGCACATTCCGTACCGCGAGACGATCCGGGGCCGCGGCGAATCCCGTTACCGGCACAAGAAGCAGACCGGAGGCGCGGGCCAGTTTGCCGAGGTGTGGCTGCGCATCGAACCCGGCCCGCGCGACAGCGGCGTGGAATTCAAGCAGTCGCTGGTCGGAACAAACGTCGACCGCGTGTTTGTGCCGTCGGTCGAGAAGGGCGTCCAGACGGCGTGCCGCGAGGGCATCTACGCGGGTTTCCGCGTGACCGATGTGAAGGCCGACTTCTACGACGGAAAGATGCATCCGGTGGATTCGAAGGACATCGCCTTCCAGGTCGCCGGGTACCATGCGTTCAAGGAGGCTTTCCAGGCCGCGCAGCCGTGCCTGCTGGAACCCATCTACCTGGTCAGCGTGACGGTGCCCGAGGATCACGTGGGTGCGATTCTCGGCGACCTCTCGTCGCGTCGCGGGCAGATCCAGGGCGTCGATTCGGACGGCCATTTCCAGATCATCAACGCCAAGGTCCCGCAGAAGGAGCTTTACCATTACAGCACGGTGGTGCGTTCGCTGACGAGCGGACGCGGCCGGCACAGCGAGGAATTCAGCCATTATGCCGAAGTGCCGGTCGACCAGGTGCCCAAGGTGGTCGCCGAGGCGAAGGCGCGCCGGAATGGCGTTGCCGCGGAGAAATGATCCGGCACATCCTTCCACCCCGATGCACTCCTGACGACCCGTCCCGCCGCGATCCGGCGCGCCCCGCGCGCCCGCGCCAGCGTCACCGGCCTCTTTCCCCGAAATCCCCATGATGACGACCTGGAAAATTGAAATCACCGAGCCGTACAGCGGCGAACTCGGCGAAGCCGTGCTCCACGAGGATCACGGCTTC
>DASZYH010000010.1:0-29615 GCA_035545515.1 Opitutaceae bacterium
GTCTATGCCTGGTTTGAAGTCGCTGCATGAGTCACCCCGTTGGATGCGGCATTGTGCCGTGCTGCTGCTCGCGCCGATCCTGTGCTGCGCCGCCTCCCCCGCGCCGGCCGCGACGGCGGTTCGCGCCGTTCCCGCCTCCGGCTACCTGCTCCCCGGCGGTTCGCGCACCTTTTCGATCGCCTACGTCGCCCACGTTCCCGCTCAGCCGGCCGGCACGCGTCGGCTTCGGATCTGGATCCCCGTTCCCCGCGATTCCGCCGTGCAGTCGATCCGCGATCTTTCCTTCTCCGCGCCGCCGACGCTCGCCTCCGAGCCGAAGTACGGCGACCAGATCGCGTATTGGGAAATCAACCACCCCACCGGTCCGACGACGTTGACGATGCGCTTCGTCTGCACCCGCCGGGAGGTTCGAACGGATCTGACACGACTGGCCCTCGCCGGCGATGGCGTCGACCCGACAATTTCATTCGCGACGTACCGCCGTCCAGCCCGGCTCATCATTGTTGACGTCCGGATTCGCCGGCTCGCCGCGCACATCACCGCCGGGCGGTCCACGACGCTGGCCAAGGCCCGCGCGATCTACGGGTACGTGCTCACGCACATGCGTTACGCCAAAAGCAAGCCCGGCTGGGGCACGGGCAGCACCGCCTACGCCTGCACGACCGGCCAGGGCAACTGCACGGACTTCCACTCGTTGTTCATCTCGCTCTGCCGTGCCGCCGGAATCGCGAGCGAGTTTGAGATCGGACTCTATCTGCCGTACGACCGCCACTCGACGGCACCCGTGAGCGGCTATCACTGCTGGGCCTATTTCCGCGTGCCCGGCCGCACGTGGGTCCCCGTGGATTGTTCGGAGGGCTGGCTCGAACCCGGCCGGCGCGAGTACTTCTTCGGCGACCACACGCCGAACCGGGTGACGCTTTCCGTCGGACGCGATCTCGTGCTGGCGCCGGCGCAGGCGGGGCCGCCGCTGAACTATTTCATCGAGCCTTACGCCGAAGCCGACGGTCGGCCGGTGCCGGCTTCGAAAACCTGGACATTCCACGACCTGAACTGAACCCGACCTCGTTCAAGCGGTCCGTCATGCCGGTCTTCGCCCCGGTCCCCGTCAGTCGGGCCCAACGCTCAAATCCGTCCGCCATGAAACGCTCTGAAATCAAAACCAACGGGATCTGGAAGTGGCCGCTGCTCCGCCAGGCGAAATACGGTTCGCGCGGCACCGGGGTCGAGGTGATGTCGGAGCGGACCCGGCAGATGCGCGCGCGCACCGATGGCGCGCAGGTTTCGCGCTCGATCTGTCCCTACTGCGGCGTCGGCTGCGGTCAGCTCATCTACCACCGGAATGGCAAGATCGTCCAAATCGAGGGCGATCCCGAGAGTCCGATCAGCCAGGGCAATCTCTGCCCGAAGGGCGCCGCCTCGCGGCAGCTCCTCCAGCACGATTCGCGCGAGCTCAAGGTGAAGTACCGGCGCCCGTTCGGCACGAAATGGGAGGCGCTCAGTCTGGAAAAGGCGATGGACATGATCGCCGATCGCGTTTGGGACACGCGCAAGCGCACCTTCATGGAGCGCGACCCGGAAGGAGCGTACACCAATCACACCACCGCGATCACGCATCTCGGCGGCGCCACCCTCGACAACGAGGAGAATTATCTGATCAAGAAGCTCTTCACCGGCGGAGCTGGCATGGTCGCTGTCTCGAACCAGGCGCGAATATGACACTCCAGCACGGTGCCCGGTCTGGGTACCTCCTTCGGCCGCGGTGGCGCGACCACCGCACAACAGGATCTCCAGTTCGCCAACTGCATCCTGATCCAGGGCTCCTCGATGGCCGAAAACCACCCCGTCGGCTTCCGCTGGGTGATGAAGGCCAGGGAGAACGGCGCGACGATCATTCACGTTGACCCGCGCTACTCCCGAACCAGCGCCATGGCCGACCTGTGGGTGCCCATCCGTCCCGGCACCGACATCGTCTTCCTCGGCGGGATCGTGAACTACACGCTCACCCAGGAGCGCTACTTCCACGAGTACGTGGTCCGCTACACGAATGCCTCGTGCATCGTGAAGGAGGGATTCCAGGACTCGGAGGACGGCGGCGGTTTCTTCTCCGGCTGGGAGGAGGCCCGGCGCGCCTACGATCCGAAGTCGTGGACCTACGAGGGCGACGATCTCGGACACCCCCAGCGCGATCTCACCCTCCAGCATCCGCGCTGCGTATTCCAGATCCTGAAGCGGCACTTCGCCCGCTACACGCCGGAGCTGGTCCAGCGCGTGACGGGTTGTCCGCCCGACCTCTTCCAACAGGTCGCGGAGAAATTCACCGCGGCGAGCGGGCCCGACAAGACCGCGGCGATGTGCTACGCGGTCGGCTGGACGCAGCACTCGGTCGGCGTGCAGATCATCCGCACGGCTTCGATCCTGCAGTTGCTCCAGGGCAACATCGGCCGGCCCGGCGGCGGCATCATGGCCCTGCGCGGCCACGCCTCCATCCAGGGCTCGACCGACATCCCGACCCTATACGACGCGCTGCCCGGGTACCTGCCGGTCCCGCGCGGCACCAAGGAGCACGACGAGGAGAAGCTCGACACCTTTCTCAACAACTACACGAACCCGACGGGCCTCTGGCACAGCCTGCCCGCCTATACCATCAGCCTGCTCAAGTCGTATTACGGCACCCGCGCCACGAAGGAGAACGAATGGGGCTGGCGCTTCCTCCCGCGGATCAATCGCGACCACTCGCACCTCGCCTACTTCGCCGAGATGTTCGAGGGCAAGGTCGAGGGCTTCTTTCTCATGGGGCAGAATCCGGCGGTCGGCGGACAGCACTCCCGCTTCGAGCGTCTCGCCCTTTCGAAACTGAAATGGATGGTCGTCCGCGACCTGGTCGAGATCGAGTCGGCCTGCTGGTGGTATCGTTCGCCCGAAATCGAACGCGGCGAGCTCACGACCGACCAGATCGGCACCGAGATCTTCTTCCTGCCTGCGGCGGGACATGCCGAAAAGGCCGGAACGTTCACCAATACCCAGCGGCTCCTCCAATTCCGTGAAAAGGCGGTCTCACCGCCCGGCGACTGCCGGAGCGAGAACTGGTTCATCCATCAGCTCGCGAAACGCCTGATCGCGAAAGCCCGCGCCTCGACGGATCGACTCGACGAGCCGCTGCGCGCGCTCGACTGGTGGTACCCGGAAACCGAAGACGGCGAGCCCGAGCCCGAGGCCATCCTCGCCGAGATCAACGGGTGGAAAACCGATCCGAACGCCGGATCCGACGGCGTGTTCATGGGCAAGGACCGCGACGGTCACCCGCACCATGGACCGCAGATCGGCGATTACATGGACCTGAAGGACGATGGCTCGACCGCGTCCGGTTGCTGGATCTACACCGGCGTCCTCGGCCCCGACGGCGTGAACAAGGCGCACCGCCGCAAGCCGGAGGGGCGCTACGGCCATGGGTGGGGCTTCGCGTGGCCAAGCGACCGCCACATCATCTACAACCGCGCCAGCGCCCGTCCCGACGGTTCGCCGTGGAGTAAGGAGAAGGAACTCGTCTGGTGGGATGCGCAGCGGAAACAGTGGACCGGCCACGACGTCGCCGACTTCAAGAAAACCAAGGCGCCCGATTTCGAGCCGAAGCCGGACGCGAAGGGACTCGAGGGACAACGCGGCGACGCGCCCTTCATCCTCCACGAGGACGGGCTCGGCTGGATCTACGTGCCGCGCGGCCTGCAGGACGGCCCGCTCCCGACGCATTTCGAGCCGATCGAATCGCCGATCCAGAACCCGGTCTATCCGCGAAACACGAACCCAGCCGTCAACTGGTTCACCCGCGACTACAATCCGAAGGCACCGCCGGGCGATCCGCGATTCCCATTTGTGCTCAGCACATTCCGGCTGACCGAACACCACACGGCCGGCGGCATGAGCCGGTGGCTGTCTCACCTCGCGGAGTTGCAGCCCGAAATGTTTGTCGAGCTCTCGCCGGAGTTCGCGGAGCATCTCGGGATCACCCATGGCGATCACGTCACGGTCGTGACGTTGCGCGGTGGCATCGAGGCCCGGGCGATGGTCAGCCGGCGGATCCGGCCGCTGCTCGTCGACGGCCGCCAGCTCCACCAGGTGTTCATGCCCTTCCACTGGGGCGCGGCCGGACCATTCCAGGGCGGCAGCGTCAACGATCTGCTCGAACTCACTGCGGAACCCAACATTTCGATCCACGAGGGGAAGGTCTGCCTCTGCAACGTCATCCCGGAACGGATGCCGCGCGGTCCGCAGTTCTGGGACTGGTTCAAGGGCAAGGTCCAGCCCGACGCCCGACCGAATCGGCACCCGGAAGAACCCCCGCCCGGCGCCCCCGACGGCGGTCGCCTCGTCCCCGGCCACGGCCAGCATGGAAAGTCGCATACGTTATGATGTAGGGCGGGGTCGCCTGACCCCGCCTCCGCAGAATTTTTTGCCAATTTGAAATTCGAAACGCCGTGAATCCGACAGCTGGCATCGATAGGGCGGCGAGCCCCTTCGCCGCCATGGCGCACCTCCGGTGGTCATTTGGAAGTTAGGAGTTGGAGAGTTCTCAGATCCAATCCGCCTCCGGGCCAACCCCAACTGCCAATCACGAATTCTCCAACTTCCCACTCACCAACTCTCCACCTCCTCACCTCCCAACCACCAACCTCCCTCGCGCGCATGAAGCGCGCGTCACCATGATCGGCGAAGGCATCCTCAGCACCAATCAGCGTCCGCACACCTATGTGCAGGACGAAATCACGACCGGTTTCTTCACCGACCCCACGGTCTGCATCGGCTGCAAGGCTTGTGAGGTCGCCTGCAAGGAATGGAACAACGTACCCGCCGACTTCGCGGGCTGGACGGGCCACTCCTATGACAACACCACCTCGCTCGGAGCCTCCACCTGGCGGCACGTGATGTTCCTCGAGCAGCCCGAGCGGCAGGGACGCCAGGTTGCCGGCCCGATGGGCAACGACCATCAGGATCCGTTCCGCTGGCAGTTTCTCTCCGACGTTTGCAAGCATTGTGAGGAGGCAGGCTGCCTGGAGTCCTGTCCGACCGGCTCGATCGTCCGTACCGAAAACGGCGCCGTGTACGTGCAGGACGACGTTTGCAACGGCTGCGGCTACTGCGTGGTGTCGTGCCCGTTCGGCGTGATCGACCGCCGCGACGAACAGGAGGAGGACAAGGGCGGCGCCTTCAAGTGCACCTTCTGCTACGACCGCCAGATCAGCGGACTCACGCCGGCGTGCGCCAAGGCCTGTCCGACTGAGTCGATCCGCTTCGGGCCGCTCACCGATCTGGAACGCGAGGCGGAAGTTCGCGTTTCGACGCTGCGGTCCGCCGGCTACGAGGACGCGCAGCTCTACAACCCGAAGGAGACCTCGGTGAAAGGCACGCACGCCTTCTTCCTTCTGCTTGGCAAACCGGAATCGTACAACCTGCCGCCGCGCCCGGAGGTGCCGACGGTGTATCTGAAGGATGCCTACACCTCGATGGCCGGCACCGCCCTCTTCGCCGCCGCCGCCGTCGTCGCCCTCTTCGCGCTGTCATGACCGCCCTTCGAAATGGATCGATCGGTAGGCCGCGACCTTGCTCGCGCTCCGGATCCCGCGATTTGGAGGTTAGCAGTTAGAAAGTTGGTCCGCACCGTTCGCATTCCGGCCGGCCACCAACTTCCAACGACTCATTACCCACTACTAACCACCAACTCCCAATCTCCCCAACTCCCAATTCCCGCGCGTGACGCGCGCATCCCATGATCGCCACACCACAAAACCATCCGGACAACTTCGAGGAACGGCTGCATCAGCTGCGCGAGGAGGCGCTGGCGAAAGGTGTAGTCACCGGTGCCGGCGTTCATGCGGCCGCCGGTCCGATGCCGGAACCGACCCGCACGCCAGAAACCCTGAACACGGTGGGCTACTATGGCCTGCCCATCATCAAGCCGCCGGTCTGGAAATGGATGATCGGGGGATATTTCTTCGTGGGTGGTCTCTCCGGCATGGCCAGCCTACTCGCGGCTGCCGCCCTTCTGAAACGCGACTGGGCGATGAGTCGCGCCGCGATGTGGTGCGCCGCCGCCGGGGCCGTCGTGTCGCCAGCCCTGCTGATCTGGGATCTCGGTCGACCCCAGCGCTTCATCAACATGCTCCGGGTCTTCAAGCCGCAGTCGCCGATGTCGCTCGGATCATGGGTGCTCACAGCCTTCGGCGCCGCCGCGATCCCCGGTGCCGTTTTGACGGAGCTGCAATTCCGGATGCTCGAGCGGGGAACGCCGAACGCCGCCATCCACGGCCTCGCGATCGCAGCCATCGTGGGGTCCGCATCGACCGGCGTCCTGCTGGCAACCTACACGGGCGCCCTGCTCGGCGTGACGGCGGTGCCGGCCTGGCACCTCCATCGCAAGGTGTTGCCGTTCCATTTCGGCATCGCCGGGCTCGGATCCGCGGCGGCGCTGCTCGAGTTGCTGGGCTTTCGGTCGCCGGCCTTGCGCCTGATCGGCTACGGCGCCGCGGCGCTAGAAACCGCCGTGCTCGTCACGCTCGAAACCCGCAAACACGCCGAGGCGGACGAAGCGCTGCACAAGGGCAAATCGGGCCTGACGCTCCGAAGCGGCGAAGCGCTCGAGGGGCCGCTGTCGCTCGTCTTCCGGGCCTTTGGCGCGTCGCCCCAGGCCGCCGGTTGCTTCCTCGCCGGCGCGCTGCTCACGCGCTTCGGCTGGCTGTCGGCCGGCCGCGAATCCGCGAAAAATCCGCGTGCCGTCCTCGCGTCGCAGCGTCCCGCGTTGCCGGCGGCTCCGTCCCGGCGCCAGCGCTCGATCGCAAAGCCGCAACACCAGCCCGCCGAATCGATGTAGGGCGGGATCGGCCTGGCCCGCAACCCCAGCCCGCCGAATCGACATTTTAGGGTGGGGTCACCTGACCCCGCCTCGCTTGCCAGCCTGATTGCTCCAACGTGGAACCCCAGATGAACACACCAAGACCGGCCCAGGGATTTCGTAGGCCGCGAGCTTGCTCGCGCCAGGACCGGTGATTTCCACCGCACGTTTCCCGACGATCCAATCCGCGCGAGCAAGCTCGCGGCCTACACCAACAACTGCCTGCGCCGCCCATCTGTGTTCATCCGTGGTTCCCTCCTCGATACCCCAGTTTTCCCGTTTCTACTTTCGAACGTTTCTCCTTTCCCCAATTTGCCGCCACCTTCGTTTCTACTTTCGAACGTTTCTCCTTTCCCCAGTTTGCCGCCATCCGCCTTCCACGTTTCGCCTTCTTCGTGCCCCTTCGTGTTTCCCCCTCCTGAATTCTGACTTCTGGATCCCCGTTTTCGCCTTTCGCGTTCCGCGTTTCGCCTTTCCTTCATCTTCCGCCCTTTCGCCTTCCGCGTTTCTACTTTCGAACGTTTCTCCTTTCCCCAGTTTGCCGCCTTTCGCTTTTCGCCTTTCGTCTTTCACGCGTTTGCCTCCTCCCATGTTCCCACCTTCCCCACCCGCGACGGCAACGGCCGGCGTCGCGGTTAGCCGCTGGCATGCCGCCGCAGATTCGATCTCCACCGACGACCTTGTTGCCGTCGAGGAGCCGCTGGAGATCCGCGTCGGTGGCCGGAGCGTCGCGGTCGTCATGCGCACGCCCGGACACGACCGCGAACTCGCCGCCGGCTTCCTGCTCAGCGAAGGGGTGATTCGCCGCCGTGACGACCTGCTCGACCTCCTCGCCTGCCGCGACCAGGACTCCGGACAATCGGGCAACGTCATCGATGCCGTCGTGGCGCCACACGTGTCCGTCGATTTCGACCAGCTCACCCGTCACGTCTTCAGCGCCTCAAGTTGCGGCGTCTGCGGCAAGGCGACGATCGACGCGGTTTTCCGAGCCGGCGTGCCGCAGGTGCCATCAGAAACGCACTTCGATCCGCAGGTGCTCGCCGCGCTGCCCGCCGCGCTGGCCGCGGCGCAACCGGGTTTCGGCGCGACCGGCGGGGTTCACGCGAGCGCGCTCGTGACGCCCGACGGACGGCTCGAGATCGTTCGCGAGGACGTCGGCCGGCACAATGCCCTCGACAAGGTTCTCGGCTGGGCGCTGCACCACGACAGTCTCCCGCTCGATCGCCATGCCCTGCTCGTGAGCGGCCGGATCTCCTTCGAACTGGTGCAGAAGGCACTCGTCGCGGGCATCCCGCTGATCGCCGGCATCGGCGCGCCCTCATCGCTTGCCGTCGACTGCGCCCGGCAGGCGAACCAGACCCTGATTGGTTTCCTCCGCCCCGACCGGATGAACGTCTACACGCACGCCGCCCGTGTCCGCGCGACGGGCTGATTTTCCACCGCCGAAGCGTCACTGCGCTTCCCGTAGCAGCGAGCGAGAGCGAGCGGAGGTTTGGTCGTTTAGAAGCGACCGACGAGCGGAGTAGTTGGTAGTTGGTAGTTGGTAGTTGGTTTTCGTGGCTGCAACTGCATCCGCGGTAGCGCTCGGGCGACGGCGGAGCGCCAGCGAGTGAGTGGCCGTGCGATTCGTACCGGCGATTTGTCCGCCGTTGCTTAGTGCGAAGGCGGTAGCAGCCAGGGGAATTCTGGGCCGGTCGTTTTTCAGCCGCGCTTCCGCCCGCGCCCCATTACTCCGGCGTCCGATCGTCGTTCAGACCCGCATACGACGCGCTTTCGTCCTCCCGGGCGACGATTTCCACGAGGCTGATGGCATTGCGTCCCAGCCGGAATCGTAATTCGCACCGGCCGTCCTCCCGCGGCCGAAGCACCGCCGTGTCCAACCCCGGCTCGGCGGCAGCGCGCAGAATCGCCACCTGCCCTGGGCGGGGCCACCTCGGACGGCCCATGTCCCTCCAGACGCGCCAGGGATTGCCATGCTCTCGATCAACCCACCGCCGCTGCAGAAAGGCGTCGCCGGTCAACGGGAGAGTGACCTCGAAATCGAGGTCGCCGCCCAAACCGGGCGCGGCGACATCATTCCACGCGAGAATGCACCACGCCCCGTCGCGGCTGCGACGGGTAACCAGCATATGGCGGTCGCGATGATGCACCGCGTGGCCCAGCCGGGCACAGAACGCAAAAAGATGGAACACCGGCTTTCGAATGCCATTCAAGGCCACGAGACCAAACCCGCCGTGAAACTGCGACCGGGGAATATCCTGCTCGACGAACACATCCGAGAACGCCCAGTAGGCCAACGAGTCGACATGGTCGCCGGCCTCCGCGATCACCCGCGCGAGCAGGGCGGCGTTGTAGCACGAATCGTGAATCGGGGTCTTCGCGTTGTACGAGGTGTTGAACTCCGTGATGTGCACCGGCAACGCCGGAAAGCGCGAGGCACGGACGAGCGAGCGTGCGCGCTCCATCTGCCGCACGAGGCTGCGGGGATCGTCGTGCAGGTCCTGGTGGCTGAAATCGCGGAACCGTTCGAGCGGTTTGCCCATGTAGGCATGGTGCGAGACGAAGTCGACCGGCGTCCCGGTCGTCGCGCACATTTCGAGGAACGGGGGAATCCAATGCGGGGACGCGGGACAGGTCGCCGGACCACCCACCTGAAGCGCGGCGTCGACATCCTTCACGGCAGTCACCGTCTCCCGGTACAGGCGAAAATAGTCCGCCTGGTCGCCGGCCCAGAAATTCGCCGCATCCGGTTCGTTCCAGATCTCGAAGGGCCACCGGCGAACTTCGTCCAGGCCATAACGGCCAACCAGGTGACGCACGAACTCCCGGACGAGCCGGCGCCATTGGCCATAGTCCTTCGGCGGACTCACCCGGGCGGACCACCAGAAGCAGGTCTTTTCGCCCGACGCCAGATCGGCCGGCATGAACCCCAATTCGACAAACGGCCGGATCTCGCGCTCGAGCAGGGCGTCATAGATCCGGTCGACATAGGTGAAGTTCAGGAAACCTGCTTCATCGCGCATCGTTTCGCCGCTGCCCGTCCAGGCCTGCTCGCGGTAGACTCCGACCTGGTCGGAAAGGATGCCGTGCCCGCGGAGGTAGCGGAACCCGATCTCGCGCTGCACGAGTTCCAGGTGTTCCAGATACTCCCGGTGCAGTGCCAGCCCGAGATGCTCGCTGCCAATGCAGTACCGCCAGGCCTCTGAGAAGGCTCCCCGACGCTCCGCGGGCACGTCGATCATCCGCGCTCCTCCAGATCGTACATCGCGACGAGATAGGGATGATTCGGATCGTACTGCGTGAGAGGGGCCGCCCGGTCGACCCGGCCCGCCGGTCGGACGTGGCGGCCGCGCACCGCGGTGGCCGCGTCGCCCAGTTCCGCCCGGGCCCCCTCGGCCAGCGACCGCAATCGCGCGACGACCTCGGGATGATCACGGAATCGATTGTGCCGTTCGCCGGGATCCTCCGTGAGTTCGTACAGCTCGGCGAGCTCCTGGCCGTCCCGGCGCAAATGTAGCTTCCAGGGCCCGCTCCGCACCGCCTCCAGGTCGTCCTTGAGGTAATAGTAGAATGCCTGGTGCGGCGATGTTGCACCGGGGATGCCCAGCCACAGGTCGCGCACGTCGCGACCATCGATGATCCGATCCCCGGGCAGAGTTGCGCCGGCCAGTCCCGCCAGGGTTGGAAGGAAATCCATGGCGGTCGTCAGTTCACGACAGACGGTGCCGGCGGGAATTCGGGCCGGCCACCGCGCGATGCAGGGCACCCGCTGTCCGCCCTCCCAAGTCGTCCCCTTGGTTCCGCGCAGCGGCCCGTTGCTGCCGCCTCCCTCTCCGGCGCGCGAGCCGTTATCGCTCGTGAATAGAACCAGCGTATTCTCCTCCAGGGCCATCCTTCGCAGTTCGCTCATGAGCACTCCCGTGGCCCAGTCGATGCAGGCGACCGCCGCGCCGTAGCGTCCGTTGCCCGACTCCCGGAGGAAGCGTTCGGGGACGTAGTGCGGAAGATGGACGTGAAGATGCGCGAAATAGAGGAAGAAGGGTCGGTCCCGGTTCCGCCGCATGAATTGCACCGCCCGCTCGACGTACCTTTCCGTCAGCGACGTTTGATCCGGCTGCTCCTCCACCACCTCGTCGCCGCACAGGAGCGGAAGCGGCGGATAGGAGGGGTCTGCTCCCTGCTGGCGCCCCATGTCGTTGCTGTAGGGCAGCCCGAAGTACTCGTCGAATCCGTGGCACGTGGGCAGGAACGGGGCTTGGTCACCGCAATGCCATTTGCCGAAGAGCGCCGTGGCGTAGCCGGTGCCCTGCAGCACGCGTGCGATCGTGACTTCCGCCGGGTTGAGCCCAATCGCCTGGCCCGGAAAAAGGACCCACCGTCCGTCGAAACTGCCGAAGCCGATCCGCGGCGGATAGCAGCCCGTCAACATCGCACCGCGAGAGGGCGAGCAGACCGGCGACGCCATGTAGAAATCGGTGAAGCGTCGCCCTTCGGCGGCGAGCCGATCCACGTGCGGCGTCAGGTTGCGATCCGATCGATAACAGCCGAGATCGCCATACCCGAGATCGTCGCAATTGATCAGGATGACGTTGGGCGGGCGGGAGGGAATGGGCATGGCTTACTCCTGGATTACGCTGACGTTGTCGAAGTAGCCGGTGGCATCGGACGTCGTCACCCCGGGCGCTCCCGTGGTCAGGCCACTGTCCACCTCGGAGATGACCAGTTTGCCGTCCACGTAACCGCGGAGCGTCGTGCCGGTGACTTCCAGCTTGAGCGTCGTCGTCGCGCCAACCGTGAGCACCACCGGCACCGAGCGCAGCGTCGTCGAGGTTCCGGCGACGTCGCGGACAAGCTCCATGCGGTGGGAAACGTCGTCGTAGACGAAGGCATAGTAGTTGCTGGAATCGGTGTACCTCGCCAGCAGGCCGATCGCGTCCGAGCCGCTTCCGACCATCGTCTCCGGCGTGACATCCGCCTGCACGGTGTAATCCGTCCAGTCGAGGCCCATCAGGCCGGAAAACGCCGCGCCCGAACTGTTGCTTTGATCGTATTCTTCGGTCGCGGCGCTCTGCACGGTCCAGGTGCCGCCGGAGGCCGTCCAGTCCGCGGCGCTCCCGGTTTCAAAATCATCCGCGTACCTGCCTGCCCGGAGATCCACGTTGTCGAACGTGGCGTCGGTATCATACGTGATCAGTCCGACCTGACCGGCGGTCAGCGTGCCATCCGTCGTCTGCAGCTTCAGCGCGTCGTTGACCCGGAATTGCAGGTTGTTGCCCTGGACATCGAACTCGAACTGGTACGTCGTCCCGGTCGTCAGCGTGAACGACGTCGAAACGAGGTCGGTCTGGACGCCGGCTGACTTGCGCTGGATCACGAGCGTGTGGTTCACGTTCCGGTACAGGGCGGCGTAATACGTGCCGGTGCCGGTGAAACGGGCCACCAGTCCCACAGAATTGCCTCCGGAGGCGAAGGTCTGCGGCGTCACCTCGGCAATCACCCGGCCATCCTGGAGCGCGGTGCTTCCCTCAACCGCGTAGGCCACATGCGCGGTGTCGGTTTGTTCGTAGGCCGGATCGGCGCCGGTGGTCACAGTCCAGCTGCCGTTCGTGGTCGACCAGGCGCCGGCGCCGGCGTCGAATCCATCGAACGCGATTTGATCCGCCGGCGCCGGTCGCACCCGGCTGATCGCGGCATAGCTGGTGGGATACGTGGCGCTCGCCTGAGTTGTGTTTGTCCCCGACAGTTGCACCGTCATCTGCGCATACAGCTGCTTCATGTCGAAGCTGGGGTCGCCGTACTGGTTGTACGCTCCGTAGTTTCCCAGCACGAGCCCCTGCTCCTGGTAGATGTCCGTGGCGGCCTGCAGATAGCCTTCGGTCAGCGGCGACATCGCGACGAACGCATCCCACTCCGACTTCGCCACCGGATAGCTGTAGCAATCCGTGATGTAACCGGCGTTGGTGGTCGATGACGTGAGCACGCCCGGCGGCATGCCCGACTGGCTCCGAAACGTCGCGTCGAGCGTCTGGGTCAGCCACGTCTGCGCCGCCGGGGCATCCGACCATTCCGCCGCGAGGATCGGCTTCTGGCATTGCCCGATCAGATAGGCGAGCGCCTGCTCCAGGTTCAAGGTCGAGGCCTCGTGGGCATCGACATCGACGAAGTCGACATTGGAGTCGGTATTCGCCCAGTTGAGCATCGCCGTCAGGAACAGCCCCGGCACGGTGCTCCGGTACGTCAGTCCGCCGGCTTCGGGCGTGTCCTGGTAGGCATCGACCAGGCTGTCCATGCTCCCCGTACAGACGCGCAACTGCCCCAGTGTCGCGGGATGCGCGGCAATGGTCGACTGCACCTGCGCCGCCACCGATTGCATCCAGGTGAGGGCCGGCGCAGCTCCGCCGGTCAGCGTGCGATCAGACGTCGAATATTGGTAGTTCGGCTCGGCCTCGACCGCTACGATCGAAATATAGGAGCCATAGAGCGTCAGGAACTGATCGAGGTCCGAAAGGACGGTGCTCGCGGACGGGGTCGTCGTCGCGGTCGGCACCCGGATGTAGGCGCCATTCCTGTGGCGCGGGTCCTTGGCGGTGAAGGTCACCATCAGCGGAATCCCCGCGGACCCGTTGGCGATCAGGCTTGAGAACGGCGTCGGGTTGACGACCGAGGTCCACGCCCCGCCCGTTTCGAAATCGTCGGCATAGAGCGTCGATCCGCCGGAGAGCGTGGTCACGGTCACGTTGTCGAACGAGGCGCTGCAACGAAACGTCTCCAGCGCGATCCGGCCGTTGGGCACGCTCGCGTCGCTGACCGTGAGCAGATTCGTGCCATTGCGCGCGACGACGACGGTCCCCGCCGTGTGGTCGACCGCGATAGTGTAGGTTGCCAGCACCCCCACCGCCTGCGCACAACTCACCTGGCCCAGGCGCTGCGTTCCGCCGGGATAGCTTTTCGAAAGGGTCAGCGTGGAGCCGTTGAGCACCGTCATGTAGCACGTGCCGTCCGTCTGCAGGCACGTCTTGAGCGTCACCGCGCCGGTTGGATTCAGGGTGTCGAACCGCACGTCGACGGCCAGGGTGTTGTCGGCCCAGCCGGTGCTGCCCGCGTAGGCGGTGCTGAAAAAATACGGGGACGTCTGGCTCATCACATGGTTCATGCTGCCGACCGTCTCGGGAGCCAGGACCCAGTTGCCCGGATTTGTCCGGGCGCCCAGGCCGTCCTCGATATCGTAAATTCCCAGCAGCATCCGCACGCCTTCCGCGTTCAACCCCGACAACGTCGCCGCCGGGGCATTGTAGATGCCGACCTGCAGCGGCAGGATGGTGACATCGTCGAGATCGAAGGTCACGGCCGCGTCGTCGCTCGTGGCGAGCAGCTCGAGCGCATCCAGCGAGCCGTGCGCCGGGAGTTGATAAACGCCGCGCAGGTAATGCCAGCCGGCGCCGGCGTCGCAGATCTCCTCGCTGACCACGCCGTCCGCGGCATGGACGATGCCGTTCGAGGTGCGTACCAGGTGGAGCGAGAGGCGCGCGTTCGGCTGGGAGGCCGCGAGCCGCACCCATCCGGAAATGAGGTACGACCGGCCGGGTGACATCTGGCCGAGCAGGGATTGCTCGAGGCCGTCGGTCTCCGGCGTCGCGACCACGATTTCGGCGGCGTTCGTGCCGCGGTGCGTCGGGGACGAGACGACGGAGGCCATCGCCGCACCGGCGGTCGACCAGTCGTTGAGGGCGGTGGTATCTTCGAAACCGCTGTTTTGCACCAGCGAGACCACGGGAGTGGCGGCACCCAACGGCGCCGCGATCAAGGCAATCGGGAAAAGCCAGCGAATGGGGTTCATGGGGAAACCGGCGCACCATGCGGCCGCCCGCCGCCCGGCGGCAATCGGCGCCGAGGGTTAACTGTCTCCCGGCTTTCGGTGGCGGGTTATAGTTAAACCCGGGCACCGATTGCTTCCGGGCGCCGCTCCGCGCAGCTTGCGGGCCCCGCATGACCCGCACCCTAACCCTACCCTGTCTCGCGGCTTTGCTTGCCGCCGTTTCCGCCCCCGCCCAGACCGCCGTCGCCCCGAGCGATTCACCCCTCACCCTCTCACCGTTCGTTGTCCGGCAACGGTCCGATGACGGCTACGGCGTGCACCAAACCGTTAGTGCCACCCGCGTCGCGACCGATCTGATGGACCTGCCATTCGACATGTCGACGCTGACCGGCGCGTTTCTCCAGGACATCAATGCGGCCGACATCTCGCAAGGCTTGGAGTATCTGAACGTCAACACCCAGAACAATTCGTTCGCCAGCACGGTCTCGACCACGTTCCTGGTCCGCGGTTTTGTCGCGGACACGCTCCTGAACGGATTCCCGGCCGCCAACAATACGATTCCGGTTCCGGCCAGCGTCGTCGACCGAATCGAGGTCCTGAAGGGACCCGCCTCGCTGCTCTACGGCGCGGTCGATCCGGGTGGCGTCGTGAACATCGTCTCGAAGCGCCCCCTGCCTCATCCATTCGTCGATCTCAGCACGACCATCGGCGACTACCACGTCGTGAACGGCAATCTCGACCTGGGCGGGCCGGTCACGCAGGACGGCCGCCTGAGCTACCGCGTGACCGCGGCTGCCTCCCGCTCCGACCTGATTGCCAAGTCCTCCGGCACGCGCCGTTGGGAGATTGCGCCGATGCTCCAGTACCGGTTCAACCCCGACACCGAGCTCAACGCGCAGTTCTCGGTCGTCAAATTCCACCTTCTCGCGGCGCCGCTCGACGGGCCGGCCTACACGGTGCTCGTGCCGTCGACCAAGAATCCGCAGGGATCGATCCTCGGCTATTACGCCAAGGCGTGGCCGCGCGAATCCAATCTCCGTGGCCCGGGTGACGACATGTTCGGAACCCAGCAGTACGCCAACCTCGAGCTGCGGCACCGGTTCAACGACCATTGGAATCTGCGTCTCGCCTACGCGTGGGTCGATCAGCCTTTCAGCCGCACGACCCGTGCGGGTGGCTTCCTGATCGCGGGGACAAGGAATGAAACCGACAGCCGCGCCACCGGCGACGCCGTCACCAACAGCGCCCAGGCCGACCTGGTCGGCCAGTACCATTTTCGCTGGGCCGACTGGACGACGCTCGCGGGCGCGAGCTTCGACCGTTTCAGCAACGACGGGCTCACGCTCAATTCCCCCGTCGTGATCCACTTCAATCCCGCCGATCCGAACACATGGGCGCAACCGGTGTCGCCCGCGTCGACCTTCACCGTCTTGCAGGGCATGTCCGACGGATACGGCCAGAACGAAGCGCTCTACTCCACGCAACAGCTGGCCTTCCTCGGAGGACGGATTCATGCGCTCGCCGGCGGCCGCTGGCAGGAATCCACCGCCACCGCGATCAACGGGGTGTCGCACGCCACGAACGATTTCCGGCTGTGGCACAGCACCTACCAGGCCGGCCTCGTCGGCAAGCTCCGGCCCTGGCTGAGCCTCTACACCAGCTGGAGCCAGTCCTTCGTACCGCAGAATCAGACGCTCACGACGCGCAAGCCGTACGATCCGGTCACCGGCCTGCCGCTGCCGGGCGCCACGAACGGCAGCGCCCCGGCGCTGCCGATCGAGGGCAAGGGGAACGAAGTCGGGCTGAAGCTCGATCTCCTCCACGGGCACCTCACCGCCACCGCCGCCTGGTACGACATCACGCGCAGCAACATCGTCAACAACGGCCTCCAGATGCGCAACAGTCAGGGCGTGGTCGTCGACACCTGGCAGACGCAGGGGGGAATCGAGCGGGTCGAGGGCCAGGAACTCGATCTCGACGCCAACCTCTTCAACCACTCCCTCAGCCTGCTCCTCAACTACACCCACACGATCCTCGGCAAACTGGAATCGTACGACGCGAACCGGGCCTACATTGGCAAATCGATTCCGTTCACCCCGACCAGCCAACTCGGGTTCTTCGCCCGCTACTCCCGGCCGCGCGGCTGGCTGAAAGGCTCCTTCGTCGGAGTCGGCGGGCAATACACCACGGCCTTCGAGCTGTACCCAGACACCTCGCCTCTGATCGCCGAGGCTCCCGGCTTCGTGCTGTTCAACGCCGTGGCCGGATATCGGTGGCGCGTCGGCCAGATCGAATACCGCGCCCAGGTGAACATGACGAATCTCCAGGACCGCATCGCGATCCGCAGCATCTACTCGCTCACCCCGCCCCGCTCGATCCAATTCACCCTCGGTCTCCACTACTGAAATGCGCCCCCTCCCTCTGCTCCTCATGTCCGCCGCCTTTCTCCCGTCGTTTGCCGCCCGGGCAGCCACACCCCGATCCGACGCACCTGCCGCGTATAAGGACGCGACCGCCGCGCTCGGAAAGCTGCATGACGTCCATTTCATGAAGCGTCACGCCCAGATCCTCCAGCGCGACAAGCAAGGGCCGGTCGGGCTGGTCTTTCTCGGCGACTCGATCACCGAAATGTGGTCGAAGGCGCCGGAGGTCTGGAAGAGCAACTTCGCCGCCTATCACCCCGCGAACTTCGGCATCGGTGGCGATTTCACCCAGAATGTCATCTGGCGGATCGAAAACGGCGAGCTCGACGGCATCAGCCCGCGGGTCGTCGTGCTCATGATCGGCACGAACAACACGCTCGCGAACACGGCGCCGGAGATCGTTTCCGGCATCCATCGGATCCTGGACCTGATTCGCGCGCGCCAACCCCAGGCCAGGATTCTCCTCCTCGCGCTGCTGCCCCGCGGCCCGCGCTGGCAGCCCTACAACCAGACCTTCGACGACGCCGTCCACCGGATGCAGGTGATCCGGGAGGTGAATCGCCTCCTGCCCCCGCTGGCCGACGGCCACACGATCCGCTTCCTTGATCTCACGGCGGACTTCACCGGACCGGACGGCCAGGTGCGGGCCGACCTGCTGGCAGACAAGCTCCATCCGTCACCCGCCGGCTACGCGGTCATCGCGAAGGAAATCAGCCCGCTGCTCCGCGAGATGATGCGCTAGCATAACCTTGAAAACGCCGCCCGGGCGCCGAAGGTGGGCGGATGCCCTTCCTCGACCGGCCGCCGGAGGCGGCTGATTCCGTGGACCCCCACCTCACCGCCCGGCCCACCCTCCGGGACATCGCCGAGGAAATCGGCGTCAGCATCATGTCCGTCTCGCGGGCATTGCGCAACCAGCCGAAGGTCTCCGCCGCCACGGCGCGTCGGATTCGCCAGGTCGCCCGACGACTGGGCTATGCCCCCGAACCCGCCCTCTCCGCGCTGGTCGCGCAACGCGAACGGCGCCGTTTCGGCGGCGCGTATGGCACGATCGCCGTGCTCTTCAACTGGCGCGAGCCGGAACAGTGGATGCAGGTGCCGTCCGGCGTCCTGACCATCCGGGGAGTGGAACGCCAGGCGCGGACCCTCGGTTACCAGACCGAGAACTTCTCCCTCAAGTCGAAGGGCATGTCGGGCAAGCGCCTGAGCGAAATCCTCTATCACCGGGGGATCCGTGGCGTGATCGTCGCCCCCAACGAATGGCCGGGCGACCCGATCGACCTCAACTGGCGGGAATTCTCCGTCGTCACGATCGAGCACGAGCCGACGCTGCCCCACTTCCACCATATTTCGCCGAACTACTATTCGGCCGTGATCGAGGCGTGGAGCCAGGCCTGCAAGCGAGGGTATCGGCGGATTGGATTCGTTACCGCCAATCGCGAGATCCGACGGGTGGAACATCATTGGCTTGCCGCCTTTCTGCTCGAGCAGAACCGCCGGCCGACCGAAGGCGGGAACGTTCCCCCCTTGCTCATGCCCGACTACTCCGACCCCGCCCGCTTCGCCGACTGGTACCGTGAACACCGGCCGGACGTCGTGCTGTCCCGCGCCGACCGCGAAATTTGCACCTGGCTCTCCCATCTCGGGCGGCGCGTCCCGCAGGACGTCGGCTTCCTCAGCCTGAATGTCGCGCTCAAGGATTCCTCGGGCATCGTGCAGAACCGCGAGAAGATGGGCCGCATCGCCGTCGATGTGCTGCACACGAAAATGCTCCATTTCGAGCGCGGACCGGACGATGCCCTCTGCGGGACCGTGGTCGAGAACACCTGGCAGGAAGGGCGGACGCTGCGACGAAAGGGTTAATATTAACCCCAGACCAACTTTGCCGTTCCCACTGCGCCGCCCCATGAGACCGACCTGCCCCTGATGCCTTTCCATTTCCGCCATTTTTGGCAGTCGCTGCTCGCCACCGCCGCTGTCGCCATCGCCGCCAAACCACCTCCTCTGGCCTCGCTGGTCGCATCGGCTGCCGTCGTGCAATCGGACGGCCGGCCCGAGGCCATCGCGCGGCTGACGGGCCCCCTGCGGCCCGGCGAGCCCTGCGTCGCCTCCGCCTGGGTCCGGCTGGACGCCGGACAGGCGCCCGCCACCTTCACGCTCCGCACCACGGACGGCAGCACGGTCGCGGCGACGCTGGAGTCAGATCGGCAGGCTGGCCACCTCCGCGTCGTCTACACCGCGAATGCGGCGATCGCGCCAGGGGAAGTCGCCTGGACGATCGTCGCCAACCGCCCAGACGCCCGGTTTCACGTCGACCAGCCGTCGGTCTACCCGCTCCGCACGGGTCTCTTCAATGTCAGCTCGCCGTCGGCAATCCACCGTCTGGGCGTCGAGGGCGTCCGGCTCATTCGCACGCTCGCGAGCGTGCGCGAGGGCCTGGCCGCCATCGATCATCCGGCCGAATGGACGGTCGATCGCAGCGGGGACCGGCCGGTCCTGCGCCAGTCGTCACCGTATCTGGGCAGCCTGCGGCGCACCGGCGATCCCCAGTGGCACAACTACCGCGTCGAGGTCGACGTCCGCCTCGATTCGGACGGGCCGCGGAGCGCCGTGCTGCTTCAGGTCTGCACCCAGCCGGACGCCAGCGCGGGCGAGATTCGCATCACCCGCTCCGGCATCAGGGTTGTTGCTCTCGCAGCGGGCGGTGAACAGGAGCTCGCCCAGGCCGACGGTCCGACCGCCCCCGGCATGTTTCACCACTACGAGTTGACCGTGGCGGACGGGCGCCTGCACCTCCTCCGTGACGGCAAACGCTTGCTGCGCGTCGTTCATCCCGTTTTCACGCGGGGCGCGATCGCCCTCGGCACCCGATTGTGCGCGGCATCATTTGCCGACCTCCGGGTTTCGGCGCTGGCGGACCGTTCCACGCTCTTCGCCGACCGTTTCGACCACCCCGACGCCTCCGGGTGGACGGTCTCGACCGACACGCCTTTCGCCGACATTCGCGCCGCAGCGCGGGCCGGGGTTCCCGTGGTGCTCACGGTGACCACCCATGATCCGGGCCAGGGCCCCGAACACAAATGGACCCTGATGCCGACGGCGTCGACCCAGCCCTCCGCGGCGGACGACCTGGCGGTGATCCGCCGCTTCGTCTCCCGATACGGCCAGGATATCTCCGTCTACTCCGTCGAAAACGAACCCAACTTCGAGTACACCCCGGCCGATCGCACCGTGACGGGTGGTACCGCTCCCGCCCTGGAGTGGATGATGTCCATCGCAGCCACCGTGCATGCCGCCATCGCGGCCCACCCGGGGCGCCTCGGTCATCTCCGGGTTGCGGGCCCCAGCCTCGACAAGCTGATCTCCGTCGCGACCGATCCGGCCTATCGGTCGTCACTCCCGGGACGCTTCTTCCAAGCCCAGTTGGACTGGGAGAACTCCGATCCGAACATCGATTTGATCGACTTTCATGGCCACGAGGCCTCGGCCGCGGATCTCGAGGCCTGCCTCGCGTACCTGGAGCCCCGGGCTGGCAAACCGCTCATCTGCACCGAATGGTCCGAGGCCCACGCCAATGCGGAGTGGATCAAGTCGCCCGTGAATGCGGCCTTTCTGGCCGGTTCTGCCTTCGCTCGGGATCCGAGCGTGCGCACCAACCTGGATTACGTTCGCGCGTGTTATGCTCATCCGGTTGCCAAGTCGGAATGGGACCGGTTCGTCGCCGGATCGCGTCTCACTCCCGGTTTCCTCCAGGCAGCCGTCGACCGGCTCAACCGCCACGGCGTGATCCTCAACACCTACGGTGCGATGGTCCAATACGGCAGCCCGTTGTATGACCTGAAGCAACTGTATGCGACCCGAACGGTCGTGCTGACGCCGGATGGACAGTACCAGGCCAATGGAAACTACCCCGAACAGTACCGCGCGCTGCGTCGCCGGCTCCCTCCCCGATGAGTACCGAGCAACCGGCAGCCAAGCGCCTGTCCACCGCGCAAAAGACGATCTTCGGGCTGGGTGGCATGGCCAACGGAATGATCATTTCCGGGGTCAACACCCTGACGCTGCCGATCTACAACCTGATCCTGGGGGTCCGGCCGCAGTGGGTCGGGATCGCGACGTCCATCCCTCTCGTCTACGACGCCATCACCGACCCCGTGATGGGCTGGATCTCGGACAACTTCCGGTCGCGCTGGGGGCGGCGACGCCCGTTCATCGTCGCCGGCGCGGCAATGACCGGGCTCAGCTTCGCGCTTCTGTGGTGGTGCCCCCAGGGTTGGGGCGAGTTCTCGCTTTTCATCTACTTGCTCATCGCCAGCCTTGTCTTCTACACCGCCCATAAGGTCTGGGTCATTCCCTATCTCAGCCTGGGGCTCGGCCTGACTTCCGAGCAGAACTCGCGCACCAGCCTGTGGGGCTATTTCACGTTCTTCACCAACGTCGCGTCGCTTGGCGGCACCTGGCTGCTGGCGCTGATCGAATCCCACTACTTCGTCAGCTCGGCCCTGGCGGCGCGCTGGGTCGGGTGCGCCGTAGGGGCCTTGACCGGCGTTTTCGCCGCCCTGCCGGGCATGTTCCTGCAGGAGGAAGCGATCCCCGCCCGGAAATCCGGCCGGGCGCGGCCCTTCGCCGACATGAAATCGGCGCTGCAGGTCGCACCGTTCCGGCACCTGGCGCTCACGATTCTCCTCCTCAATGCCGCCCTCAACTGCGCGGCCCCCTTCGGATTGTATGTCGTCATTTACTATCTCTACGCCGGCAACGCTAGCGCCGGCGCCACCCTTTACAGCGTCATGAGCACCGTACGGCTCGCCGCCGCCCTTTCCAGCCTGCCGCTCGCCACCCGCTTGGCGAACCGCTTCGGGAAGAAACCCACGCTGCTCGGCTGCCTCATTGCCTGCTCGGTCGGCTTCTGGAGCACGCTGCTGACCGTCACCCCCGCCCACCCGTGGCTCGTCGTCATCAGCGCCGCCCTCATTGCTCCGGGAGCAACCGCTCCGTTCCAGCTCTACTGGTCCATGCTCAGCGATGTCTGCGACTGGGACGAACTGGAACGGGGCGCGCGTCGGGACGGCACGTTCAGTGCGCTCGGCAATTGGTTCGTCAAGACTGCCCAGGGTCTCGTGTTTCTGACCTCGGGCGTGCTACTGGCGGAGATCGGGTTCGATCGCAATCTCGGCGCGCACCAGAGCGCCGAGACCCTGTTGAGTATGCGCCTCATCTGGGCGGTGGTGCCCGGTGTGGTCGCGCTCGTCGCATGCGCCGTGCTGTGGCGCTATCCCATCACCCGATACCGGGCGGAGGCGATCCGCCGCGAGTTGAACGGCCGGTCGCTGATGCCGGCGGAAGCGCCCGGCTCGTGAGGGCCCGAGGTTTTGGATATCGGCTGGGGGCCGCCCGGCGCAACAGCGGACTGGTCGTGCCGGGACACTGGGTCTGGTGTGGTTCCATCGTGGCCGACCCAGCCGCCGGATACCACATGTTCGCCTCGATCTGGGAGCAATCCGTACCCTTTCACCCGTTTTGGGTTTCCCATTCCCGGATTGTACGCGCGTTCGCCCCGCGAATCGAAGACCCGTTCGTGATCGAGGAGGAAGTGCTCCCTCCCCGCAGTCCTGCATGCTGGGACGGTCGCGCGACCCACAACCCCACCGTCGTCTCGCATGGCGGTCGCTACTATCTGTACTATACCGGCATTACCTACCCGGAGCCGTTTCCGGACCCGTCGGATGGCAGCTCTCCATTCTTCCGGTCGCAAACCGCCCGGCGCAGCCAGAGGATCGGCGTCGCGGTTGCGTCCCATCCGCGAGGTCCGTGGCGCCGTCCCGCCGCGCCGCTGCTCGAACCGCGCCCCGGACGCTGGGACGCGCTGATGACGACAAACGCGGCCCCTTGCGCCGCCGGAGAGGGTCGATTCCTGCTCGCCTACAAATCCAGTCCCGCCCCCCGGGGATTGCTGATGTATGGCATGACCTGCGGGCCAGGCCCGGAAGGTCCCTTTGCACGGATCAGCGACCAGCCGATCTTCGATTTCTATGCCCACGGCAATCACTCCGAGGATGCCTGCATCTGGCGCGGCCGCGACGGCCTTGAAATGCTCATGAAGGACATGACCGGTGGTCTGTGCGGCGAAGCAGGCGCGGGAATTCACGCCACGAGCGAGGACGGGGTGAAGTGGAACGTCAGCCCGGGAATCGCGTTTCCCCGACAACTCGATTGGACCGACGGTACCCGTTCGCATCCAGGTTGCCTGGAGCGCCCGCAGATTGTTCTCCACGACGGTCGGCCATCGCACCTGGTGCTGGCCATGACCGACGGGCCGGAAACGATCCTCAACGCCCGTCACACGCGAAACGTGGTCGTGCCTTTGTTGCCGACAACGAACGCATGACGCGACTCATCTCAGCCGCCACCCTCGGCCAACGCGGAGCACGAGAAATTGGCTCTCCTGAAAAGCTGAAACGCTGAAAAACTGCCCCGCTGAAACCAGAGGCATTTCGTAGCGGCGCGAGCATCCCGATTGATCGCGTGCGCCGCGGGTCGACGCCTCTCGGTACCGGAATCAACGCACGTGGCGCACTCACGTCGCGTCAATAATTCGGCCAGATGCCGGGCGTGATCAGTTCGACGAGATGCTGGTCGGGATCCCGGAAATACAGGCTGCGTCCACCGGCCGGCCAGTGGGTTTCGCTCTCGATTGCCACACCGTGCGCGACCAGATGGGCGCGCCACGGTTCGTACGCGTCCGCGGTTATCCCGAAGCCGATGTGCTGCGGACCGTCACCCTCATGCGGGGGAATCAGCCCGCCGGGAACGGCGACGGTGGTGGTCGTCGCGCCGCGGACAAACAGCAGCAGAACCTGCCCCGGGCCCAGCGCAAACGCGGCAAACCGGCGCGCGTCTCCGCCCACCGTCTCGAGCAGCATGACCTGGCGATAGAATTCCGCCGTCCTGGCCAGGTCGGACACGTAGAGAATCGATTCGACGACTGAGGTCAGCGGAGGTGGGCGCATGGACACTCCATGGCGGATTCGACCGCCGAACGCGACCTTCACCTTCGGATCTCATTCCGGCCGCCCCCGTTTAGTTTCTGGCTGACGGCGCCGGTCCTCCCGCTATGTTCATCCCTTCGGACGCCGCCTACCCCAGCCTCGCGGCACCCCGTGCGTCACCTCGCACCGTCCCTCCCACGTGCTCTGGGCTGAAACCCGCCGCACCCGCGGCCAACCCCAAACATGACATGAGAACGGACAAGACTGTCGTCGTAAGATCCCCCACCGGATCAGTCCTCACGAATGGAGGCTTGATCGCTCACTGCTACCATCGCGGTGAACCCGATGAAACCGTCGTATTCTCCATGGCTCCCGGCTATGGTTGGATCTCCGGACCGGAACCCGCAGAACACCTGGAACGCTCAGGAATCGGGTTTGGCACGCTGACCGTCCTTGCCGGCTCGCTTAGTGTCACGATGGACAACGAAACCCACCCGATCGTTGGCCCGCTCCCCGTGTTCGGCAAAACAATCGGCATCCATACCGACGAACTGACGCAGTTCAAACTCTCGGGACGGCGCCCACTGGCGCACGGCTCTGCAACATCCACCTGTCCGGTGCGCGCGTACGTTCGGATAACGGGAAATCCAGTACCGCTGGTGTATTGCGGCGAACCCACCCCGCCACACGCACCGGCAATCATCGTGCAGTTCGCGCTGTGATTTCGCGCTGATTCTTAGATCCGACCGGAATCACCTGCAACGAATCGGTCCCGCGTGACGACCGGTCGCAATTGCTGAGCCGCGCTCGAGTTGCAGTGTTAGCCGCACATCGTCGCGCAACCTGAAGAGGACTCACCGTCCGGAGCTCTCTTCCGCACGGCAGTCCCAACGCTGCAACTCACCGGCGTCGGTGAGCGCCGCTAACCACGCGCCAGACCCAGCGATGGCAAGCGACGCAATCGCATGTTGCGCTCGCGGACCTGGAACGTCGGTTGTCCAAGCCGCCAACCACCGCCAAGTTTCTGTCCGCCAGACGACGATCAGGCCATCCGCCCCACCGGACACGAGGCGCGTGCGATCCGGTGTAAACACCAGGGCTCGCACTGCTCCGCTGTGCGCCTGCACTTGCGCGACCTGCCGCCGTCTTCGCCAGTCCCAAACGACGATGTCTCCTCGTTCAGTTCCTGCGATCAGCACCTTATCGTCGTCCGAGAATACGAGGCTCGTGACGACGGCTCCATTGGTCGGGATCCAGACTGCGCCGCCCCGATTCGAAAGCTGGAGGTTTGCCGTCAAATCACCGGCCGCGACCCAGTTTCCGTCGTTTGAAACCGCTACCGCAACGATCCATGCGGGCAGGTGCTCCCGCCAGCCCTCATCCCTATGATTTGGCAAATCCCACACCTGAAGCTCACCCGATGCGCGTCCGAACACCGCGTAGCGACGATTCGCCGAAAGAGCGTGCGCGACGACCGTCGAATCGCCGGGTAATTTCAGTCCCGTCGGCTCCTTCGCGCATGGGGCAAGGCGGAGGGAGTGCAACTCGTGCGTGGTCGAGAGAGTCAGCAGCGATTCATCCTGCTCGCCGATGTACGCCAGCGGCAATTGCGTGTCCGCCAGTGAACAGCGCGGTCGCAACAGCGCCGTATCGAACACGTCGACTGACCGATTCTGCCCCGTCGCCGCGACCGTATCACCGCCGGAGCTCAATACGACTGACCTAAGTTCACCGGCGCGCAGGCCGGACATAACACGACGGGACTGCCCACGCCCTGGAGCCCAGACACGACACGTGCCGTCCAAACCTCCGGTCACAAGTCCGTTGCCATCCGGCAGCCATCGCACGGCCAGAATCGCCGACTCGTGCCCCGACATGGTCGTCGTCTTCGCTGCGTCGTCCACCGACCAGAGTGTCAATAAGCCATCATTTCCTCCGATCGCGAGAATTGAGCTGTCCGGCGAAAACTCCAGCGCGTGGGAATTGCCGCCGACATCAACCCGCCCAACGACCTCTCGCCTCCGGACGTCGACAACCCGAACCTCCGCCTTCCCACTGACCGCAAGCCAGCGGCCGTTGGACGAGAACCGCAGTCCCGTAATTTCGTTCAGGTCGTTTATCAGGCACGTCGTTTCGCCGGTCGCAACTTCCCTCAGAAGGACCTCCTCGCAGCGGCCGGAGTTGTCGTTCCAACTTCGGTTCGCAGCCATGAGCGTTGCATCGCGATCGATCGCCGCGTGTGAAAATGTCGCGGCAGCTGACTCGCCGGCTGGTTTCCACTCCAGCACCGTCTTTCCCGTGTCCACGTCCCAAAGGAACAGCCTGTTGCTGTGTCGCTCCGCTCGCGCGAGGAGCACCCGGTGGCCATCCATCGAGCTCTGGAGGAATATCCCGCGCACGTTCTGCGGCGCCCGGCTCCGCGTCTTTGGATCGATGACATCCACCGACAGATCCGCCCGCGTCACGATCAGCCGTGACTTCGTCGAGTCGTAGGCCGCCAGCCCGTAGCAGTCCATCGCCAGCGGCCGCCGCACGCCGGTTTTCAGGTCCAGCATCACCGCATGGTTCGGGGTCGCACGTTCGATGATCACCGCCGACTGGCCGTCCGCCGCCAGCGCCACTGACGTCACGGGTTCGCTGTTGACCTCGCCGAACGTCCGCACCGCGTCGCCCTCCGTCTGGTGCCAGAGCGCGTACCATTCCAGTCCGCGCAGGTCGGAGGCGCCCGCCGTCGGCAACTGCCGCCGCAGCGCTGTCCGCGCCGCGCCGAGATCGCCGCCGCCGAGCGCGAGCTGCGCGAAGTGCAGGTCCGACGTGTATCGCGCTAGCCGCTCGTTCGCCTCCGCCGCTTTCCGGAACGTTGCCTCCTGCGCCGCCAGCGCGCGCATCGCGAAATAGTTCTTCACGCCCAGGATGCCGATCGCCACCAGCGCACACGCCCCCGCCACGACGCCCGCCCATGACAGCACGCGCAACTGCCGCCGGGTCCGATTCAGTTCCTGCACCGACCGGCCCGCCTGGAGCAGCCGCAGGTCCGCGAGCAGGGCGGACGCGTCGGGATACCGCTGCGCGGGATCGACGTGACACGCCCGCAGCACGACTTCGTTCAATTCGACGAGTGCCCCGGCGTCGGGGCGGTCCGGCAGGTCGGCGGGCAACCGCGGGAATTCCGCCGGGTGCAACCCGGTGCCCAGTTCATACAGGATCTTGCCGAGACTGAAGAGGTCTGCCCGCACCGAACCGGTTCCTTCCGGCGGCGCATACTCGGGCGTGCCGACCGATGAGACCGTGTACGCGGTCGACGCGATCAGCCCGATGTCGGCGAGCTTCGCCCGGCCGTTCACGAAAATCACGTTCGAGGGTTTGACGTCGCGGTGCAGCAGCCCTGCCTCGTGCAGCTCCTCGAGCGCCGTGGCCAGCTCCGCGCCGATGCGCAGGCAATCCGCCGCCGGCAACGCCTGCCGTCGCGTCCGCAGTTCCTTCAATGTCAGCGGAACGTAGCGCTCGGGATCGATCGTCGTCCCGGTCGCGGCGTCGTCCGCCAGTTCCATCACGTAGTACAGGATCCCGGCGGCCTCGTCGCGGCCGACGTGCAGCAGCGCGAGCTGACGCGGCTGGTCGCCAACGGCCTGCTGGAATCGCGTGATGCCCTCGAGTTCGCGGAAGAACGGCCGGTCGTCCTCGAACCGCGCGCGCTCGATGATCTTCACCGCACGCAACACGCCGGTGACGCTCCGCCCGAGCCACACGTCACCATAGCTCCCCCCGCCGATCCGCCGGATCAGCTCGAAATCGGGGATGCGAGGCGTCGCATTCACATCAGTCGCCATCGAAGGCGAGGCCGCAGAGTCGTAGGCCGTCCGCTTGCGGGCGCATTAGTTCGGCCCTGGGGCGATTCGCGATTTCGTTGGCCGCGAGCTTGCTCGCGCCCTGATCGGTGATTTGCGCCGCGCGTTTCCCGACGATCCAATCCGCGCGAGCAAGCTCGCGGCCTACACCACTGACTTCCTGCGCCGCCCATCTGTGTTCATCCTTGTCCATCTGTGGTTCCCCCTTTGGTTTTTCCGATCCTTCGAAACCTCAGCCCGGATTCGCGAGGAATCCAGGGTCTCGCGAAGGCCGCGAAGTATTCGAAGGATGGTACCCTGCTGAAATTCGATCAGCCCGTCCTCTTTTGTCTCCGTTTCCTCCTGTAAGAAGTCCGATTTTTTTGCGTCCTTTTGTGCTTCTTGTGGCCAATCGGCTTGGAGTTAGGTTCGGCATTCAAGCATCTCGCCCGGCTATCTCCCATTTGTTTCGTGGGCAGGTTGTCCGTTTCGGCCTTTCCCGTTTTCCGCTTTTCCGATTTTCACATCTTCCACTTTTCCGGCCCCATCCCCGCCACCTCCTCGCGTAGCTTCTCCAGGACGCGGTGCTTGACCACATACACCGCCGCGGGACGCGTATGAAACAGCTCGGCGACGCGCGGGACCGGCACCTCGTCGAGCATGACCATCTGGAACATCTGGATGTGCTTTTGAGAAACCGACGACTCGAGCCGCGCGAGCAGCAGATCGAGCGCATGCCGCTGCGCCTCGAGTTCGAATTCCCGCTCGAGTTCGGGACGCGATGCGAGCCGGTCGACCGGACCTGACGCGTCGCCGGTGGCATCGCGGCCGCCCGGCGTCTCCCGCATTGCCGCCGACAGGCTCGGATCGTCCCAGGCCCGGCGCCGCAGCCGATCCGATGCCCGCCACCGTGTCAGTTGAAAGAGCCAGCTTCGGAATGCGCCGCGATGCGGCGCCCGCTTGTAGTCCCTGATCGTCTGGGCCACCCGACGCAGCACGTCCTGTGCGACCTCCTCCGCATCCGCCTCGGACAACCCGCGTCGTTGCGCGACCTTTCGGATGTGGCCCTCGTACGTGAGAAAGAATTCCCGCCAGCTCTTGTCGTCGGCCAGATTGGCCAGCCGCCCAAGCAGACTCACCCGCGTCGGCAGTGAATCAGTGCCATCGGGATTGGGATTCATGGCAATTTTCGGTTTTCGATTGTCCAGCTTGGCTCATAGCAGGGCGGGGTCGCCTGACCCCGCCTTGATCCGTCTCGATCGGCGGGGTCAAGCGACCCCGCCCTACATCCGATCAATGGCGCCGAAGGGACTCGGCGCCCTACCCCGCACGCAAAAGCCGCACGCGGAACGCGGAGCGTATAGCACCCGCCGCGGTCGTGGCAAGGCGGCGGGAGATCCCGCGAGTTGGCATATTGCCGCCCGACGGCTGGCCAAACCCCAGACCTCCGAACCCCAAATCGCCAACTTCCAAGTGCCAACTCATCCACGGCGCGATCGCGCCGCCACTTGGGTACGAGCCGAGGCTTCGTGCATTCCTTTGCGCTCGGTCGGGGCACCGCGCCGACAACACCCAAACCTCACATCCAAATTACCAAGTACCAACTACCATTTACGAACTCCCAACCGCCAATTTACGCCCCCCCACCTCCTGATTCCCCCCCCCCCAACGAAC
>DASZYH010000011.1:0-9289 GCA_035545515.1 Opitutaceae bacterium
TAATTTAGAGACTCGCAGGGAGGGAGCTGATCGCTCCCTCCCCAGCACCCCTCCCATTCAAAAATGTCACCCATGCGGTGAGGAGAAAGTGTCACCCATGCGGTGAGGAGCTCCCACTCCGCGCCCTACCGGCGGCTACGACTCAAGTTACTCCGCCCTACATCGATCGCGTTGACGTCATCGCATCGGAGGCGGCCGTATTACCCGAATTGGGTTTGATGCCGCCGGAGGGAGGACGCGGAATCGGCGCATGAGATGGATCGTACGGCTGGGTGTCGCGCTCATGGTGGCTTCAATGGTTGCGGTGGAAGCCGCCCGAGGCGCGCCGACGACCGCGGAGATCCGGACTCCGCCGGCTCCGCCGACGCCGCGGATCAACGGTGCGACCGTGTTTGGCGTGCGTCCCGGACATCCGTTCCTGTTTCACATCGCCGCGACCGGCGAGCGGCCGATGACCTTCCAGGCTGACGGGTTGCCGGATGGGCTGCGGCTCGACGCGCAGACGGGGGAGATCACCGGGGTCGTGAAGGATCCCGGCGAGCATGAGGTGATGCTGCACGCGACAAACGCGAAAGGGACGGCAACCCGGAGCTTCAAAATCGTGGTGGGGGAGACGATCGCGCTCACGCCACCGATGGGCTGGAACAGTTGGAATCACTATGCCACGCGCGTGACGCAGGCGATCGTGCTGGCGAATGCGAAGGCGATGGCCGCGTCGGGCCTGATCGACCACGGCTGGACCTACGTGAACATCGACGACAGCTGGCAGGGCCAGCGCGGCGGCGCGTTTCATGCGATCCAGGGCAATGCGAAGTTTCCCGACCTGGGGGCGCTGTGTCGCGAGGTCCATGCGCTCGGACTCAAGGTCGGGATCTACTCGACCCCCTGGGTGCAGTCTTACGCGGGATATGCGGGCGGATCAGCAGTGGACGAGAGCGGCGCGTTTGCGAAATCGACGGAGCCCTCGAAGGGCCGGCTGAACCAGAAGATGCTTCCCTGGTCGATCGGCCCCTATTCATTTGCGCGGAACGATGCCCGGCAGTGGGCGACCTGGGGGATGGATTACCTCAAGTACGACTGGAATCCGGTGGAGGCGCCGGCCACGCGGGAGATGGCGACGGCGCTGCGGGAGAGCGGGCGCGACATCGTGTTGAGCCTCTCGAACAGCACGCCCTATGCGAACATTCCGGTTCTGTGCACGCTGGCGAACTCCTGGCGGATCGGCGGCGACATCAAGGCGAACTGGCAGCGGATGACGGATGAGGCACTCAATGACGAGCTGTGGCGGCCCTATGCCAGCCCCGGACACTGGAACGATCCGGACATGCTCGAGATCGGAACGCGGGAAAAGGGACAACCCGGGCTGACCCCCGACGAGGAGTACACGCACATGACCTGGTGGTGCCTGCTCTCCGCGCCGCTGCTGCTCGGCAACGATCTGACGAAAATGGACGCCTTCACGCTGAATCTCCTGACAAACGACGAGGTGCTGGCCGTGGACCAGGATGCGAAGGGAGAGCAGGCGGCGCCCGTGGCGCGCGACGGCGACCGGCTCGTGTATGCCAAGCATCTCGCGGACGGCAGCCTGGCGGTGGGGCTGTTCAACCTCGGAACGGCGCCAGCGAGGGTGTCCGTCACGTGGTCCGACCTGAAGCTCGATGGAACCCACGCGGTGCGGGACCTCTGGCGACAGAAAGATCTCGGCGCATTTCGGGACGGGTTTGGGCTGGAGGTCGCGCCGCACAGCGCGGAACTCGTGAAGGTCGGAAGGTGAAAAGGCGAAATTTCGAAAACCTGAAACTTGGAAATATTAACCGGTCGGGCGCTCTCAATCGCAAAACCTAAATCCTCAATCGTAGAGCCTTGCCACGCCGCCGAGGGCCGGCATTGACGTGGGGTTCCATGTCTGGCGCGGCGCCCCTTCCCGACCTGCTCGAATATGCGAACCGCATTGAAACCGACCTGCGAGCGAACGTGCTGCCGTTCTGGGTGGAGCACGCGGTCGGGGCGGACGGACGGATCGTCGGTGCGCTGACGAACGATCTCCGGAGCGATCCCGCGGCGGAGCGGGGAATGCTGCTGGCGGCACGGGTGCTCTGGACCTTCGCGGCGGCCTATCAACGGTACCATGACCGCAGCCACGCGACGCTCGCCGATACGGCGGACGCGGAGCTGCAGACGTGGTTCTGGGACAGCGCCCATGGTGGTTACCGTTGGGCGGGCGGGCCGGACGGCGCGCCGACGCGCGACCGGAAACAAATCTACGGACAGGCGTTCGGCATCTATGCGCTCGCCGAGTACCATGCAGCGACCCAGCGGCCGCAGCCGCTGAACCGGGCGATCCAGCTCTACGAACTGATCGAACGGCACGCGCGCGACGGGGAACACGGCGGATACTTCGAAGCCTTCGATGCCGCGTGGGGACCGATGGAGGACGTGCGCCTCAGCGAGGTGGACCAGAACGATCCGAAATCGCAGAACACCCATCTCCACATCATGGAGGCGTACACTCGGCTGCTGCGCTGCTGGCCGGACCCGCGGCTCCGTGCGACCCTGGCCGGGCTGGTCGAGCTGATGCTCAACCGAATCGTGCAGCCGAACGGCCATCTGGGGTTGTTCTTCGACCGTGAGTGGCGGCTCCGCTCGGACCGCGTTTCCTATGGCCATGACATCGAGGCGGCCTGGCTGCTGAACGACGCGGCGGCCGCGGTCGGTGATGCCGCGCTCGCGGCGCGGACCGCCGCCGTGGCGCGGAGGATCGCAGACCTGACCCTCGCGGAAGGGGTCGACGAGGACGGCGGCGTCTACAACGAAGGCGGACCGGATGGGCTGACGAACACGAACAAGGAGTGGTGGCCGCAGGCGGAGGCCGTCGTCGGTTTCCTCGACGCGTATGAACGTTGGGGCGACCACCGGTATCTGGCCGCGGCGTTGCGGGCGTGGGACTTCATCGATCGGAGCCTGATCGACCGCCGGCACGGCGAGTGGTATCGCGGCGTGACGCGGGACGGACGGCTGCTCGACCGGGAGCTGAAGATCGGATTCTGGAAGTGTCCCTACCACAACGGCCGGGCCGCGCTCGAAAGCACGACCCGGCTTCGGCGGCTCGCCGCGGGAAGGCCGAACGATTGAACGACCGACCGCGTGGCCTACGCTGGCGCCGCCGGTGACTCGCGGCCGAGGCCGAGGCGCGAGTCGCGCCGCCGACACACCTCCCTTACACGTCTCCACCACCATGCCGAAAAAACCCTCTCCTGCCGGCCGCGCTCCCGCCGCGTGGGTCCGCCAGCTCGCCCGGATCCGGGCGGCGCACCAGAAACTCATCGAACGGCCCAATCCGGTTGACCGCACCTGGTCCAACGGGGTGTTCGAGCGGTTCACCCATCCGGTCGTGACCGCCGCGCACGCGCCGATCGAATGGCGGTATGACCTGAATCCCGCGACGAATCCGTTCCTGATGGAGCGGCTCGGCGTGAATGCGGCGTTGAACCCCGGGGCGTTCTACTGGCGGAAGAAGGTGCACCTCGTCGTGCGGGTCGAGGGTTATGACCGGAAGAGCTTCTTCGCGATCGCCGAGAGCCCGAACGGGATCGACCGCTGGCGATTCTGGAACGAGCCGCTCGACCTGCCCGAGATCCCGCCGGAGACGAACGTGTACGACATGCGCATCACGTTCCACGAGGACGGCTGGATCTACGGCGTGTTCTGCGCCGAGGCGAAGGATCCGAAGGCCGCGCCGGGTGACCTCTCGAGCGCAGTCGCGCAGGCCGGCATCGCCCGGACGAAGGATTTCAAGAAATGGGAGCGCCTGCCCAACCTGCGCACACCGGCCTCGCAGCAACGCAATGTCGTGCTGCACCCGGAATACGTGGACGGCCAGTATGCGTTCTATACCCGGCCGATGGACGGATTCATCGACGTCGGCTCCGGCGGCGGGATCGGCTGGACGCTGTGCCGCGACATCACGACGGGCGTGACCGGGCCGGAGACGATCATCGAAACGCGCGCGTATCACACCATCAAGGAGTCGAAGAACGGCCAGGGACCGGTCCCGATCAAGACGCCGCAGGGCTGGCTGCACCTCGCACATGGCGTCCGGGGGTGCGCGGCCGGACTCCGGTACGTGCTCTATCTCTTCATGACGGCGCTGGAGGATCCGACGAAGGTCATCGCGCAACCCGGCGGGTATTTTCTCGCCCCCGACGAAGGCGAGCGGATCGGAGATGTATCCAACGTGACCTTCAGCAATGGCTGGGTGCAGCTACCGGATCGGAGTCAGACCGTGCTGATCTACTACGGAGCTTCGGACACGCGGTGCCATGTCGCGCGCTCGACGGTGCCGCGGCTGGTTGACTGGTGCCTGCATACGCCGAGCGACGGTCTGACGACGCGCCGCTCGCTGGAGCAGCGGCTGACGCTAATCCGGGCCAACGCGTCGTTGTCGCAGCGCGGAAAAGCCAGAGCGCGGACCTGAGCGCGCGTCGGCGCGATCAGGCGGCGCTCGATTCCTTCGAGGGGGCGACGAGCGCCTTCTCGACCGCCGCGGCGAGCTCGTCGCCCGTGAACGGCTTCGCGAGGACATTGGCGGCTCCGAGGAGCCGCAGCATGTTCAGGTAGATCTTGCCGTGCCGGTGACCCGAGACGCCGATGATCGGGGTCTGGGGTGAAAAGGCGCGGACGCGGCGCAACAACTCAGTGCCGTCCATCTCCTTCATGACGAGATCCGTCACAATCAGGTCGGCCGGGTGTTGCCGGTGCTTCTCCAGGGCCTCCCGGGCGGATTTCGCCTCCTCGACCGTGTGGCCGCACTGGTTCAGCGCGGTCGCCATCATCGACCGAATCGGTTCTTCGTCATCCGTAACAATTATCCGAGCCATCTTATTATGAATCGGCGCATCAAGCGGCGCCACAATGCAGGTTGTTGTGCAGAATCTGTAAAATTTGGTTTCGCCCCGCCGCGCATCGGCTACGCGGCCGAAAAGAACAGGGGATCCGTGCCATCCGTGGGGTCGCATCCGCCGCCCGCGAGCCGGCGGCGGATGCGCGCACAGAGTTCGAAGGCCGGAAACGGCTTGCGCCAGACCTCCACCGCACCGGCCGAGAGCGCCTCGGCTTTGATCCGTTCGTCGTCGCCGCCGGTCATCACCCAGACGAGCGGCGGCCGGTCTGACCGGGTCCGCAGCGCTCGGCAGAGCTCGATGCCCTTCATGCCCGGCAGTTCCAGGTCCACCAACGCGGCGCCAAACACGATCGTGTCGGTCAACCGGAGCGCAGCGGTCGCGTCCGCCGCCGCCAGCGCCTTGAACCCACAGAGGGCGAAGACCTGCAGCAGCATCTCCCGCAGCGCGGCGTTGTCGTCGACGATCAAGACGGTGGGTGGATTCATCGAGTCGGTCCCGGAGCCCCGAGGACGCTCCCAGATGCCCCGGGGGTACGCTACGAATCGGTAATCACGGGCGGATTACCTCAACCCAAACCCGCTGGGAATTTTCCCGATTTTCGCCCCGGGAATCCCGCGGCGACCGTCAGGCCGCGACCGACTTTTCCTGGAGCGCGAGAATCGTGGAAACCTGCTGGATCAGCGCGTCGTTCGTAAAAGGCTTCATCAGATACCCGCGGCTGCCGAGCTGCATGGCGCGCTCCGCGGTGGTTTTCTGGCCTTCCGCGGTCAACATCACGACGGGAATGCCGGCGAGCTCCGGGTCGGCATGCAGCCGTTCGAGCATCTCGACCCCGCTCATCACCGGCATGGTGATATCGAGCAGGATGAGGTCCGGCTTGGATTTGGCGCGGTCCAGGCCCTCCATGCCGTTGCCGGCTTCGAGGATTTCGCAGTCAAAGCGTTTGAAGGCGTTCCGGATGATGATCCGAACGGTTTTCGAGTCGTCGACGGTCAGGATTCTGTGCGGCATGTTTAGAATTAGTCTTCCTCCATGATGATGTCGGTCACGATGGAACGGCCCCGGCATCGGAAATTGAAAATGTAACGCCGACCCGAGCGCAGGGTGTGATCGACGTGAAAATCGGCGCCGCGGATGATCGAGGGAAGCGTCAGTTTGCAGACGTAACCGACCTCCCCGAGGGTGTTCTTGAAGACGCCGACGATCATGTTGGTCAGCTCGCCCATCGAGTCGGTCAGCACGCCGGCGGCGGCGACCTCCGCCGGGGACATCCCGAGGATCTTGGCGCTGAGCTCGGTTGCGACCTGGTCGTCGAAATGGGTGTTGATGATCCCGTTGATGTCGCCGACGAAACCGACCGAGGCGACGACGTGGGGCCCCTCGATGTCCTGGGGCCGGGAATGGAGCGGCGGATTCGGGGTGCGGCCGAGCGACTCGATCTTCTCAGATGCCATGGTGGCAAGGACCTCGGACACTCCTTTCTCAATGGCGCGTTCGATACTGGCGTCGGAAATCTCGTCACGGGCTACGGGCATAAGGTGGTCTCTCCCCATTCGGCCCAATTTCGAGCTGGAACAGCAAAAAATGCGGAATGCCCGTGAGCTGCGGAACGGCTGAGGTGATCGCCCCAACGGGATCGGGGGCGCGGCGATGGGGCCCATCGGGATTATCGATTAACGGCGGGGCGGCGGGTTGCGGTATGGTGTCGGCCCATGGATTTCCCGCTTCTGCCCTGCCTCAGCGCACTGGCATTTCTGACCACGCTCGGCCTTGCCGCGGCGGTTCGCCGTCCGGGCGGTCGGCTGCCGCCGCTGCCGAAGGAACGATGGATCGATATGCACACGCATGTCGCCGGCATCGGCGCGGGTGGCAGCGGGTGCTTCGTCTCGCCGCGGCTGGAGCGAAGCTGGAAATTCGGCTGGTACCTGCGGAGCTTCGGGGTGACGCGCCGGGAACTGCGGCGGGATGGTGATGCCGTCGTGGTTGACCGCTTGGCGCAGCGGCTGGCCCAGAGCCGCCACGTCGGCCAGGCGGTCGTGCTCGCCCTCGACGGGGTCGTCGATTCCCAGGGCGGACTCGACCGGGCGGCGACGGAGATCTACGTCCCGAATGAATTTGTGGCTGCGCAGGTGGCGAAACACCCGAACCTGCTTTTCGGCGCGAGCGTGAACCCGTACCGGCGCGATGCGATCGAGCGGCTGGAGTGGTGCGCGGCGCATGGCGCCGTGCTGGTGAAGTGGCTGCCTGCGATCCAGGACATTGATCCGGCGGACCCGCGGCTGATTCCGTTTTATCGCAAACTCGCCGAACTCCACCTGCCCCTGCTGACGCATACCGGCGCCGAACACTCGTTCACGACGGCCAATGACGCGCTGTGCGATCCAGCGCGGCTGAAGCTGCCACTTTCGCAGGGTGTCACGGTCATTGCGGCGCACGCGGCGACGACCGGCCGTTACGACGGGGAGCGTGCGATCGACCGCCTCGCCCGGCTGATGTCCGAATATCCCAACCTATACGCCGACATCTCCTCGTTGACCCAGGTTAACAAACACGGCGACCTCCGCGAAGTCCTGCACCGTCCGGAGTTCCGGGGACGGCTGCTCTACGGGACCGATTATCCGCTGGTGGCGATGCCCGTGCTCGTCTCGCCCTGGTATGAGCTGACCGACCTGTCCTGGGTTCGCTGCCGGGACATCAACCGGATCACGAATCCGTGGGATCGTGACGTGGCGTTGAAACAGGCGCTCGGAGTGCCGACGGACGTGTGGGGCCGGGCGACGACCGTGTTGCGGCTCGAACGGCGCCATTGAGGCCGGGCCGGGGGCCGGGCGCTCAGCCTTTTCCGCCGCGAAGCACGACCAGGTGGTCGACGCCGCCGGTCTCGAATTCGCGCCAATATCCATCCTCGAGCTGAGCGACCCGCTGCTGCTCCTCCTCGGACAACTCCGAGGTGAGCTTCGTCGCGCCGAGCTCGTCGCGCAGATCCCGTTCCGCCAGACGCCCGACCAGTTCACTCCAGAACGCGTCCTCCACGAACTGCTCGAGTTTCTCCTGGATGGGCCCCTCGGTCAGCTTTTCATTCGGAAAATACTGTCCGTTGACATCGACCTCCACGAGATCGGCGCACCCGAAGGGCTCCGCCAGTCCGAGGACCTTCTGCGTCAGGTCGGTGTAACGTTCCGGCATGGTGGCCGGATCGTCGGGCCGGGCGCCGGCGACCCAGAGCCCGAGGTGAACGAGCTCCAGGAGGCGGGTGTATTCCTTCGTGGTGAACGAGACCTTCATGGCCGAACAGAGGATGCGAACCGCGATGGCGCGCAAGGAGGAAGGTGCAGCGCACCGTCCTCACCTGTGGCAGCCGAGTGATGCCAGGCCCGGAGGGGGCTTCGCGGCGCCCCCCGGTTCCCCGCTCAGCGCCGGAACGATTCCGTCGAGATTCTTGCGACTGCGTTGATCCGCCGCCGCTCCCGCCGGCAGATGGTCACCGGTTTGCGCGCCAGGACGGAGAGCCCGACCGCCGGCTCGAATCCGGTCACCCGGAATATATATTATCGCAATAGCGTGCATTGATTTTATCAACTCACGCTCTCCAGCCCAGCCAGGTAGCATCGGGTCCGAACTCTCGTGACCAGCCGATCCAGCGTATGACACCCGCCTCGGAAGATTCCTCCGACCGCGCCGCCCCAACCGACTTCGATCCGTGCGCGTCGACGGTCCAGGTCCATCGATTCATCGGGATCGACGTGGGGGCCGAGTCGATCAAAGCCGTCGAGCTGGTTCGTGCGGGCGGCGGGTACCGCTGGACGCGCCGGCGCTGCGTGGAGCACCAGAAGGACGTGGGAACATCCCTTGGGACGCTGCTGGCGGAGTGGGGGTGGCACGGAGTCTCCGGTGCAGCGGCGACCGGCCGGCTTGGCCGGCAGCTCGATCTGCCCCAGATTCCGGTCAAGCAGGCGCAGATCGGCGGGGCGCGGCATCTGCTGGGAGACGGACCGATGACGGTCGTGTCGATCGGCAGTCATGGATTCTCGATCCTGGAACTCCGGGAGAACGGACTGGAAATTTTCCGGGAGAACAGCCGGTGCTCGCAAGGGACGGGAAATTTTCTCCGGCAATTGATCGGGCGGTTTTCGCTCACGATCGAACAAGCGGACGCGTTGTGCGCCACGGTTCGAACGCCGGCGGTCCTGTCGGGCCGATGCCCCGTGATCCTGAAAACGGACATGACGCACCTGGCCAACAAAGGGGAGGACCGGGCGGCGATCCTGGCCGGTTTGTTCGACGCGGTGTGCGAGAACGTACTCGTGCTGATCAAGCCCGGCGTCTGTCCCGGTCGCGTCATCCTGATCGGAGGCGTGGCCCGGTCGGGCCGCGTCCAGGCCACCTTT
>DASZYH010000012.1:0-20896 GCA_035545515.1 Opitutaceae bacterium
GTTGTTCACAATCTCGCCGTGCTTCGCATCGGGGCTCCGCCCGGCGAGATGATGAACAACACCGGAACCGATATCAGGTCACCGCGCCTACAAGAGAAGCCTCTGCTCAACCCGACGCTGGTGGAAACCCGATTTGGTGGAGCCCGATGTCCCCATCGGGCTGGTTTGAGCGGATTGGCTCGAACGAACGCGATGAGGACATCGCGGTTCCACCCGGCCGTTCCTGTCCTCCGTTAAGCCTCCGCCGACCGCAGCGTCTTTCCGCTCAGCCAGCGGCCTTCGACGTGGATCCGTTGCGGGTTCGTCGGAATCCCGCGCTCCTGCCGGTGAATCATGCCGATCAGAAAATCCACCGCGACGCTCCCGATCTCGACGGAGTTCTCGACCACCCCGGCCAGCTCCGTGTCCGCCGATGGCAACAGCGGACACGCCACTCCAATCTCCTCGGGCACCTTCCGTCCCAGCGAGCGCAGCACGTCGAGGAAATGGTAATTGCCCGTCACGACCGCATCCGGCTGGTGCGCGCGCAGCCACTGCGTGACCGCGCGCCAGTCGGTGTACGGAGCCGTCAGCATCGGCACCGGCTCGGTGCCGGCCGCGAGATGTTCCTCGACCAGATAGCCGGCGAGATAGTTGTGGTCGGTGCGCAGGTCGTGGTCGCCGTCGAGCGCGAGTCCGATCCGCCGGTAGCCAAGCCGGCGCAACTCGTGCACGGTCTGGCGCATCGCGCGGTACTGCGTCGCGCTCACCGTGTGGAGCCGGGGCATCGCCAGGCTGTACCCGAACGTGACCGCGGAGAAATTCTGCCAGGGAAATTCGAGGTTCGTCTCCGGGCGTGGCTGCGGACAGAGCAGCACGCCGGACACGCTCCGCGCACCCAGGATCGAGGCGAGTCGCGCCGGCGTCAGGCGCGGGGCGTTGAAATCGAACACCTCGAGCTGGAACCCGTACCGCTTCGCCTGGGCCGACGCGCCCTCGAAGTAGTCGCTGAAATGCGGACGCAGTGTCCGGTCGCGCCAGTCGAATCCGTAGGCCGAGTTCACCAGCCACGCCAGCTTCCCATGGTACGTCGCGGGCCGCTGGCGGTTGCGGTACGCCGCCAGCGCGGACAGCATCGGGTCCGGCGAATAGCCGAGCTCGGCCGCGATCTTCAGGATGCGGTCACGTGTCGCCGGCGGAATGTTCGGGTGACCCTTGAACGCCATCGACACGGTCGCGCGATGCACGCCCGCGCGGCGGGCGATGTCCTGCTGGGTGACGCGACGCTGGTCCACGGTGCGCATCGTTAAGCGTGCGGGCGCCGGCGAAGCGAGCACGATTTCCGCCGCACCACCGCCGACGGCGGATCCGCCGCGCAGGTCACCTGTGCTACAAGGACCGGGGTTGTCTGCCGCGCGCGTTTGCGGCCGCTATACCCGCATGACCCCCGGCGCGTTCGCGCCAATACCCATGTTGCCCCGCTCCAAGCCAACCATGAAACTCCCCGTTATGCTCCGACGTGCGTGCACGCGGATTCTCGCCGTCACCGCCCTGGCGTTCGCCGCCGGCATCGCGCCCGTCCACGCGCAGACCGCGCCCGCCACCGCGCCCTCGAAATCGGACTCCGCCGACCAGGAGAATGTCGTCAAGCTCTCGCCATTTGTCACGACCGCCGACCACGACGAGGGCTACACCGCGAAGAACACGCTCGCCGGCACGCGCATCCGGACCGACCTGAAGGACGTCGGCGCGGCGATCACCGTCTTCACGCCGAAATTTCTCCAGGACACCAACTCGACCAACATCGAGCAGCTCTTCGTCTACGCCACCGGCATGGAAGTGAATGGCCAGGGCGGCAATTATCTCGGCCGCGGCGACGGCACCTACCTCACCTCGACCGACATCAACCAGCCCAGCAACAGCACGCGGATCCGCGGCCTCGACAACGCCGACAACACCCGGGACTTCTTCCTCTCCTCGATCCCGCTCGATTCGTACAACGTCTCGCGCGTCGACGTGCAGCGCGGCCCGAACTCGATCCTCTTCGGCATCGGCAGTCCGGCGGGCATCTACAACTCGACCCTGAACACCGCCACGTTCCGCAACGCGCAGAAGCTGCAGTACACCGTCGGCAGTTTCGGCTCGGTCCGCGCTTCCGGCGATTTGAATTTCGTCCTCGTGCCGAAGCAACTCGCGGTCCGGTTCGACCTGGTCGACGACGACACGCGTTATCGCGAGGATCCGGCCTATCGCCGGAGCAAGCGGCTTTACGGCACCGTCAAGTGGGATCCCGCCGTGCTGAACCGCGGCTCCGCCCACACCTCCTTCACCGCCAATTTCGAAACCGGCCGGATCGACGGCAACGCCCCGCGCACGACGCCCCCGGGCGACAACATCACCGCCTGGTTCACCGCTCCCACCTTCGCCGACCCGGCCAATCCCGGGCAGCACCTGACCTACCCGGTCTATCCCGCCATTCCGACCGGCACCGCCGGCCCGAATCCCTGGCTGGGCATCCCCGGCGGCCGGATCTACGGCGGCATCGTGACCGAGTACCTCGGCGGCCAGCCGACCGTGAACTTCACGGGCTCCGTGAAACCCTGGCCGGTCTCCGCCTCGATTCCCACTCCCTACAGCGCCGCCAATCCGCTGCGCGGCATCACGGACTTCGCCGGCTACAAGTCCAACTCGCCGCTCGTCACGGAGACCGATCGCGCCGCCCGCAAGCTCGGGGCCTGGCGCGCGAAGTCGCTCACCGATCCCACGATCTTCGATTTCTACAATCACCTCCTCGATGGTCCGAACAAGTCGGAGTACACGCATTTCCACGCCTCGAACCTCAAGCTCTCCCAGACGTTCCTCAATAACCGGCTCGGCTTCGAACTCGCGTATGACGACCAGTACGTCCGCAACGGCAACCTGAACCTGCTCGGGCAGGACGCCTCCGCTATCACGATCGACGTCACGAGTACGCTGCCCGACGGCTCGCCAAATCCCGGCGTGGGCCGCCCGATGGTCATCGGCAATGGCGGCAACGGCGGGCTCGGCAATCTGTCGATGCGCCATGCGACGGCCGAGCGCGCGCAGGCGTTCGCCGAGCTGAATTTCGCCGATCTGGCCGGACGCAAATCCTGGCTCGCGCTGATCTTCGGCCGGAACACGTTCACCGGCCTGTACGCCAAGCAGAAGGTCGACTCCGACACGCGCCGCTGGATTCGCTGGCATCTCGACCAGTCGTTCGCGCCCAACGCCTCGAACTCGGTCGGGACCGCGAGCCGTGACAACAACCTCTACCTCTATCTTGGCGGATCGCTCCAAGGGAAGAGCTCCGCTTCGGGCGCCGACCTGTCCGGCGTCAATTACCTGGTCCAGCCGTACCTCGGCAGTTCGGTCAACGTGTACAATGACCAGACCCGGGCCTTCGTGCCGTACCAGCTCCAGCTTCTGAACAACGACGCGGTCACCGACGATGCCGCGCGCGAGTACACCGCGGCAACCAAGGTGCACGACGAGGTGACGTCGCGCGCCTTCGTCTGGCAGGGCTACTGGTTCGGCCGCACGGTCGTGCCGATGTTCGGCCTCCGCCAGGACCAGAACAGCAACCGTTTCGTGAAGGCCCCGCTCGGGCCGAATCAGGCGGTGATCGGCCTCGGCACGTCGGCCTATGAGCTGCCGAACACCGCCGCCGACGTCGGCCCCAACAAGGGCATGTCGAGCACCCGGGCCGACTCGAAAACCTACAGCGTCGTCGTGCACACGCCGCAGTGGATCCGCCGCCACCTGCCGTTCGGCCTCGATCTCAGCCCGTACTACAACCAGTCGGAAAACATCCAGGCCCAGCCGGGCCGGGTGGACGTGCTCGGCAACCCGATCGCGAATCCGCAGGGAACGACGAAGGAGTACGGATTGCGGATCTCGGCCTTCGACGACCGGCTCACGTTCCGGTGGGGACATTACCGGACGGCGGCGACGAACCTCAGCGCCTCGTCCATCGGCAGCGCCCAGTTTGAGATCGGCCACTCGGAAGGATTTGGCCAGGCCGCGATGCACGACTACCGCGACAATCCCGGCCGCGGCCAGTTCTCGAAGCGGATCTACGGGTACACGTCCGACGGCCACGCACTCACGTGGCGTCCCGATGGTCCGCTCATGCAGACCGGCACGACGTACACCTACACCCAGCAGCAGATCGACCAGACCTGGGCCAAGGAGAAGGCGTCGATCGATGCCTGGGCGGCAAACCCGGTTCCCGCGTCGTTCCAGCAGATCTGGGGTCTTACGCTCTACTCCGACGCGGCCTACAACGCCGCGTTCGCCGCGAACCCCAACCAGCCGCCCGGTGGCGTCTACAGCAACAACCCCGGCGTGACGGTCACGCAGGACCAGGTTTCGTACGGCAACGAATACGAGCTGTCGGCGACGCCCGTGCGCGGACTCGACATCAGCATCATGGCCTCGAAGGTCCATGCGGCCCGCGAGAATCTGGCGCCGAGCTTCGTCCAGTGGGCCACCGCGCGGTGGGCCGTGTTTCAGGGTCCGGCCGGTGACATGCGGGTGAGCGCCGAGGCGCCGGGCGAGGGCAACAGCACCGATTACCCGGGCCAGAGCGGGGACACCATCCGCAATCTCTACAAGAACGTCATGGCGAACATCCTCTTCCAGCAGCGCAGCGCCGGGCTGGATGTCCCCGAGCTGAAACCGTGGCACTTCACCGCGGTGGCGAACTACGCTTTCCACCAGGGTCGCCTGAAGGGACTCAATGTCGGCGGCGCGTTCCGGTGGTCGGACCGCAGCGTGACCGGTTATCCGGTGAAGATGGAGGCGGACGGAGTGAACGCGTACTTCGACGTGCAGCACCCTTACCTCGGCCAGACTGAGAGCATCGTGGACCTCTGGGTCGGCTACAACTGGCCGGTGATCCACAAGCTGAGGTTCCGGACGCAGCTCAACATCCGGAACGCCTTCGCCAGGGACCGCCTGATTCCGGTGACCGTCGAACCCGACGGCACCCCCGCCGGCTACCGCATCGCCGAGCCCCGCACCATCGCCCTTACGAACACCCTCGAGTTCTAAGCCGGCGCTCCCGGCAAATCACGAACTCCGAACGACCAACTCCCGCCACCAACAACGAACAACCAACAACCGATAACCAATCACACCCGCACCTCACCCTTGCCCGTGAGCCCGAGACCGTGCAAACGCTCTGGCTCCCATGCAGACTGAATCCTCCCTCTTTCTTCGCCGTGGTGCGCATCGGCTGGCCGCGGTCCTGCACGATGCGGGCCGGGCCCGGCTCGTTGTCCTGGCCCACGGGTTCACCGGCCACAAGGGGGAGAACGCCCGGCTCTTCGTTGATTGCGCGCGTGCGCTGGCGGCCCGCGGCATCTCCGCCCTCCGCTTTGATTTCATGGGCTCGGGCGACAGCAGCGGGAATTTTGATGAGATGACGCCCAACACCGAGATCGCGGACCTGCACGCGGTGCTCGATTGGGCGCGGACCCAGCGCTTCCGCCGGATCGGCGTCCTCGGACTGAGTTTCGGCGGAGCAGTATCGATTTGCACCGTGGCCCAGCGTCCGGCCGGCGACATTGCCGCGTTGTGCACCTGGTCGAGCGTTCCCGGGTTCGCCTTCTGGCGTGCGACGCCCGAACCCGCGCAACTTGACCGGCAGAACGTCTCCCGAGTCGGCCGGCGCTTCTACTCCGACCGTCCGAAGTTGGATGTTCCGCAGGCCTACGCGTCGCTGGCGCTGCCGAAGCTGCAGATCCAGGGCGACGCCGACCTCCCGGGGTTCCGCGAGCGGTTCGAGGAGTTCTTCCCGGCGGCGTCCGCGCCCAAGCGCCATCTCGTCCTGCCGGGCGCGGACCATGTCTTCACCCGCGCCGCCGACCGCCGCCGCGTCATCGCCGAAACCACCCGCTTTTTCGCCCGCACGCTCGGAAAGTAGCCGTTGCAGGTGCGAGATTCGCGGATAGGCGGCGCCGCCCCACCCGGCGGTTTCGACTCGAATTAAACCTCTCCCGCCTCGCGTGGTGGAACGCGATGTCCCCATCGCGTTGGTTGAGCCACTCAGTCCGGTAGGCGGGGTGACCTCACCGCGCGGGAGGTGACGATCGCCATGCCTCGCGCGGTGAGGTCACCGCGCCCACAAACGAGGGCGGTTGAAATGAATCTGTCGCCGATCGCCGGCGCGTGCGGGACTCGCCGTGCTACCGTGACAGCACTCAGCTGTCTTCACCCGCGAGGGCGCGCCGGACCGCCTGCAGCAGTTCGCCCAAACTGCACGGCTTCGGCAGGATCTCGGTGACCCCGAGCGTCACGAGTTCCTCGTTGCGTTCTGGCTCCTGCAGTCCGCTGGTTGCGATCACGCGGAGCTTGGGCTCGATGGCTCGCACAGCGCGGATGAGCGCCACCCCGTTCATCTCCGGCATCATCAGATCCGTGAACAGCAGCCGGATTTCGCTGCTGTACTCGACGAAGAGGCTCGTCGCCTCGCGACCGCCTGCCGCGGCGAGCACGCGATAACCATGGCCCTCGAGCACGTTCTGCATCGTCTCCCGGATCGTTGCTTCGTCATCGACCACCAGGATCAGCTCGCGATTCCCGCGCGGCCGCTCCCCCTCCGCTGGCGCGCTGGTCGCTGCCACATTCGGGTCGGCCGGCAAATAGACTTTGAAGACGCTGCCCCGGCCCGGCTCGCTGTACACGTTCACGAACCCGCCATGGCTCTTCACGATCCCGAGCACGGTGGACAACCCCAGACCGGTGCCTTTGCCGACGTCCTTCGTCGTGAAAAACGGCTCGAAGATCCGATCGAGGATCTTGGGCGGAATGCCATGCCCCGTGTCGCTCAGCGTCAGGAGCACGAACTTGCCGGGCCGGGCGTGCGGGTTCGCGGCCAGATCACTGTCGTCGATGACCGCGTTTTGCGCCGCCAATGACAGTTGGCCGCCATCCGGCATCGCGTCGCGGGCATTGACGCACAAGTTGAGCAACACCTGGTGCAGTTGCGTCGGATCCGCGATGACCGGCCAAAGCGTGCCGGCGGTGGTGGTCGTGATGCGGATTTCGCGGGGAAAGGTTTCCCGCATCAGGCTGCCCATCTCGCGCACCAGGTGCTTCACGTCGACCGGCCCGCGCTCACCTTCGATCCCGCGGCTGAACGTCAGCAGTTGCCGGATGATCGCCGCCCCGCGCACCGCCCCCTGCTCGATCATGTCGACGAACCGGCGTTCCGACGCGGGGAGGTTTTCGCGGAGCAGCGGGGCGGCGAACAGCATCGGTGCGAGGATGTTGTTGAGGTCATGCGCGATGCCGCCGGCGAGGGTGCCGACCGCCTCGAGCCGCTGGGCGCGGCGAAACTGCTCCTCCAGCAATCGTTGCTCGGTGATGTCCTCGGCCACCCCGACGACGCGGTGCACCGTTCCTGTCTCGTCGGCGATGGGAAAGGCCTGGTCCCGCACCCAGCGGGTGGTTCCGTCGGGCCGGACCACCCGGTACGTCTCGTCGTACGTTCCCTGCTCCTGTTTCTTCGCCGCCGCCTCCACGACGCGCGGACGGTCTTCGGGGTGAATGCTCTCGCTCCACGACCAGGGTGAGGCATAGAGACTCGCGCACGTCCGGCCCCAGATCCGTTCGTACCGGGGGCTGATGTACAGCATCTGTTGTTTGGCGGGGTCGGTCATCCAGAACACTTCGTGGATGTTCTCGACCACCTGGCGAAAACGCTCCTCGCTCGCGCGCAATGAATGTTCCGCCCGGCGGCGTTCCGTCACGTCTTCGCCGATGCTCGCCGTCCCGGTGACATGACCCGCGATGTCACGCAGCGTGGTGTTGTTCCAGACGATCTCGCGCCATTCGCCCCGGCGGGTCCGGATCGGGTTCTCGTGATGCCGCGGGATCGTGCCCTGCTCGATCGTGTCGTAGAACAGTTTCCGCGTCGCCAAATCTGAGTCGGGCAGGAACGTCGCAAACCAGTCGGCGCCGATCACCTCCTCCCGCTGCCACCCCGTCAGCCGGAGCAGGTGATCGTTGCAGAACGTGATGCGTCCCTTGGCATCCAGCGTCATCGCAATGAGCTCCACCGTCTCGAGCATCTCGCGCAGGCGTCGCTCGCTCGCGCGGAGGGACTCCTCCGCCTGCTTGCGGGCCGTGATGTCGACGAGCGTGGACAGGATCACGGTTTCCGCGCCCATCTTCAGGATTTGCGCCGACAACTGGACGGGGAAGAGTTCGCCCGATTTCTTTCGAAAGGCCTGCTCCCAGCCGCGGACGACGCCTTTCTCCCGCAATTCGTGCACGAACTGCTGTGCCTCTGCCGGTGTCGGCCACATGAACCGCGCCGTCCGCCCGATGATCTCATCGCGGCTGAAGCCGGTCAACGCCACCCAGGTATCGTTGACCTCCAGCATCGTGCCATCGTCAAACCGGGTCAGGGCGATGGCTGCCGGATTGTTCGCGAACGCCTGCGCGAACTTCCATTCGGAAAGCCGCAGCGCTTCGCTGGATTCCTTGCTTAACTGGATGTCGAGGAGAAAGGCGGCGAGTCCGTCGCCGGAGGGAAAGAGGCGGATGTCGAGCCAGCGTTGGGCGATGGGGGAAAAGGTTTCGAATACCACCGGTACGCGCTCGCGCATCGCGTGACGGTAGTGCTGCTCCGCCGGAGTTCCGACCAGCCGGTTGAACACGTCCCAGATCGTGCGGCCGAGCATCTCCGCGCGCGTATGGTGCAGCAACTCGACCCCGCGGTCATTCACGAAGATGAAACGCCATTCGGCATCCAGCGCGAAGCACGCCTCGGTCATGCCCTGCACGATCTCCACGAGGCGCGTGCGTTCGGCGATCTCGCGGCGCAGCGCACTGTTCGCCTCGGCCAGCTCGCTCGTTCGCTGGCGCACCCGGGCTTCGAGTTCGTCGTGGAGGAGGCGGAGGGCCGCTTCGGTTTGCTGGCGCGCGGCCGCCTGCGTTTTCGACTCCCGCCACCGCCGAAACGCGAAGACCGCCAGCCCGAGGGTGACGACCATTGCGGCGAACACCACGTCGTCCCACCGTCCGAAACTGTCCGGGCGGTCCGCCGGATTCCTGGCCCGAAGGGACAGGTACGCGAGTCCGATGACCGTGCCGCTCGCCGCCGCGAGGGCGGCACGTTCGAGCAGCACGTGCTTTCGCCGAACCCGGGCGGCGCGATCCGGCGTGGGATGGATAATTTCCTCGGCCCGCTTCCGCGCCGTGATGTCCGTCCGGATCGCCACGTACTTCCGCGGCTTTCCATGCGGGTCGAGAAACGGGACGATCGTCGTGTCGACCCAGTAGAACGAACCGTCCTTCGCCCGGTTCTTGATTTCCCCGCGCCACACCAGTCCGCGTCCGATCGTCGTCCACAGTTCGCGCATGAACTCCTTCGAATGGTGGCCGGAGTTGATGAGACGGTGGTCCTGCCCGATCAGCTCCTCGCGCGAGTACTTGGAGATCGCGCAGAACTTGTCGTTCGCATACCGGATTTTCCCCTGCGCATCGGTGATCGCCACGATGGCATGCGCGTCGAGCGCGGCCTTGACGTCGCGCAGTTCGGCGGGCGAGGCGTCGAGCATGTCCCTAATCGGCATGTTTCGCCTCCTGTGGGTGCCCGGAGCGCCGGTCGGCGGCGGGTACGCGACGCCGCAGCGGGTTGTGCGCGCTGTGCCTGCCTGTGTCGCAGCGGCGCCGCCGCGCATCCGGCCGGGCTGCATCGGAGGGAAAATTCCAGCATTCGCCGGCCGCGTTCGTGGGCACGCTCCGCATGACTTGTGCATGCGTTATATGGCTGGCGTAGGCTTCCTCAAGAAATGGTTTGGAAATGACGCGAAAAAGTCGTGCGCCCGCCGGTTTTCGCTACGGTGTCGTTGCATCCGGTGCGAAATTGCCGTATCGAACCGCGTCGCTCGTACAATTTCCTCCAGCCTGAATATAACCACCGGCGTCTTGGGCTTCTTTATCCTCGCGTGCGCGAAGTCGGACCAATATTGGGCGAAGCAGTGCCGCGACGAACTGAAGGCGATCCGCGAGGAAGTCCAGAAGCGGAACCTATAGCGGCGCCGTTGCGTGGCTGCGACGTTTCCGCCGTAGCGGGATCGACGTGGCTGCGAGCGTGAGCGAGTGGTCACGTGAGCGTGAGCGAGTGGTCATGCCAACGTGGCTGCGACCTTTAGCGAGCAGCGGGATCGACGTGGCTGCGAGCGTGAGCGAGTGGCGCCGCCTTTCGGCCCCATGCCTTCTTGTGGGCGCGGTGACGCCACCGCGCGGGCTGGCGCATTCGCCACGCCTCCGTCGACCGGCCGCGCCGATCAGCCCCGCGCGCCGACCGCGGCGGTCGTGGCGTGATCGCTCGTCGCCCGCAGCCGCCGAAACACCTCCGCGTGAACGGCCAGCATCATCGGCACTGCCCACAGGGGGATCAGCCCGAGCGGAAAATGCGTCAGTGCCACCATCGAGTCCGGCCGCGCAAACGTCAGCCATCCCGCCGTGCCGACCGCGACGATGAGGTCGAGCAGCCCGAAGCTGTTCCACAGCCAGAGCGCCCAGTCCGGCGCCCCGCGCCAGCCGAGCAGCGCCAGCGCGCCGGCGGCGGTCGCAATGTCGCCCCAGCCGGCACGATCGGCGAACAGCGTCGGCACCTGGCCCTGCGCCGCGTACCAGAGGAAGGCGCCGCCCACGAACCGGAGCGCATTGAAGGCCAGCAGCGCCCGGGTGGGCACCGCGCGGATCGGGGCGCGCAGCGTTTCGCTCCGGCCGAGCCCGACGACGAGCGCGGCCGCCGCCAGCAGCACGAGGGCGGGCACCACCCCGGGGGCGGTGTGACGGGGCAGGTTGAAGGCGAGCGCCAGGGCGGCGGCCAGGCCCCAGCCGGCGACGAGCAGAAACAATGGACGAAACGAGACATTCATGGGAGTGGATGGTTTGTGACTTGCATCATGCAAGTCACACCGACCGTGCCGCGACACTTGCGTTTTGCAAGTGGAACCGCAGGTTTTTCCCATGCCGCGCGCTTCCCGTCCGTCCAAACCCGCCCGCCGTTCGTCGTGCCCGATCTCCTGTGCCCTTGATATCCTCGGCGACCGCTGGAGCCTGCTGATCGTCCGCGACCTGTTCCGGGGCCTGTCCCGGTACGGGGAGTTCGCCGCCGGGCCCGAGGGCATTCCGACCAACATCCTCGCCGACCGCCTGGTGCGGCTCGAGGATGCCGGCATCCTGACGAGCACCGCCTACCAGCAAAACCCGCCGCGCTACGCCTACGCTCTCTCGGCCAAGGGGAGGGCGCTGAAACCGATCCTCGCGGCCCTGGCCGGGTGGAGCTTGCAGCACGTGCCCCGCACCTCCGCCGACCCCGCCCTCCAGGCGCTGCTCCAAACAGCCGGCGCGGCGTCGCCGCCGGCCTGAACCGCGACGCTCCCGCGCGGAGCGGCTTTTTCCTCCGCTCTCACTCGGCCCCTCGGTCACCGGATCGTTTCAATCCCGGTCTTGGCTTTGAGCATCCATTTCGCCGAAACTTCACGGACCACTTGTCCGTGAAGACTCCTTCCTCCTACGTCATCACCGCGGTGCTCGCTGCGACCGCGGGCCTGATGCTGGCACCGAGTGCGGTCCGAGCCGCCGAGGCGGAGGTCGACTACCATGTCGCCGCGCCGGGGCCGGACGTCCAGCCGTACATCGTTCCCGCCGCGTCGGAACCGCTGCTCGACGAGGCCGCGCGATGGGAGCTGCTGCGCCGGAAGGTGCGCTACGTGTTCGTCCTCTATCAGGAGAACCGGTCGTTCGACCACTACTTCGGGACCTTTCCCGGCGCCGACGGAATTTTCAGCCGTCCGTCTGCGGCGACGCCCGGCTTTCACCAGCCGTTCCTCGGTCCGGACGGCACCGAGCGCACGATCCAGCCGTTCCGGATCGGCGCGGCGGAATACGCCGCCGATCTCGACGACCCCGATCATTCCCATGCGGCCCTCGTCGCAAAGATGAACGTGCAGGGCGAGACGCCGCGCATGGACCGGTTTGCCGCGTATGAGGAGCGAAAGTACTCGCCGCACGGCAACCCGAGCCGGGCCGCCGTTCAATCCGGCCAACTCGCGATGGCGTACGTGGACGGTGACACCATCCCGCTGCTCTGGCGCTTCGCCGACCGGTTCGTCCTCTACGATCACATCTTCCAATTGATGACCGGTCCGTCGACGCCGGGAAACCTCTCCATCATCGCCGCCCAGTCGGGCGTGACCCAGTGGCTGCTTCATCCGGACCAGGCGGTGAACTTTGCGAAGCTGAAATCGCCGGGCGTACCGGTGCTCGAGGACCCGATGCCGTTCTGGGGTTCGCCGCTCGATCGCTCCCCGGACAAGCTTCCGTTCGGCCCGCGCGATTCCAAGAACAACCCCGTCGAGCGCAACCTGACGTTCGCCTCCATCCCGCTCACGCTCCGCGGCGGTGATGTCGCGAAGACGACCGACGAGGACGAAGATCCCGACGACGATCTCGCCGATGTCCGGGAGGACATCCGGGCGATTTCCGCGCGCCGCGGCTCGCCGATCGGGTTCGGCTGGTATCAGGAGGCCTATGGCGACAAGCCGGCGGATCCGGACGACGGGCCGACCGACGCGGATGGCAAGCACGCCGCGTACATTACGCACCACAACGGCCCGCAGTATTTCGGCTACATCGCCAACAACCCCAAAATGCGCCGCGACCTGCACGGCCTCGACGCCTTCTTCCACGACCTGAAGACGCACGCGCTTCCGGCGTCGGGCGGGGTGTTCTATGTGAAGGGTGGCTATCGCAATCCTTTCGGCCTGAAACCGGCCAATCCCGATCCGATCGTCCAGAAAAACTTCGTCGGCGACGACGATCACGCGAAGTACTCCGACAGCCAGATCAGCGAGATCCTCGTGGCGAAGGCGATCAACGCGATCGCCGCCAGCCCCTATTGGGACCAGTGCGCGATCATCGTCACCTGGGACGATTCGGGCGGATTCTACGATCACGTGCCGCCGCCCATCCACAGCCGGCTGCCGAATGGCACGGTCCTGTCGGACGGCCCGCGCGTCCCGCTGCTGCTGATCTCGCCATTCGCCCGCACGCACACGGTCCAGCACGAGACGGGCGATCACGCGTCCGTGGTCAAGTTCGTCGACCGGCTGTTCGACCTGATCCCGCTCGCCGAACTCCCCAACGAAAAACACGCGCGCGACATCGGACGCGAACGTTACGGCCAGGCGAATCTCGGCCCGGCCGACGCGCTCACGCCGGACGTCACCGACCTCTCCGGCGGTTTCGATCCCGCGCGGCTGAGCGGGCGCGTGCCGCCGCTGCCGCGCGACTACGCGACGATCCCCGAAACCCTCCTGCGGGCGTTGCCGCCCACGACCGGCTACGGCTGCAAGGCCCTCGGCATCGTTCCCGTCGATCGCCTCTTGCGCGTCGAAAACGTCGTCCCGCCCGATTTCAATCCGCGTCCCCATACCTGTCCGTCGAAGTCCGCGGAGTAGGCGATCCCCCCGGCGGTTTCCACGGCCGGCCGGCGTCGCCGCGGCGCTTGCGACCGAACGTGACTCCGCCGCCGCCTCCCTTCATCGTCCGCGTCCTATGGGCGTGCATCGGCTGATTCTGGCAACGTTGTTCAGCGGGGTGCTGTGCTGGCTGAGTGCGAAATCCCAGCCGTGGAGCTTCATTGAAGCGGTCGGAGGAATCCGGATTCTCGCTCCCGTTCGCCATGACGGCCGTCTGGATTTGCCGGTCGAATGCAACGTCAGCGGCCTGAAGGCGATCACGCGCACCCCGACCCTGATAAACTCCGCATTGGTGATTCGAACCATCCGTTGCGGCTCCCGTGGACATGAGGTTTGGATTTCCGTCGTGACGTGTCTGGCCGGTGGCGGCCGGGCGGCTGGCGGAATCCATTATGCCGACCTCTCCGACCTGAAAGCTGGCGCGTACGTCGTATATTACGGCGATGCGGGCGACACGACGCATAAGCTCGGCTCGGTAGTGGTGCCGTAGTCCGCCCAAGACGTTGGCCTCGTTGGCGCCCCCGCGTCGGGACGATATTCTACGGATGTTATGAAAGCTTTCTGCCTCAGCCTCGCCCTCGCACTCCTTGCCACCCCGCTTTTTGCCCAGGTCAATCCACTCCCCAACAAGACCGTCCTCGTGATGGGCCTCGATGTCGCCAATGGGATCGTGGCGCCGGCCGGCCCGAGCCGCGTGTCCGTTCCTCCCGGCGAGTCGGTTACGATGATGTTGTCGGCCGCGCCGGCGGTGCCGATCCAGTGGACCAAGGACGGCACGCCGATTCCGGGGGCGACGGGGCAGACGTACGTCATCGGCGATGCGACCGCCGCCCATGGCGGCCGCTACAGCATCACCGGATTCGCGTTTCCCACGGTCGCCACTGGCATCGACCTGAACGTCGAAACGCAGGGCAACCTGAGCAACGTCTCCGCGCGCGTCGCACTGCAAGCCACCGGCTCGCAGGTCGTCGGCTTCGTCGTGAGCGGAACGAAGTCCAAGACACTGCTCTTCCGCGCGGTGGGCCCGACGCTCGCGAAATTCGGCATCACCTCGCCGGCGTCCCAGCCGCGCGTGCGGTGCTACGACGCGCAGGGGCACGACGTGTCGTTTGTCCACCCGGCTGTCGTCATCGACGTCAACGCGCTCTTCCAGTCGGTGGGCGCCTTCCCGGTCGACACGACCGAACTCCCGACCCTCTCCTACGACTACGGCCCGTTCGCCCCCGGCTCCTACACGCTCGTCGTCGACGACGCCACCAGGACCGGCGGCTCCGCGCTCGTCGAAGTGTACGAGATGGGCAACTAGTCCCGCCCCGCGCCGCAAACCGCGCCCCCCTGCGCCAGCGGCGCCCAGTGCCGCCCCCTGCCTGCATCTGCGGGCCGGTCCTGCCCCTCCGCCGCTCCCCGTGCACGCGCACCGCCCCTCGCTCTCGTCCGTCCCTTTGCCGTCCACGCCGTCCACGCAGTCCATGGCGTCCATCACCGTCCCCGACCCTCGATCAACCACTGTACTGCTCGCTCCGTCCAGTGGCATGAACTCCTCCTTGCCGGAGGCGGGGCGCACTCTCAGCGTTGGCGACCAGACCCCAAACTGTTCCCGCGATGACCACACCACGTACCCCTTATGAAAAGGTCGCCGGCCTCTATTTCCTTGGCCGGACGATCGACAAGATCCGGCTGCGCCAGGCCAACCAGCTGCGGCCCGATTTCTTTGATCTGATGGGCAAGGGCTTTGACGCCCGGATCATGGCATTTCTGGAACTGGATTACGCCGCGTTCGCCGAGTTTGTCCGGGCCGGCGCGACGGACGCCGAGTGCGTCGACTACGTCCAGCGCCAGGGCCGGCCGCTGAACGACGTGACGCTGCTGATCTGGAACGATTTCGCCTCGAAGCGCGGCTGGCGCGATTCCGGCACGGAAATTCTCGAAAAATTCAAGGCCGAGAGCGGCCTCTCCTCGCGCGCCGACATCCAAACCCTTTTCGAGTACTGGGAAGTCGACGAAGGCCGAAAGCCTTAGGCGCTCGCGGCTTGTTTCCGCGATTATCGGGATCAGCGCGCGTGTAATCTCGGCGCCCGGCACATCCAATTCGCGTCCTTGCGACCTGTCCTCCGTCTTGTCGCGCTCGGCCGAACAACGAAGCGCCCCGGCGAAGGAGGAAGCGCTCGAACGAAGGACGACCCTGCGCGCCCCGACCATCTTGTCACGTAATACGTGACAAACACGAGGGAAGAGGGTCGCGGATTTGTCACGTAATCCGTGACAAAGCTCTCCCACCCGGCGGCCTCTGCACGGACCAAGGGTATTTGCGAGACGCCAACCTCGACGGCCGCGAGGGAAGTCGTTGAGCTTGGGCCATGAAGTGTGTCCTGCTGGTTTCGCTCCTCGCCTTGCTGTCGGGCTGTGCGGTCATTTCCGAGTCGGCGGGAGGAAATGCCGCCTTGCATCCGCTGGGCGGCGGCCAGCCCGACTTCGTTCGCGCCCGCGATCTCTTCCAAGCGGGCGCTGCCAAAGGCGATGCCACGTCCGAAGCCAAATATGCGGCCATGTGTATCGCAGGGCTCGGCGGGCCAGTCGATATCCGCGCGGCGTTCGACAATCTGCAGGCTGCCGATCGGCAGGATTCTGAATTTGCCGAGGTGCTTCTGGCGGACCTCTACGCCCATGGCGACACCACGCTCGCACTGGCGCCCGATTTCGACCGAGCCCTGGCCTTTGCCCATCGCGCCGAAGGAAAGCACAAGAAGCCCGTCCAAGATCTCATCGCATACATTCAGCGGATGCAGCACGGCGGGCCGGCCGAGTTGGTCAAACGACTGTCCCCGCCCCGGCCTCCCGGCACGGACGGACCACCGCAGTTGATCGAAGAAGTGCTGCCGAACTACCCGATCCCGCTCCAGATCCTTGATCTGCGCGCCGTGGTGCTCGTCGATTTTCGCGTCAGGCTCGATGGCACGACTAGCGATGTTCGCGTCGTCACACCCACGCTGCCGCAGTTCGATGCCGCCGCCATTGCTGCTATCGCACGATTCAAGTTCCTCCCCGGCATCAAGGCCGGAAAACCCGCGGTCGTGCACATGCGCATTCCAATCACATTCACGACAAGTTGGTTTTAACCCCGGCGATTGGGACAGTCCTCCGGTCGAACGAACGGCTCGAGTTCTACCAATCGTCCACGCCGATGGAACAGTGGCGTTGCACGTGTACGAAGCGAAATTGCCAGGGGGGTTAGCACGGTACGTCACGTACCGGCCGGATGAATTTCGCCGTTGCGACCACGAAAACGAGGAAGCCCACCTGGCACCAATACATGAAGTTGGGCTGCCCTCCGATGTGGTAAAGGAGCCAGGTGTTGTGGGCGACATCTGATACGATGACGCCGAGAATGGCCACCACACCCCAGCGCGGACTCAGGAAGAGCAGCAGCGCCGAGAGCGGATCGAGCAGCGTCAGCGACGACCAGTACAGGCGGCTGAATATCGGGTAAATCTCGGAGGGCAATCGCTCGAGCAGCACGCCAAAACGGACATGCATGACCACATGCGTGATCGTCGCAACGAGCAGGCACGCCGCATATGCCATTCGCAATCCCAGCGACAACGTCGATTCGACGGTTCCCACGACGCGTCCACTCATCTCTGGCAGTCAATCCCCCGATGTGCCAATGAAGCACAGCTCCGCGGGCTGGTCATCGCGGTAGACAGTAAAATACACGCCCTGCCAACGCTCCGCGATCAGCGGGTGCTCCATCAGCCGCTCGTCGCCCAGCATGGCTTCGACGGCCTCGTGCGTCGGCTGGTCCGAGCCAAACAGCGCCACCAGGTCTTCGCGGGGCAACGGCGACACCGCGCCAAAGTCCGGAGTCGGGGAGATGCCCTGGATGTCGAGGATCGAGTGGGTGCCGTTCTCGGCTCGTTGCTCGAGCAGTTCCTCGATCGTGCTCGGCTTCGGCATTTCGGGCATCTGCGCCCGGAGCGCCTCGATCTTCTTGATCATCGCCTCCAGCCGGTCCCGCGCCTCCGCGGCATCCGGACGTTCCGCGATCAATTCCTCGAGCGTCGTGCGCATGCTGCCGGCTGACGGAATTCCATCGCCATACTTTTCATTGCGAAACACGTCCTCGCGCAACTGCCGCAGCGCCCGTTCCGGTGCCCCATCGTAGGGGACAAAGTAATTCCAGGTCGAGGCTCCCATGGGGTAATCGATTGAGGTCGACCGCCCGACATTGCGTCCCGCCACCCGCCGCGCAAGCCCCTTAGTCCATCAAATATACCGACTGTTGCGGAGTCGGATCACGCCGGAGAATCAGCGCTCCGTTCAATTGAATCAGTCGGACCACTGATGGACAGGTATGAACACATATGGAGAAAGGAACTCAGCCGCCCATCTCGCGCATCCCCGTTCTGAATTTGTGTCGATCTGTCCATCTGTGGTTCCCCGCTCGGTTCCCTCAATTGCCTCGTGTTAAACGGAGCCGGTTCCCATTCGTGCCGATTCGTGTCCCTTCGTGGTTCAATCACCCTGATCCAACTGCGCCAGCAGCGCCTGCACGCCGGGGAAACCAGGATCGATCGCCAGCGTTTTCATGATCTCTTCGCGCGCTTCCGCGCGTCCGCTCGGCTCCAGCGCCAGCAGCCGCGCCAGTCGGAAATGATTCACCGCCATCCGCGGCTGCAGCGCGGCGGCCACGCGATAATGCGTGATCGCCCCCGTCGGGTTGCCCGCCGCTTCCAGTGCTCCGGCCAGGTTGAACTGCGCATTCGCATTCCGCGGATCCAGCCGCACCGTCGCCTCGAACTGCGCGATCGCATCGCGCAGCCGGTTGCCTGACGCCAGATAGGCGATCCCGAGATTGAAATGCCCATATGCCGAGTCGGGCCGCGCCTTCACCACTTTTTCCAGCAGCGCCACCGCTTCGGACATCCGCTCATGCCGCTGCACGAGCACCGTGCCCAGGTAATACGCCGCCTCCAGTTGCCCGGGATCGAGCCGGACCGCCGCTTCGAGATGCGGGATTGATTCCGCCAGCGCCTGTCGCGTCGCCAGCATGATGCCGAGCCGCGCCTGCCCGGTCGCCGAATTCGGATGCGCCTGCACGAGCGCACGGCAGGCGGCGAGCGCGTCGTCCGCGCGGTGCAGTTCCTCGAGCACCCGCACCAGATTGAGCCACGCGACCTCGTTCGAAGGATCGTACTGCACCGCCAGTTGAAAATGGCGCCGCGCCCGCTCGAACTCCCCGCGCCGGTCGAGGATCACCGCCAGGTTGTTGTGCGCCTGCGCATAGCGCGGTGCGATCCGGATCGCCGCCTCGTACTGCGCAATCGCCTCGGCCGCCCGCCCGGGCTGCTGCGACAGCAGCGAGCCCAGGTTGTACCGCGCCCCCGCGAAATCCGGCGCGAGCTTCACCGCCGCCTCGAGTTGCGCCTGGGCCTCCGCCTCGTGTCCGGGCTCCCGCAGCAGGTCGGTCGCGAGATTGTACCGTGCGAGCGCGTTGCCCGGCCGCTTCGCCACATTGTCCGTCCACAGCGCCAGTTCGCTCCGATAAACCCGATTGCGGGCAACCGTGAGGACGCCAAACGCCAGCACCACCGCGCTGACCGCGAGCGGCATCCGTACCCATCGGTAGACCGCCGCCACGACCACGATCCACAGTGGCGCGAGCGCGAGATACATCCGGTAATCGACGACCATGTCGACGGTCCCCGGGATCAACGATGTCACCGCGAGGACCGAAAAAAACCAGAACCCGCAAAACCCCGCCGCTGGCCACCGGACGAGCGCCACCAACGCCAATACGGCCAGCGGCACCACGAGCAACGCGGCCGGCAAGGCCGCCGCCGCGCTCGGGAGCCAGAACGCTCCGTACTGGAAAATCAGCGGCGCCGGCAGGAACGCCAGCTTCAGGTACGTCGCGATCGCCGGAAACTGCGTCAGCCAGTACTGCACCGCATTCGCGTGCGCCGAGAAACCGCCAGTGCTGCCGTCGCGGTTGCCGCCCAGGCTGATCACGAGCCACGCCAGGATGAGCCACGTTCCGAACAGCGCCGCATAGAACCGCTTCTTCGGGCCCAGCGCGCCGCGAAACGACCCGGCGAGAAACGTGCGGTCGAACAGCAGGACCATCACCGGCGCGGACACCATGACCTCCTTTGCCGTCATCCCGACCGCGCAGGCCGCGACGGCGAGCCCGCGCCACCAGCCCGGCCGCGGCGAGGCGGCCGATCGCAGAAACAGCCAGAGCGTGAGCAGATAGCAGAGTCCCATCATCGCCTCGGCCCGCTGCACAACGAACGTCACCGCCTGCGTCTGCAGCGGTTGCAGCGCCCACAACGCGGCCACCGCGAGCGCGAGTCCCGTCGCATGCGGCGCGTACCGCCCGCCCCACCGCGGCAGCAGCGCAAGCCGGCGGACGAACCCGAACAGCGTCAGGGCCGCCGCCGCGTGCACGACAAGGTTGAAGAAATGATAACCGATGGGATCCCGTCCCCCGAGTGCGTAGTTAAGCGCCAGCGACAGCCCGAGAAGTGGACGTCCGCTCGACGTATTGACCGCCGTGGGCCGCGCGACCGCGGTCCCAAAATGTTCGATCGCGCGGTTCTGCACGATCGTCGGGACGTCGTCCCACACGAACGCCCCGTGCAGCGCGTTGGCATAGGCCGCCGCCACCGCGAGCACCAGCAACACGCCGGCGACCCACGGTCGCCGCTCCAGACTCGCAATCAGCGAACCGATCATGGCCGTATTCGGCTCACCACCACTGCCGCCCCGCGCACCCAAGTCGAGCCAGTTCCGCCCGACGATTTTCGCTTTTCGATTTCGTGATGCCGTTCTGCAGCCGTCTTCCGAAACGAGCGGCCGCAGACTGTAAGAGCGGCTTCCCGCCGCGATCCCCATGTCCGCGACCCGTCCTCCGTAGCGCCCGCGCGAAGGAAGAGCGCTGCCGAGCGGATCCGATCGACGTAGCTGCGAGCGTGAGCGAGTGGAGCTCAGATCGTGTGGCTGCGAGCGCCAGCGAGCGGAGGTCGAATCGCGTGGCCGCGAGCGCCAGCGAGCGGCGCTGAACTATTGATCGCGAACCGCGGAATTCGTGTTCAACCCCCTGCTCCCCCTCGTCGCCACCAACCCCGTCTTGTCACGTAATACGTGACAAACACGAGGGAAGCGGGCCTCTGATTTGTCACGTAATACGTGACAAAACTTTTCCGTGCGATGGAACGTAACCGGTACGCAGGGGCGGGCTTGTTCCCCCGAAAATGTCGAAACGCTGAGAAACTGACACTCTGGCGCACGATCCCGCGGCTCGACTTTCTGCATTCGATCAGCCCGTGGCCTTCATTTGTTGCTGCGACTCGTGGCCGCGAGCGTGAGCGAGTGGAGGTCAGAGCCTG
>DASZYH010000013.1:0-20691 GCA_035545515.1 Opitutaceae bacterium
GCAATCTCAGCCGTCTGACACTGACGCTAACTTCTAACTTTGGCCTGGCCCCAACCCGAGACAGACAACCGCGTGAGCTCGGTAACTTGACCGCGGGTCCGGGCAATCACTCCCGGACGCGCGGCGGGGTCAGGCTGTTTACTGGAGCAGCTTGAGCGCGACCTGCGCGCTCTGGTTGGCCTGGCTGAGCATCGCCGTGCCGGATTGCACGAGGACGTTCCACCGGGCGAGTTGCGTGGATTCCTCGGCCACGTCGACGTCGGTGATCCGGCTCGTCGCGGCTTCGAGGTTGGCCTTGTTGGTGACAAGCACGTCGGAGGCGAAACCGAGGCGGCTCTGTTCCGCGCCGTTGTTGGCGCGCATGGTCGCGACGTTCTGCAGCGCGGTATTGATGATATCGATGCTGCTGATGCTCGCGAGGGTGCCGCTGCCGTTGGCGTCGGCCAGCGGGATGCCGGAGGCCGCGTTCACGCCGTTGCTGCCGGCGAGATCCTTCGCCGTGAGCGTGACGGTCTGCAGGCCGTCCTCCGACACCGGAATCGAGAACGTACTCGTTCCGAAAAGGTCGCTGCCGTTGAATTTCTCGCTCGTGAGCGAGTCGAGCTGCTTCTGCAGCTGCTGGAATTCGACGTCGTAGTTCGACTTGTCCGTCGAATTCTTGGTCGGGTCCTGGTACAGGGTCCAGAGTTCGCCCATCCGCTGGAGGACCTTGCCGGCGACCGACAGCACGCCATCCTGCGTTTGCAGCATGGAAACGGCGTTGCCGATGTTGATCGCGGCGGCGCCCGAGCGGACTGCGGCGGCCGACAGTTTCATGGAGACGGCGAGACCGCCCGCGTCGTCCGCGGGGGAAACGATTTTCGAGCCGCTGGAGAGCCGATTAAGACTCTTCTGCAAGTTTTCAGTTGAGGCGGCGAGGTTGTTTGCGGCAACGGTGGCCGCAAAGTTCGTGTTGATGACAACGGACATGGTGATCTTCCTTGATCCTGACTGCAGCTCCGTGCTGCGGACGTATCCGGGTGGGCGGCTCCGGATCGCGCCGGTCTCGGCACTTGCCTTGACGGAGGCAGCTATCGTCGCGGCGCTCGGAAAACTTTATCCGCGCAGGCAAGAAATTTTTTCCGGCTGCCGGCAAAAAATGCTAAAGAGTTTCCGGCCGACGCCGACCCCGCGGCAGTTTGTGCCGCTGGGCGGTCGCGGTGAATTACGAGGGAGAACCACGTTGGGCGGACATCCGGCTCCGCAGGATCCACGTGCATGCCACCGCGTCGTTCCAAGCACGTCCGTTTTGCGCGCTCGAGCATTCATGTCACCGGCCGCGTCGATCCGCTGCGGCGATTACGCGTGATGGATCCGGCAACCTGCCGGTGTGGTTCCGGGGACACCGCTCGCTGGTCCGGCGTAATCCACAAACTTAAGTGAGGGGCCGGGGAGGGTGGCGCCGCGGATCCTTCGTGCCGCCCGGTCAGCGGCCCCCGCCGTTTCCATCGGGCCGGGCGAGGCCCGCGATCGCGTCACGACCTTGGCGACGCCGCATTGCCCGGCGGTCGGACCGCCGCGGGCGAGGTGGCCGTGTCGCCGCGATGAACTCTGGGCCGAATCCATGTTTCGGAACCAGAGCAAGTAACGGATCGGAATCGGCGCGGGGCACGACAGCTGCTCTCCAGGGCGCAAATGCCAGTGGGTAGGCAGAATATTCCCTCAAGCGTGAATCGGTTCGGGCCGATCACGAGAGGGCGAACTATGTCCTGAACCCTCTTGCCCTATGGGAATCCAAATCTCCGGCCTCCTTGCGAATTCGGCCTTCGACTGGAAATCGGTCGTCGATCAGCTGATCGCGGCTGACAGCATTCCGATTACCAACCTGCAGAACGAGCAGGCGCAGAACCTGAGCCAGGTCGCGGCCCTGGGGCAGCTGAACACGATGATGCAGGACCTGCAGAACTCGGTTCAGGCGATTCGCTCCAACAATCCGTTCGAGAACCGGACCGTCGCCAGCGACAACGCGGCGAGCACGTGGAAGGCGACCTCCACCGCGGGCGCGGCGGTCGGCACGTACAGTTTCGACGTCCAGACGCTCGCCACCGCGACCACCATGACGGGGGGCGCCCATGTCGGCCAGAATTTGAATGCGACGTCGGCCGACCTCAGCGGCCTCACCGTCAACAGTCTGCCGACCGCGTTGCAGGTCACGTCAACCGCCGCTTCCGGAAACCCGGAGACGTTCACGGTAAACGGACAAACGATCCAGTTTCAGGCGACCGACAGCCTCAAGAGCGTGCTCGACAACATCACCACCCAGACGGGCGGAGATGTCACTTGGGCGTACAATTCGAGCGCCGACGGCATCACGCTCACCAGTCAAAGCGGGTCCCCCATCATCCTCGGCTCCGCCGGCGACAACAGCAATTTTCTCCAGGTGATGAAGCTGCAGAGCACGAGTTCGACGGCGAGCTCGGTCAGCAGCTACGGCACACTCGGAACCGCTTCGGCGACGGCGACCCTGGTGAATGCCCGGTTGGCGACTCCGATCAGCGGAGTCGACTCCAGTGGCAACGGTTCGTTCACGATCAACGGCGCGTCCATCAGCTATAACGTCAACACCGACACGATCAGCTCGGTGATCGGGAAGATCAACTCGTCCGCCGCAGGCGTGACGGCGAGCTTCGATTCGACCAACGACCGTCTCGTTCTGACCAACAACAAGACGGGAGTCCTCGGCGTCAGCGCGAGCGACACGACCGGCACGTTTCTTTCCTCCCTCAATCTCGCGTCCACAAGCGCGACGCAGCCGACGACGAAATACGGCACGAATGCCGTGTTCAGCCTCGATGGCGGCAATACCTGGAAGACCAGCCAGATCAACACGCTCGACAGCACGGTCACGGGGATCACCGGCCTCTCCGTCACCGTGAATACCACGGGGACGCAGACGCTGACCGTCGCGGCGGACACCGCCTCGATGCAGAGCTCGATCCAGGATTTCCTCACCAAGTTCAACGCGTTGCAGGATCAGATCGCCGCGGACACCCAGGTGAGCAATGCCGGCGGCTCGATCACGACCTCGATCCTCTCGAGCAATCACGACGTGGGCGACTGGTCGACGCAGCTCGAGGATGTGGCGTTCAAGCCGATCGCCGGCCTGACCGGGACGGTCACGCATCTCGACGATCTGGGCATCGATTTCGACGGCACCACCGGTCACCTGATCATCAAGGACCAGGGGAAACTCGGGAACGCCCTCACGAATCATCCCGACGACGTCCAGTCGTTCTTCCTCAGCGGGACGACGGGGTTCGTTTCGCAGATGTATGACAAGCTGACGAATCTCCAGACGGACAACAATTCGCAGCAGGCCAATCTCAACCAGAACAACACGGACATCGACAACCAGATCACGACGATGCAGACGCGTCTGAGCACCGAGCGCGACACGCTGACGCAGGCGTTCATCCAGATGCTCGACGCCCAGCAGTCGGCGCAGAGCCAGAGCCAGTCGCTGACCAACGCCTTCTTCTCCGGGAGCAACAGCAGCTGCTGGGTCGCGCGTGCGGTCTATGGCGAGAACAACCCGCGCTGGCTGCTCTTCCGCCACTGGCTGCTCTCCCACGCGCCGGGCTGGTTCCGGGCTCTTTACCTTCGCTATGGCGAACAGGTCGCCCGCCACCTGCAAGGTCGGCGCTGGCTCCACGCGCCAATCCGGCGCTGGATGGACTCGCGCATCGCGCGGATCACAACGCTTTGAGTCGCCGTTCGGCTCCGACTCGCTTTTCTCGCCTGATGCCTCGGATTTCTCTCTCTCTCGGACTTCTGACGCTGATCCTCCTGTCCGCGGGCTGCATGACACCTGCGATCAACGACGAGGCGCGCGTCGGTCCCTTCTTCCATCCCAAGAACGTCGTGAGCGATCTGACGCTTGGTGGAGTCCGTCGGGTCGTCCTCCTTCCGGTCTGGGGAGGGCAGGGCGTGCCCGAGGAATCGGCCGCTTCGCTCGATCCCGTCTTCCGGCAGGCCCTGCAGGACCAAAACCGCTTCGAAATCGTGGCGCCATCGCGGCAGGAATTCCTGAGCCGGTTCGGTGCCGAAGCGCTTTCCTCGACGGCGGCACTGCCACACGATTTCATGTCGACCCTCAAGCGGGTGTACGGGGCCGATGCCGTGATGTTCGTGGATATCACGGTTTACCGCCCGTACCCTCCGCTGGCGCTGGGCATTCGAGGCAAGCTGGCGACTGTGAATGCCCCGCATCTAATCTGGGCCTTCGACAATGTGTATTCCGCTGACAATCCGGAGGTCGCGGCCGGGGCGAGGCATTACTTCCTCCACAGCGGCAACCAGGACGTGCCGGGCGATTTGACTCCCGCCATTTTGCAGTCGCCCAGCCGGTTTGCGACCTACGCCTCCCACAGTGCTTTTGCGACCCTGCCTCCTGTCGTACTTCCCGCTTTGACGCATGCTTCTGACGCGAGAAATTAAAGTCCTTTGCCATACGGCCGATATTTTGATCATTCACCAACGGCGTTCCCTGTACAGATATCAGCGGCTGACCGTTTCGAACTCCGAAATTAGCCAATGATCTCGTCTACGTCCTCACCTGATCGCACGCCGCGACCGGACCTGGTCGCCGCAGCCGGGCAATCCGCTCAAAAAGCCCCGGGCCAGCGGCCCGACCGGATCTCGACCGAGAGCGCTGCGTTTCTGAAGTCCGAACTGCAACGCCAGCCGGAGACCCGGCCCGAGGTTGTGGAGCGGGCGAAAGCCCTCGCAGCTGATCCCAAGTACCCGCCGGTCGAAGTCGCGCGCCACGTTGCCGCCCAGATTCTCGCCGCGCCGGATCTCAGCGAAGACCAGTCCTAACGCGTTCCATGCTTGCCGCCCAAGGCTACGCGCGGACCTACCAGGTCAACGCCATCCTCACCGCGAGCCCCGGTCAACTGGTGCTCATGCTCTTCGACGGCGTGTTGAAGTCGCTGGCGCTCGCCCAGGAGGCGTTTCGCCAGCCGCCGAGCGACCCCCGGCGCATCGAGACGATCAATCGTCACCTGCTGAAGGCGCAGGAAATCATCGCCGAGCTTCAATCCGGTCTCAGCATGGAGGCCGGTGGCGAGTTCGCGAAGACGATGCACCGCCTCTACGACTACCACAATCGCCGCCTGCTCGAGGCCAACCTGCGAAAGCAGGTCGAACCGGTGAACGAGGTGGAGCGCTTGGTCCGGGAAATCCGGGACGCCTGGGCCCAGATGCTGGCCCAGCAGGACTCCGGAACGACCGATCGCATCCGCGGCGTCGCATGAGAGAGACAACCAGCCAACGATGCGTGCGCCTGGTCGGCGCGCTGGAGGACCTGGCCGCCGAAGAATTGGCGAACCTGCGGTTGCGCGATTTCGCGACTGTCCTTTCGATTCAGAAACGGGCCGCGGCCCTCGTGGATGACCTCGTCATTCACGGTCCGGCGGTGGCCGATGAATCACTGCGGTCCCGGATCGCCGGCGTGATAGCGCGGCGGACCGAAGCGGCCACCTGGCTCGCGACGGAAATCGAAGTGACGCGCACGGAGCTGCAATCCGTCGAAACGAAACAGCGGCGAATGGCTCGCGTGGCACCCGTCTACGGTGGCGTCCGCCCGCAGCGAAAACGTCTGTTTGCCGTCGGGTAGGCCGGCGGACGGTTATGCTTTCCGGTCCGGCGGACGGTTCGGTCTTCCGCTGACGGCCGGTCGTGACGGTCACGTGGACCTCGCCCACGCCCAATTACGGCCGCAGCCGCGATCACTTCGCCGCTGCACCGGTGCCTAACCGGCAGCGCTGAGACGCGTGAGCCCCTGGTTGGCGGCGGGCGTTTCCACCGCTGGCGTGGCTGCCGGGGGACCTTCGAGCCAGGCCGTCGCAATGCGCGACGCCTCCAGTTTCCAGTTCAGGTTCGGGGTTGAGTAGACGGCAACCGTCGAACTCGTTTCCGTGTCCTTCCAGCTAAGCGTCGCCTTCACACACTGGGCGCCGTTCGCGAGGGTGAATGCCTGGAGAAAGATGGTCCCGCCGGGAAGGGGAAGGTCGGCCGGTGAACGGGGCGCGAGCGTCACCCGCCCGAGGCCCTGTTCGAAGTTCACCATCCGAGTCGCCTCCCATGCACCACCGTCCACGGCCGGTGATTCGGCTACAATCGCTCGTTCAATGTCGGTGAGAAAAGAGAGTAGACGCATCCCAAATTGGGGTTGTCGGCACGAGTGAAGGGAAACTTGAGGGAATTCGGAAGCATTTTATTGGGCGCCGCCGCCGGGGTGGGCGGCATCGGGATATTCCTGTAACTCGGGATGCGGGACAAACGCTACGGCACCGCGCGTAACATTTGTTTGAATTGCGCCCGGGCGTCACTTTTAGTCGGACCCTTCGCCTTCCTTGCCAACCGTTCGCTCATGTCATTCGAGAAAATCCTGATCGTCGAAGACGATTTGGTCGTCCGAAATCTCCTTCAGAGCATTTTTCTGCGGCATAAGCTCGCTGTGACGTGTGCGGATAACCTCGCGGCGGCCAGTGCCCACCTGGGACGCGAGCCTTTCGATCTGATGGTGCTCGACCTGCGGCTCCCGGACGGTGACGGCCTGCGGTTTCTCGAGCAGGTTTCGACCATGCCCGAGCGGCCGCTGGCCATCATGGTGACGGGCTACGGTTCGATCGAATCGGCCGTCGCCTGCATGCGCGCCGGCGCGTTCGACTACGTCCTCAAGCCGTTTTCGCCGTCGCAGATCGACGTGATCCTCCGGAAGGCGCAGACCTACCGGCAATTGGTCAAGGTCAACAACCTGCTGAGCGACGACCCCGACGACCAGGACGGCCTGTTGGTCGGCCGGAGCGCCGCGATGACGCGCCTGCGTCAGCTCATCGACCGGGTGGCGCCGACCGACGCCACGGTGTTGATCACCGGCGAGAGCGGCACGGGCAAGGAGATGATTTCGCGGGAATTTTACCGGCGCAGCCCGCGGCGCGGACATCCGTTCATCAAGGTGAACTGCGCGGCGATCTCGCAGAACCTGATCGAAAGCGAATTCTTCGGCCACGAGCGCGGCGCATTCACGGGCGCGACCGAACGGCGCGAGGGCCGTTTCGAACTGGCGAACAACGGCACGCTGCTGCTCGACGAGGTGAGCGAAATTCCCGCCAGCCTTCAGGCGAAGCTGCTGCGGGTCCTGCAGGAGCGGGAGTTCGAGCGCGTCGGCGGTTCGCGCACCATCAAGGTGAACGTCCGCATCATCGCGACCTCGAATCGCGACCTCCTCAGCCATGTCCAGAAGGGCGAGTTCCGGCAGGATCTGTACTACCGGCTCAATGTCTTCCCCGTGCACGTGCCGGCGCTCCGCGATCGCACGGAGGACATTCCGCTGCTGGCCGACCATTTCCTCCGCCGCTTCACCCGCAAGCACGGGGTGAAGGTCACCGGATTTTCGGACTCCGCCCGCGGCGCGATGATGGCGTACCGCTGGCCGGGCAATGTCCGCGAGCTCCAGAACACGATTGAGCGTGCGGTGATCCTCTCGGAGTCGGGGCGGCCGGTGAACGCCGCGGCCCTGGGTTTGCCGGTCGACTTCGATCCGGCGAACGTGAATTCAACCGCCCCCTGGGACACGCCCGCTCCGGAAGAGCCGACCGTCGCCGAAGCCGCGCCGCCCGTGGACGGCGCCGCGCCGGCGGTGACCAATGGGACCGGCCAGGTGCTCCGCCTCGACGAACTCGAAAAGCAGGCGATCAAGGCCGCGCTTCGGCAGACCGCCGGAAACCGGACACAGGCCGCTGCGGCGCTCGGAATCAGCATTCGGACGCTGCGGAACAAGTTGCAGGAGTATCGCGAAGCGGGCGACCCGATCGACGTGGGTGTCGAGTCGGCGGAAGCCTGACCGCTTCCGGACGGTTCGGCGCGTCGTTGGCGCGGGCGTCCTGCATTTCGTTCGACGGCAGGGCCTAACCGCGGCCGGCGCATTTCGGACGGAAGTGGGGTGGGTGGCCCCGAAATTTCGGCCTTCGGCGCCGATTCTTCGTTAAACCGGCTCCAATTCGAGCCGATATGCAGGCAAGTCCCCCTGACCATCCCGCCCTTGCTATGTCCGCTACCGCAGAAATCACCGAGGCGCTGATTCGAGAAAATATCAATCGCGCCGTCACTGATGTATTCAAGACGATGCTCGGGCGCACGCCCACCTTTTGCGCCCAGGGTGAATACGTCCGTGGCAAGATGCTCGTCACCTCCGAGCCGAATCGCCCCCAGGTCGTCGGCACCGTCGGTTTCATCGGCGACTGCAACGGCCTCATCTATCTTCACCTCGACCTCGCCTTCGCGAAGGTCTGCACCTGCCACCTGCTCGGCATGACCGAGGCCGAGCTCGACCAGGCCGGCGACGAGGTGATCAACGATGCGATCGGCGAGCTGACCAACATGACGGTCGGCAGCTTCAAGAACGCCCTCTGCGACGCCGGCTATCCGTGCAAGCTGACCATCCCGTCGATCCTGCGCGGCACGAACTTCTCGATCGAACCGATCAGCTCGGCGGTGCGGCATATTTACTATTTTGACTGCGCGGAACACCGGGTGATCGCCGACATCCTGATGAAGTCCGACGAGTGAGCCGACACACACCACCATGCGATATAAAGTTCTCACTGTGGACGACTCAAAGACCGTCCGCATCATCGTAAAGAAGGCCTTCAAGCCCTTCGACTGCGAGATCTTCGAGGCCGCGAATGGCGTCGAAGGGTTGGCGGTTGCGGCCAAGGAGACCCCCGATCTGATTCTCCTCGACGTCACGATGCCGGTGATGGATGGCGTCGAGATGCTCACGAAGCTGAAGGCGGATCCGGCCCTGAAGGGGATCCCGGTCGTGATGCTGACCGCCGAGGGCGGCCGCGACAACGTGCTCAAGATCGCGAAGATCGGCGTCCGCGACTACCTCGTGAAACCCTTCAAGGAGGAGGTGCTGATCGAGAAGTGCAGCCGTGTCATCGACCTCAAGCCGGTCAACGAGGGGCCCGCCAAGGCCAAGTCGATTCTCGATCCGGCGGATCTCCTGATCGTCGAGGACAAGCCGGCGATCATCCAGCAGATCCAGGAAGGCCTGAAGCACACGCCCTGGAAGATCAAGGGCGTCGCCACCCAGGGCGAGGCCATCGATCAGGTCAGCAAGGCCACGCCCGACCTCATTCTCATCAGCCTGTCGCTGCCTGAGGAGTCCGCCTTCACGCTGTTCCGGCTCATCCGGACCAACGTGAAGACCAAGTACACCCCGGTGTTCGCGCTCGTCGTCAAGACCGAGACGCAGCAGCAGCAGCAGGCGCAGACCGTCGGGTTCACCGCGATCATCACGAAGCCGATCGACACCCAGGAGCTCGAGACGAAGATCGCGAAGGCGATGAACCTCGACACCTCGCAACGCTATTACGCGATCGAGGGTGACATGATGGTCATGCGGCTGCCGGAGCACTGCTCGCCCGCCGTGATCGCGGAGGCGGCCGCCTATCTGAAGCCGAAGTTCGCCGAGGCGGTGGACGCGGGCTTCAACAAGGTCGTCATCGACGTTCATCAGATCAAGTCGCTGCACATGGGCATCATCAAGCTGCTCTTCCAGGCGATGCAGACGTGCCGGGAACTGGCGATGCACTTCGCCCTCGTCGGCAACGCCCAGATCATTTCCGAGTGCAAGGGTTTCGAGGACACCCGCGGGTGGACCTTCTACGATTCCCTCGAGGATGCGAAGTCCAACCTTGGTCGCTCCGCCGGCGCGAGCGCCGCGTTGGCAACTGCCTGAGTCCCTTTGTCAGGGGTGTGAAGGCTAGAACCGGCGGGCGGCGCACTGAGTGCGCCGCCCGCGATTCGTTTGTGGCGGACGCACCGCCACCGGTGAGATCGCGCCGCGTTCGACCGGCGACTCGAGGCAAAAAAAAGGCGCCTCCCGAGAGGCGCCTGGAAAGAGGGGGGGCTGGTCAGTTCGCCGTCGCCTGGGTCATCGCCTGGACGGTGTCGGGGGCGACCACGCGGTCGATGTCGAGGAGCGTCTTCACGGCGCCTTTGACCTTGGCCATGCCCAGCAGGTATTCCGTGTTGATCTTCGTGCCGAACTCCGGCGTCGGCTCGATTTCGTTGGCGTTCAGCGTGACGACCTCCTCCACGCTGTCGACGATCAGGCCCATCTGCACGGTTGCCTCAGTCGGCAGCTTCACCTGCACGACCACGATGCATGTCCGTTCGGCGAATTCGGCCTTCAGTCCAAACTTGACCCGCATGTCGACGATCGGAATCACGCGCCCGCGGAGATTGATGACGCCTTTGACGAAGGACGGCATCTGTGGCACGGGCGTGATCTTCTGCATGCGGATGATCTCGCGTACCTTCAGCACGCCGATACCATACGCCTCGTTTTCAAGCACCACCGTGAGATACTTGCCGGCCAGGGAGGATGAGACGGCAGTTGCGGTCGGGGAGGACATGTTGATGAGAGCGGCACACTACGCCGCGCTAGAGCAATCGGATGCATCCGGCGCAACTTTAGGGCTCCGGCGCAAAAAAAGGTTAACTTCGCCCCCTGGGGACCGATGGGAAGGGAGTCCTCTGGCCGCCAGGGAAAATCATGCCCATTTCTCCGTCTCAATTCGCCGCGATCGAAGATGCCGTCAACCGCCTCGCTGCGGAGTCGATTCTCGCCCAGGTCGGTCGCGACGAAGGCCTCGTCCCGGCGTACAGCCTGCTGACCGATCTCCGCACGACGTGCGCCGCCGAACCCGCCCTGTGCGAGCCGGTGGCGGCAGTCCACGCCGTGCTGGAAAAGCTGCTCGACGGCGCCCAGCCGTTCGACGGCGACTCGCTGGGCCGGCTCCGGACTCTGGTGGATTGGATGCCGGCCGCGATTGCGGCGCTGCGCACCGGTGCGACACCGCCGGCCGTGGGTGAAAAGCGGCCCGCTCCAGCCGCTCCGACCGCCGCCGCGGCGGAGGAGAAGGTGGGCGACGTGCTGCTCGACCTCAGCCTCGAGGAGAATCGGGAGCTGCTGACCGAGTTCTACGCGGAAACGGTCGATCATCTGCAGCAGATCGAAGCCGCCCTGCTGGCGCTCGATCAGGAGCCGGAAAATCAGGAGGCGCTCAACTCGATCTTCCGTTCGTTTCACACGATCAAGGGCAATGCCGGTTTCCTCGGGCTGGTGCCGATGCACACGCTCGCCCACGAGGTCGAGTCATTGCTCGACCTGGCGCGCAACCATCGTCTCCGGCTGAACGCCGCGATCATCACCGAAATCCTGCGCAGCCGGGACGCGCTGCAGAGCCTGATCCAGCAGGTCGCGGTTGCGCTCGAAAAAGGGCAGCTTCCCTCGCAGATCGTCCCGGTCAGTCACCTGATCGCCGCGGTCAAGCAACTCGCCGCGATCGGCGACAATGAGCCGGCACCCGCCGCCGAACGTTCCGCCTCACCCGCGGCGCCCGCCTCTCCGGCCGCGCCGGCCATCCCCGAGTCGATGCCGATGATCCTGCCTGCCGATCCGGCCCCGGGCGCGGAGATTGCTCCCGTCATTCCGATATCGCCCGAGGTGGCGCCGGCGGCGGCGCCCGTTGCGGAGAAGAAGCCGTCGGTGTCGTCCGGCGCCTCGGTCAAGACTTCCGGCAGCGCCACCGTCCGGGTGAATACGGAGAAACTGGACTCGTTGATGGATGTCGTGGGCGAACTCGTCATCGTCCAGAGCCAGCTGGTCGAGTCGTCGCGCCGGGACTCCGGCGTCAATACGACCCTGCAGCGCAACGTCGCGCAGCTCGGCCGGATCACCAAGGAATTGCAGTCGACGGCGATGGCGCTGCGGATGATCCCGATCAAGCCGACGTTTCAGAAGATGGAGCGCCTGGCCCGGGACCTGGCGCGCGATTTTGGCAAGAAGGTCGCCTTTGCCACGAGCGGCGAGGACACCGAACTCGACCGGACCGTGGTCGAGGAAATCGGCGATCCGCTCGTGCACATGGTCCGCAATGCGCTCGACCACGGGCTCGAGTCGCCGAAGGACCGGCTCGCGGCGGGAAAGCCGGAGACCGGCGCCCTGCATCTGAAGGCCTACCATCAGGGCAGCAACATCGTCATCGAACTCCAGGACGACGGCCGCGGCATCGACCCGGCTCGCATCTACCGGAAGGCCGTCGAGCGCGGCATGTTCCCCGATGGCACGATGCTCTCCCGTGAGGAGACGCTCGCGCTGATTTTCGCCCCGGGTTTTTCCACCGCGGAAAAGATCACGGCCGTCTCGGGGCGCGGCGTCGGCATGGATGTCGTCAAGCGCAACATCGAGAAACTGCGCGGCAAGATCGAGATCGTCTCGGAGGTCGGGCATGGCTCCACGTTCAAGGTGAAGCTCCCGCTGACCATGGCGATCATCGACGGCCTGGTCGTCCGCGTCGGCGAGGACCGGTTCATTCTCCCGAGCACGTCCGTGCAGATGGCGCTGCGGCCGCAACGCGAGCATGTCACGACGGTCCACGGCAAGGGCGAGGTGCTCGATCTCCGCGGGAAGTTCGTGCCGATTCACCGGCTGCACCGGCGCTTCGGGATCAACGCCGAGGCGACGAATCCCTGGGATGGCATCGTCGTCATCGTCGAGAACTCGGGGAAGATCTCGGCGCTGCTGGTGGACGAGATGGTCAGCAAGCAGGAGGTCGTGATCAAGAACCTCGGTGCGTTCATGCAGAACCTGCCGGGCGTGGCGGGGGGTGCGATTTTGGGTGACGGAAACATCGCATTGATTTTGGATCCGGGATCGCTACTCACCGCGGCGTGACCGCCGCGCCTTCCCCTGTGTCCACCTCCACACCCCCGAACATCGATCAGGTCTGCGAGCGAGCCCTCCAGTTGCCGTGTTCGCCCGCCTTGCTGCCCCGGCTGACGGCGGTGCTGGTGGCGCATGACAGCAGCGCGGACGAAATTGCCGACATCATCAAGCTGGACGCGTCGCTGGCGACGGCGACGCTGCGACTGGCGAATTCGGCGTTCTTTTCCGGTCTGCCGGTGGAGACGATCACCGATGCGGTCGTCCGCCTGGGTCAGCGGGAGCTTTATCGGCTCGCCGCGCTGGCGCTCGTGAGCCGGTGGGAGGCCGTGTCCTCGAACGGCGAGCCGGGCGACTTCTGCCGGCATGCGCTGTGCACGGCCCTGGCCTCCGAGGTTCTCGCCGAGACCAGCGAGCGGGTCGATCCCCAGGCCGCGTACACCGCGGGTCTCGTCTGCGATCTCGGCAAACTGGCCGTCGCGCACGCCTGCGCCGCGTTTTTCCCCGCCATCCGCGCCCACTGCGTCTCGCGCGGCGGCACTTGGTCGCAGTCGGAAAAGGAGGTGCTCGGCTATACCCACGCCGACGTCGCCGCCCGCCTGCTCGGCGCCTGGAGCTTTCCGCCGGTGCTCACCGCGGCGGTGGAGTTCTGCGAGCAGCCGAGGCAGGGACCGGAGGAAGCGCAACCGCTGCTGGCGCATCTTCACGCCGGGAAATACATCGCGACCTCGTTTGGCCCCGGCGTGGCCGAGGACGGATTCCTTTTCGAACTCGACGCGGCCTTCCTGCTCGACTGGGGCTTCACCCCGGAGCTGCTCCAGGAAACGATGGCGATCGTGCACGATCGCGCCAAGCAGCGGCTCCAGCATCGCCTCACCCACGGTGCGGTGACGCTCTGAGCCGGAGCGATTGACTCCCGATCGGGCGCCAGAGCGACTTCCGGGTGGGATCATGACATGGGCGTCGTGGTTTGGCGCGCCCTCCTCCCGTGCGGCCGCGCACATGTTACGCGGCCGCGCTTCCCGGCGCCCAGCCGCCGCTGCAGCTCAGAGGCCGCCCAGCGAAAGCAGGTCGTTCGCCCCCGGGGTTTTCAGGGTCACGTCGCCGTTGCCGACGTTGAGGTGAACCGTGCGGTTGATCGAACCGCCCAGAGACCTGAGGCGGATCGGGAACCCGTTCCGGGAAAGAAACTCGGCGGCGGCCTCGATGTTGCGTTCGCCGATCCGAAAGGTATCCGCGTCGCACAGCACGTTCGCGCCGCCGGCGAGGAAGATCCGGACCCGCGTCAGGTCGGCCTTGAGTCCGGCCAGCGAGCGGAAGAGCAGGGGCAGCCCGGTGTCCGCGAACATCGCAGGCTGGCTCGCCGCCTTCCCGGGCGAAATCGTCGAATCCGGAAGCATCAGGTGCAGCAATCCGCCCACCTTCGCGAACGGATCGTAGACGACAACCGCGACACACGATCCGAGCGCGTAGGTGCTCAGCGTGATCTGCGGATTGTTCGACACGCCCATGTCGCCCACGCCGACGACGACGCGTTGGGCGAAAAGGGCGGAAATCGTCGGAGCTCCCATCGGTCAACCGCGGCGTCGCGTGCGCCGTCCGCCGCTCCCGGAAAGTTCCGGGGCCGACGGCAGCGGATCGCGCGAAGCCGATCCCGGACCAGGCGGGCAGCAAAGCCGCGAAGCCATGACGCGGTGATCGGGCGTGCTTTAAATGTAAACCAGCAGCCGCTGACTGATCGGGGTCACCCGATTGTGGCTGCGGATCTTGGCGATCGTGGTGTTGCTCAGCGGCTGGCCTTCGCCGATGAGCAGCAAGCCATGGGGACTGTAGATGCCGTTCGCCAGCACCATTCCGGGTTCGAGTTCTTCGAGCATGATTTCGCGGACCTGCTTTGGTAATTGAACGAGGTTCCCAATCTTGAGAAAGAGCCGGACCGCCTCGGGGTCGTACTCGACACCCGACTTGGCGAGCAGGGCGTCGATCGCCGCGGTCTTGGAGAGACCGGATTCGACGAACCCCACCGCGACCGCCAGGCAGCGCGCCGGCCAGGGGATCGCGTCGCCCGCGAGACCGTCGGGGTAGCCGCGGCCATCGTACCGCTCGTGATGCGCGCGGATCACTTCGCCGACCTCGGCCCGTCCGTCCACGAGCGACGCCAGTGTCTGGCTGTAAATCGGATGGTTATGGAGCATCCCGCGTTCGCGATCCGTCAGCTGGTCCGACTTCGTGCGGAAGGCGCGCAGCATTTCCCGCGGCACCCCGATGAGTCCGAGGTCGCACAGCCACGCGGCCGCACGGAGCGCGTGCCGCTCCCCGTCGTTGAGCTTGTCGGTCGCCGCCATCTGCGTTGCAAATTCGACGAGGGCCTTGGCCTGGCCGCCGAGGATCGGGTCGTAGGTCGTGAGGATGCGCCGGCACAACTCGAGCGAGTTCTCGTAGCTGCCGGCCAGTTCGCGGTTGGCGGCATCGAGGTGCTGCCGCTGCTGTTCGAGATCCTTGACCTTCGCCTCCAGCGCGGAGTTCGCCTCCCGGAGCTGCCGGTTCAGGGACAGGGTCTCCGCCTGGAGCGCCTCGTTGCGGGTGACGAGGTCGTGCCGCTGCACGGCGTTGCGCACCGTGGCGACAAGTTCCTCGCGCAGCCACGGTTTGGCCACGAATCGGAAGATCTCACCCTTGTTGATCGCGTCGACGATCGTGGGCAGCGCCAGCACGGCGGTGATGAGAATGCGCGAGGCATGCGGCCGGAGTCGCCGGCTCTCGACGAGGAAATCCAGACCTGCCATCTCGGGCATCCGCTGGTCGGAAATGATGACGGCAAAATCGCGTTCGCGCACGATCGCCAGCGCCTTCAGCGGACTGGTGCAGGCGACGACGGGGAACCCCTCGCGTTCAAGCGTCACCTTGAGCGCGGTCAGGACGACCGGCTCGTCATCGACAATGAGAATCTCGGAGGTGGTCGGCGCGGCGGGGGCCTGGCCATTGGCCGATCCCGCGGCCGGGGCAGCTGGTGGGTTCGCGATCATGTGGGAGTGGTGGCAAGTTCGGAGGGCGGCGACGCCCCCGGCGTTTCGTGATGCCGGATGAGGAAATCGGCCATGCGGTCGAGCGGAAGCTGGCGCTGGGCGGCGCCGCATTCCCACGCCGCCCGGGGCATGCCGTACACGACGCAGCTCGCTTCGTCCTGCGCGAACGTGACCGCGCCGCGCTCCCGGAGCCGCAACAGTCCCTCAGCGCCGTCGCGGCCCATGCCCGTCAGCAGGCCGGCGACCGCGTGACCGCCGGCTCCGGAGTCGGCGGCGGACTTGAACAGGAGATCCACGGCGGGGCGCTGGTGCCAGATCGCCGGACCGCTGGCGACCCGCACCTGATAGTGATCGTGCATCCATTGGACCATCATGTGGTAGTTGCCGGGGGCGATCAGCGCCAGGCCGGGATGCAGCCGGTCGCCATCGACCGCTTCGCGCACCTCGAGCTGGCAGAGATCGTTCAACCGGTCGGCGAAGGTCTTCGAAAACACGGGCGGAATGTGCTGCACGATCGCGATGCCCGGCAGGTCGGCCGGCAGATGCGACAGGACGGTCCGCAGCGCCTCCGTGCCGCCGGTCGAGGCTCCGAGCAGGATGATGTCCCGGGCGGTCGCGATCTTGGGCACGATGCGCCGGGCGGGCGGTTCGGCGAAGGGCGGCGCCGTGCGCCGCAACCGCGCGCCCCGGGTCGCCTTGATCCGTTCCCGGAGTTGGGGGCCGAGGTCACCGAACGAAAACGGGCCGCCGGGCTTGGCGAGCACGTCGAACGCCCCCAGGCGAAGCGCATCCAGCGCGTAGTGCGAGCCGCGCTGCGTCAGCGAGCTCATGATGATCACCGGCATCGGCCGCTGCTCCATCAGGATCTTGAGGAAGGTGAGCCCGTCCATCCGCGGCATCTCGATGTCGAGCGTCAGCACGTCGGGATTGAGCTTCGCCATCTTGTCGCGGGCGACATAGGGATCCACCGCCGTGCCGACGACCTGGATCTCCGGATCGGTGCTCAGCGCGTCCGTGACGAGTTTCCGCACCATGGCGGAATCATCCACGACCAGAACACGAATGGGGGCGGCGGACATGATCAGGCTCCAAAGGGGTTGCGATAGATGGCGGGTTTCACGGGCAGCAGCGAGTGCCGCATCTGGGTCAGACTTTCCGAGTGACCGACAAACAGATAACCGCCGGGCGCCAGCCAGCGCACCAGCCGGTTGACGAGTTCATCCTGCGTCGGCCGGTCGAAGTAGATCATCACATTCCGGCAGAAGATGACGTGAAACCGCTCGCGGAACGGAAATTCGCCCTCGAGCAGGTTCAGGTGGTGGAACGCGACGCGCTCGCGCAGCGTGCGCTTGACGCGGTAGTTGCCTTCCTGCGGGCCGAAGCCGCGCTGGAAATGCGCCCGGAGCTGCTCGCGCGGCAGTTTCTCCACGGCTTCGCCCCCGTAGATTCCCGCCACCGCCTTCGCCAGCACCCGTCGCGAGATGTCCGTCGCCTCGATCTGCCAGGTCAGACCGGGCAGCGACTCCGACAGGGTCATTGCGATCGAGTAGGGCTCCTCGCCGGAGGAGCAGGCGGCGCTCCAGACCCGGAAATTCGATGAACGGGCGGTCCGCGCATCCGCCACCCAGTCCGGTAGGATGATGGTGCGTAGAAAATCGAAGTGGGCCGCCTCGCGGAAGAAGAACGTGTGGTTCGTCGAGATCGCGTCGATGAGATTGGCCAGTTCCTCGTCCGCGCCGGGTTCCTGCAGCAGCCGGCAGTACTCGCCAATCGTGGGTACGTTCGTCGCGCGCAGGCGCTTGCCCAACCGGGCGGACACCAGCTGACGCTTGTCCGGGCTGAGACTAATGCGGCTGCGCTCGTAGACGAGGCTACGAATGAAATCGAACTCGCTGTCCCTCATGAGGAAATTACCCGCAAGTATCGGCACGAATGCGGGCCAATGAAGACCCGAGTCGCCGCGGCGGGCCGCCCGGGCGGCAAAATCTTCCGGCCGCACGCCCGGCTGGGTGGCCTGTCTTCAACCGCGATCGCTGGATCCATCGCAGTAGCCTGAATTCTAGGTTCTTGCGTAACGCGTCCAACCGGTGGCACCGGCTTTGCTCACGCTGCGGCGCCATGATCGACCCCATCTTCCAAACCGACAACTACCAGTTGGCGCGGAAGCTTCTCGATGTGACGGTGCTGCGGCAGCAGGCAATCGCCTCGAACATCGCGAATTCCGACACGCCTGGCTACCACCGGCTCGACATTGCACCCGACTTCGCCGCGCAGCTCAAGGCGCGCCTCGCCGACGGCGACGGCGCGAAGTCGATCGACTCCCTCCAGCCGCAATTGGCGCAGGACCCCAACGCCCGCACGGTGCGCCCCGACGGCAACAACGTCGAACTCGGCAGCGAATTGGTCGCGATGGATAAGAACACGGTCGACTTCAATTTTCTCTCCCAGGTCGTCACCTACGACCTCAAGCAGATGAAGATGGCGATCACGGGCCAGGTGGTCTGAGCCGCGCCGCGAACCCAACCGACCCCCGCCTCTCATGAATTTGATCGCCGGCATCGATGTCACCGCGGGCGCCCTCGATGCGCAGAAGACGCGCCTCGACATCGTCGCCCAGAACATCGCGAACGCCCAGACGACCCGGACCCCGCAGGGTGGCCCGTATCAGCGGCAGGTTGTCTCCTTCGAATCCGAACTCTTGAAACGGATTGGCAATGGGCCGCCGCTCGAGACCGTCCGGGTCGCCAGCATCACGCCCGATCGCTCCCCGGGGCAGCAGGTCTACAATCCCCAGCATCCGGACGCCGGGCCCGACGGCATGGTCACGATGCCGAACGTCAATCTGGCCTTCGAGATGGTCGACCTGATCACCGCCTCGCGCGCCTACGAGGCGAACCTTTCCGTGGTCAAGAATGCGCGCCAGATGGCGATGACCGCGCTCGAAATCGGAAAGTAAACGCCCCCTCCAGCCCGCCGCCACCATGTCTCCTCTCGGCTCGATCAATCCCCTTTCCGCCTCCCCGCTGACGCAGATTGACACGCAGCTGCCGAAGATCGGCGCGGGTTTGCCGACGACGCAGGGTCCGGCGCCGACGGAAAGCTTTGGCCAGATGCTCGACGGCCTCGTCTCCAACGTCGAGGCGAAGGACGTGAACGCGCAGGATCTCACGCGCCAGGTGTTGCTCGGCAAGAACGATCAGCTCCACCAGAGCGTGATCGCGATGCAGGAGGCGTCCGTTGCGTTCAGCATGATGATCCAGGTCCGCAACAAGCTCGTGGAATCCTACCAGGAGCTGATGCGGATGCAGGTCTGAACCCGAATCCCGAATTTCGCTCCCATGATCTTCCACCTGGAGGCCGGGACCAGCGGCATCCTCTGAACGCCGTCCATCCGCTCCGCCTCCTCCGCTCATCGTAATGAAGAATTTTGCGCAGTCGCTCCTCCTGCTCTGGAAACAACTTGGCCTGAACCAGCGCGTGTCGCTCGTCGTCGCGGCCCTCGCGGTCGTTGGCGGGTTGATCGGCGTCGTGCTCTGGTCGCAGCGCCCGGACTACCAGCTCCTCTACGCGCGCCTTGGTGACAAGGATGCGGCCGCCGTCATCAGCTACCTGGAGTCGCAGAACATCCCACACCAGGTGACCGCGGGTGGCACCGCCGTGGAAGTGCCCTCGACGATGGTCTACAAGCTGCGGATGGACCTCGCGAGCAAGGGCCTGCCGGCCGGCGAGGGCGTGGGCTTCGAGATTTTCGACAAGGGGCAGTTCGGTCTTTCCGATTTCGTGCAGCGGACCAACTACCTCCGCGCCGTCCAGGGCGAACTCGCCCGGACCATCATGCAGCTCCAGGGCGTGCGCGCTGCCCGGGTCATGATCGTGCAGCCGGAGAACCGGCTCCTTCTGACCGAGCAGGGGGTCAAGGCGACTGCTTCCGTCTTCGTCGATGTCGGGGGCGGCCGGCTCGATCTCGACCAGGTCAACGCCATCCGTCATCTCGTCGCCAACGCGGTCCAGGGTCTGACACCCGACCAGGTCGCGGTGGTGGACAACCGCGGTCGCACCTTGTCCGAGGAGTTGAAGGAGGATCCGACCCTCGGGGCGGCATCCTCGCAGATCCGCTACCGGGAGCAGGTTGAGGACTACTTTTCGAAGAAGGTGCAGTCCATGCTCGCGGCGGTCATCGGGCCGGGCAACGCGGTCGTTCGCGTTTCGGCCGACATCGACACCGATGCGACGACGACGAATTCCGAGAAGTGGAACCCGGACGGCCAGGTGGTCCGATCGGAAACGTCCAACGACGACACGACCAATTCCACCGAAACGCACGCCACCGGTGGCGCCACCGGGGTGAGCGCCAACGTGCCGGAGAAGGCCGGCTCGACGCCCGAAACCGCCCGCCCGATTTCGCAGTCCGACCAGACGCGCAAGACCAAGACGGTCACGTATGAGATCGACCGGACGACGACGAGCGTGACCCGCACGCCGGGCGCGATCCGGAGCCTCACCGCCGCCGTCATTATCGCGCCGCGCATGGTCACCCCGCCCGCACCGATCGGTGCGGATGGCAAACCGGGTCCGACGCCGCCGGCGCAACCGCAGAAGCGCTCGCAGCAGGAACTCGATGCGCTGCGCCAGATCGTCATCAATGCGCTCGGCATCAAGCCGGCCCCGGGCCAGTCGCTCGACTCCCTGGTCACCCTGCAGGAAGAGGCGTTCCAGGCGCCCGAAGCGATTACCGCGGACTCGGCCGTTCCGGTCGAGGCGCGGGTGGAGGGTTGGTTCGACCTGGCGAGCCGCTGGGGCGCCGTCGCCGGCGCCGCGCTCGTGCTCCTGGTGTTCTGGCGGCTGTTCAAGCGCCAGAAGCCCGAGGCTGTTCCGATTGAAGTC
>DASZYH010000014.1:0-6114 GCA_035545515.1 Opitutaceae bacterium
GGCCGCGGCGACCACGCATGCCGGGGCGACGCGGAGGCGTCCCGGCGCGGCATCTCAGCGCGGGGCGGAGGGACCCGCGCGCCGCGGGACGCACTCGCAGCCGCCGGTTGGAATGTTCGCAGGGGTGGGCACATGGGGGAGCGGAAACGGCGGTGAACGCCAGATCGCCGCTCGCCTTCATCCTAGACTCCACCCTGATCAGCCGCCTCCTGTTTCCGCCCGCATTCGCGCCTGAATTGTCGGGCGGCCGCCGGCGCACCGCTCCCCAGCAGCCCTGGCGATCCAAACATTTGTTCCTCATGCGTCTGCCGCCGACGCGGCCTGGCCCGTCGGCTGGCCGGCAATGGGAAGACCGGTGACGTCCTTCGGGTAAAACTGCGGAATTGGCCGAAAAAAAGAAAGTGTGCGTGTCGTGGAAGGAGTATGCTTCCCGCCGTAAGCCCCCTCCTATTCCCGAATCGGAACCACTCCCATGTTGTCACTGCCCTTTCCCAAGATCGTTTTCCGTTCCAGCGCCGCCCCGCGGGTGATCGCTCGCTGTGCCGGCGCCCTCGCGCTTGGCGCGCTGCTGGCTGCCGCGCCCGTGCACGCCGCCTCCGAGCTCAAGTGCACCGCCGACGGCACCTTTCGTGTCCTGCTCGTTTCGGACACCCACTTCACGCCCGTCCGGGACGAACATGGAATCGCGCTGCTCGAGCGCCTGATCGACACGGAGCATCCGGACCTCGTCGTCGTCAACGGCGACTGCATCACCGGAAACCCCGGCCCGCGGGTCGAGGACATGAAGCAGGCGGTCGCGAACGTCGCCTTCGTGATGGAGGAAAAGAAGGTGCCGTGGGCGGTCACCATCGGGAATCACGACGGTGAGCAGCTCTCGCATTACGGCATCACCAAGGCGGACATGCTGGGTTTTTATGAGCGCTACCCGCACAATCTCAACGCGGGCTGGAATCGCGCGATTCACGGCGCCGGTAACAAGTATTTTCTGATCTACGATTCGCAGGGCACGCATCCGATCTTCTGCCTCTGGCTGATCGACTCCAACGCCTACTTTCCCGACGACCCCAGCATGCCCAACAAGGCCAAGGAATACGACTGGATCCACACCGATGAGATCGCCTGGTATTTCCAGACCTCGAAGGACCTGGAGGCCAAATACGGGCACAAGATTCCCGGCCTGATGTTCTTCCACATCCCACTCCCGGAATTCCATGAGATGGTCATGACGAAGAAGACCATCGGCGAGCGCCACGAGCCCGAGTCCACACCGAAGATCAACAGCGGCATGTTCGCGGCCGTGTTCGAACGTGGCGACGTGAAGGGGATTTTTTGCGGACACGATCACGTCAACAACTACCTCGGCTACTGGCGCGGAGTCATGCTCGGCTATGACGGCGTGGCGGGTTACATGCCCTACCCGCACATTCCGGATGACGACGCCGCAAACGGACAGGCGCGCGACGGTCGCGTCTTCCTCCTCGACCAGGCCCACCCGGGGCAGTTCAAGACCTGGATCCGGTTCAGCGACGGCAGCACGAATTGGGAATCCAGTTCCGAAAGCTACTTGAAGCAGGGGCTCAAGTAGACGTCACCGATCGCATTCCGGTACGATGCGCGATTCGCCCATGGGGCCCGACGGACTCGCGGCGAATCGCCGCGCGGCACTACTGCTCCCCGCCTTCCTCCTCGCACTCTCCTCCGCGCTTGGCGCGCCGGGCGGCCCCAGCATTCTCGTCTACCAGAACGGGGACCGGGCCCAGGGCAAGGTGCTCCGGATGGACGCCACCTCCATCGTCTTCTTCGCCGACCATTTCGGAAAAATCGAGATTCCCCGCGCCGATGCGACGGTGACACCCGTTCCCGCGGTCGCATCCGGAAACACCAGCACCGGCGCCGCTCCTCCACCTGCACCGGCATCACCCGTTGCGGCCTCGCCGTCACCGCCCAAATCCACGCCGCCGGCGGAAGCAGAAGCTCATTCCATCGCCAACGTCACCGCGGCCGTCCGTCAGTTTTTCGGGAACTGGCATGGCCGGATCTCGGCCTCGAGCGAGGTGCTCTCCGACACCGCCGCGCACGATATCTACGCGCTGGACGGCCATTTCACCCGCAAGTGGACCCAGGACTCCATCGATCTGAGCGGGCATTACGACTACGTGCGCACCGACGGCATCGTCGCCATCGACCTGGCCCGGGTCGCCGCCGACACCCAGCACGATTTCAACCGCCATTACTATGCGCGCTACCGTCCGTCGGTCGAGTGGAGCCACGTCGGGGCGCCGGACAACATCAACAACCACTACGTGCTGTCGCAGCAGGATGCCGGCATCGGATACCGGGTGCTCACGCGTCCCGGGCGCACGTTCAGCTTCGGCGTCGCCGGCGACCTGTTTGACGTCTGGAACACCGCCCCCTCGCCAAACCACAATTCGAAGGTGGCCGAGTCCATCTTCGACGAATCCAGCCTGGCCCTTCCGTGGCGGATGACGATTTCCCAGCAGAGCGTCTGGTATCCGATCGCGAACAAGCGGGATGGCTGGGAATACCACCTGGATCTGAGCAAGAAACTGACCGAGACCTTCACGGTGTCGGCCCGGCAGGAGGCGCGTCGTCGCAATCCGGACGGCAGCGCGCCGGACTATTCCCGGCTGAAGTTTCTGCTCGGCATCGATTTTTGAGCGCGACTGCCGGGATCGCGTCCGCCTCGCTCGTCAACGCGCGCAGCGCATCTCCGCCGGCAATTCAGGCGAGAAGCGCGTGCGTGCCTCGATCAGGACCGCGCCGCCGTCACGCCGGCCGCCGCGGACCTCGCCGCGCATGTGTTCCGTCGGGGTGACGCCGGTGAAGCTGCGGAACGAGGTGTTGAAATGGCTCAGGGTCTCGAACCCGACCGAAAGCGCGACTTCCGTCACGCGGGCGCCACCCTGCGCCAGCATCGCCGCTGCCTGCGCGATGCGATAGCCGCGGAGGTATTGGAGCCAGCTCATACCCAAGTTCGCCTTGAACAGGGCCGTGAGCCGGCTCTCGTTCGTGCCCGCGACCCGCGCGAGCTGCGCGATGTAGACCGGCTCGGCAAAGTGCTCGCGGATGTGGGCCAGCGCCTTGTGCAGATGGCTCCAGCCCGTCTGCGCCTCGGTCTCGGCGCCGTGCGCGTCGCCCGGGTGGTCCCACGCCAGGATCTCGCCAAGAATCTCCAGCAGAAGCGCGCGCATCCGGAGCTCGCCGCCAATTCGCCGGCTCCTCGCCTCCGCCGCCAGCCGTTCAAAGCACTCGCGGACTCTCCGCCGCACCGCCCCGGGCGGCCGGACCAACCAGTCCTCCACCGTCCGGCAGTTCTGGAACCGCGACAGCAGCCGCACGCCGTCCTGCTCCGGCGCCATCTCGAACAGGAACGTCGCGGGAAAAAAGACGGAAACCTGCCACTGTGGAAACCCGTAGAGCGTCGTCCGGTGCGGCACGTTGCTGCCGAGCAGCATCAGGTCGCCGGCCTCGCGCTCCGCCATTTCCGCGCCGACGCACTGGGTGATCCGCCCCTCGAAATTGTAACTGAGTTCACAATACGGGTGCCACTCGCCCTCCGGTTCCATCGGCATCAGCTGGCTGCGCGCGTTGGCCACGCGGGTCTCCTGCACCCAGAGCGGACGATTCTGGCTCAGCGGGTGGCAGATTTCGCGGGCGTCGCCCAGCCACGAGAGGTCTTTCATGATCGCCTTTGGAACCATTCCGGGATTGCCGCCGGGCCGACGCCCCTCCCCAGGGGCGCCGGCATTACGGTGGCCGCATCCAGGTCTTCGGGCGGCCTGGACGCGCAATCCAACATCCAAGCTTTCGATTAGAACGAGAGGGTGTATTGCGACGTGACCTTGCGCAGGGGCTCGGTCACCCACGGATTCTGCGACGGCACCTTGACCAGGCGGTTCGTGATGTTCGAGCCACTCAGATACACCTGGTGCCGGAATTTCCCGGTGCGCCACTTGTAGCCGATGCCGCCATCCAGGACCCAGTTCGTCTGGTCGTCGAAGTAATACAACGTCTGTGATTGATACAACCAGTTGATCGGACCAAGATATTTATATCCCAGCGTGACATACCAGCCTCTGCCGCGCAGGTCGCCGAAATCGTATTTGCCGTGAAAGGTCGACGTCCACGACGGCATCAGCCAGTTGGGCTGGCCATTCTTGAAGTTCGGGTAGCGGCCACGTACGATGCCATAGTTGGCGGTGTACGTCAGCCGGGGCGTTGCCCGGCCGAAATCTCGAATTCGAAGCCTTTGCAGTTCAGGCCCGTGATGTGGTTGACTCCCATGTTCACCGGGCTGCCATCGGTCGCGATCAAGGTGGGCAACCCTTCCGGCAGCACTGTGCCCGTCGCCACTTCGTGGAAGGCGTTCATCGTGAGGATCGCCTTGCCATGCCACAGGTCGGCCTTGATTCCGACCTCCTCATCCGTGCCGCCCGGCGTGTACGATTGTGTCGAGCCCAGCGGATACTTCGCTTGGTCCGCCGCCGAGAGCGCGAAGTAATTGCCGGTCGACAGATAATACAGGGCGGTGTTTTTTGCCGGATCGCTCTGTTCCGCATGCAGCGCGTAGATGGACAGCCATTTCACCGGCTTCACCGTGATGGAATAGCGTGGGATGCCGCCGTTGTTCTGGTAGCCGTTGTCCGTCACGTTCTTTCCCGGCTGAGAGAGGAAGTTGTACTGGAACGTCTTGAAGAAGTCCTTTCGCCAGCCGTAGCTGAGGTCGACCATGCCCTTGAAAAACGCCGCGTCGACCTGGCTGTATCCGCCGAAGCCCTGCGTCCGCTCCGAGTGGAACGACGTCACATTATACGACTGCGGCAGCGGCAGGCTCCGGTTCTCCCCATAGAGATCAAGGTAGGGAGTACTGCCGTCGGGGTTCTTGTCCATATGGTACGAGTAGACGCCCGTCCGCTTGCTATAGCCCGCGAACCCGCCCTGGAAGGTCCAGTCGGCTGCCAGGAAATGGTAATTGGCATAGGCGTTCACCTCTGCCGTATGGGTGTAGGGGTGGGAGTACGAGTAAAGTCGCGTGAGACCCACATACGTCCCCGCCTGGGACGCCAGCGCCGGCGTGCTATATGAGGAGAACAGGCCGGTGGGCACCGCATCGTACGTCGTGAAGGTCGCGAAATCCACGATCGCCGCCGCCCGCAGATGGATGTGCCCGTCCGCGAGGACCTTGGTCCCGAAGGTATTCACGCGGAAGGTCGTTGTGGGATAGCCCTGGAAATCCTCCGGCATCGGATCCGACGTTTTGCTCAGCAACTGGCCCGTGCCGGGGAGGCCGATGGCATCCGTGGTCGCCGTACCGGCCGGCGGCGGCGTCCCGGAAACGCCGAAGACCGCGCCGTTGGGGAAGACCGTTCCCGGTAGGTAGCTGTGCTTCGAACCCAGGGTCAGCCGCTGCCAGAGCTGGTAGAGATCAGGATCCTGCCACGCGGTCTGCGCGCCGCTGCGATAGGGAAATTGCGTGTAGGCCGCGCTGACGATCAGGTCGACCCGCGTGTTTTCGTCCTGCACGTAGGCTAGCGAAGCCAGTCCGCCGAAGCCCCAGTGCTTCCACCCGCGGACGGCATAACCGCCATCGTCATAGAATCCAACCGCGCGATACTGCAGCTTGTGGTCCTTGGACAGGAATCCCTGGGTGTCGAAGTTGAAGATCGTGTTGTCATAGAGTCCGACGCCCGCGGTGATCGACGTTCTCTCGCGTCCCTGCGGCACCTTGCTCACGAAATTCACGATGCCTCCGGGCTGGCCAGTGCCGAACTCCGCCGAGGTCGGTCCGCTGACCACTTCCACCCGATCAAAGAATTGATTGGGCGTGGCCAGGCTGTTGGTCGGGATGGGAACGCCGTCGATGTAGATCGTGCCGCCCGCGACCTGGCCGCGGATGCGCGTCGAGCCGTTGCTGTTCCCCTGTCCGTACTGGACGTTCGGCAGGTACTCGTACAGCTCGTGCAAGTCCTGGATATTATAGTCGTTGATAAACTGACTCGTGATGACGCTGATCTTCTGCGGCACGTCGATGTACTTCTGCAGCGTGCGACTGTTGGTGCTGGTGGTCTCCGAGCCGTAACTGTCGTCGCCGCT
>DASZYH010000015.1:0-17698 GCA_035545515.1 Opitutaceae bacterium
GGGGGGGCCCCCACGCCAACGCCCCGCCGTCGACTTCTCGCTCCGTCATTTGTCCCCGTGGGATTCCTGATTTCCGTGCGACGCTTGTCCCCATCTTTTCCGTTCTCGCCCTTCCGGTTTCGCCGGCCTCGTCCGGCCAGCCGCGGTCCCGTCTCCGGGGTGCTCCTCGCGGGGGTGGCGGCCTTCTGGTTGGGCGCGGCGACGCCGGTCGCGGCGGTCGACTTCACCGGGCTGCAGTCGATCGGTGACATTGCGGCCGTCGAGCTCTCCCCCGGCGGACTGACCCTCGCCTGCACGGACGGCGCGCACGTCCAGCTCGCGGTCCTCGCGCCGGACCTCGTTCGCGTTCGCACGTTGTTCGCCGGACAAGCGGCGCTGCCGGACCATTCGTGGGCGATTGCGCGCACGTCCTGGGACCCGGTCCCGTGGCAGGAGCATGAGACGGCGCAGGCCATCACCGTCACGACCACCGCCCTCGAGGTCGTCGTCCGGCGTTCACCGCTGGAGATCGCGTTCCTCGACCCGGTCACGCACAAAGTCATCAACGTCGACGAGCGGCCGATGGGGCGCGATCCGCGGACCGGGCGCGTGGGCGCCGCGAAGCGACTGGGGCTCGACGAACATTTCTACGGCCGGGGCGAGAAGGCGGCGCCGCTTGACCGGCGCCGGGGCGAATTCGTCCTGTGGAATTCGGACACGCCGGGCTACGTCGAGGGCACGGATCCGATCTACCAGAGCATACCGTTCTATGTCGGACTCGAACACGGCCGGGCCTACGGACTGTTCTACGACAACTCCTACCGCAGCACGTTTGATTTCGGCCACACGACGCAGGACTACGCGGGATACGTGGCGGACGGCGGCGTGCTCGACTACTACTTCTTCGCCGGTCCGGACCTGCGCGGCATCCTGTCGCGCTACACGGAATTGACGGGCCGGATGCCGCTGCCGCCACTCTGGACGCTCGGCAACCAGCAGTGCCGGTACAGCTATTATCCGGCCTCGATGGTGGAGGAGATCGCGCGCCAGTACCGGGAGCGCGACCTTCCCCTCGATGCGCTTTACCTCGACATCCACTACATGGACGGCTTCCGGGTGTTCACGTGGGATCCGCGACGGTTTCCCGATCCGGGGGCGATGACCGCGCGTCTGGCCCGCGAGGGCGTGAAGGTGGTCACGATCGTCGATCCCGGAATCAAGTACCAGCCGGAGGGTGGGTACCCGGTTTACACCGACGGCGCGGCGCACGACTATTTCCTCCGCCGGACGAACGGCTCGCCCTACATCGGCGAGGTCTGGCCGGGCAAGGCCGTCTTCGTCGACTACACCCGCGCGGACGCGCGCCGGTGGTGGGGCAACCAGTTCCACGCGCTCCTCGACCGCGGCGTGGCCGGCATCTGGACCGACATGAACGAGCCGTCCGACTTCGTGGACAAGTCCGGGGCGTCGCAGCACGACGTCGTGTTCGACGATCTCGGCACGCACAGTCTCTACGCCAAGAACCGGAATACGTTTGCGCTGAACATGGCGCGGGCGACCTACGAGGGGCTGGAACGGATCCAGCCGCAGCGGCGGCCGTTTGTGATCACGCGCGCCGGCTACGCGGGCGTGCAACGGTACGCGACGATGTGGACCGGCGACAGCAACGCGACCTTCGCCGGTCTGGCGTTGAACGTCTCGATGTTCCAGTCGCTCGGCCTTTCGGGCGAGGCCTTCGTCGGGTCCGATCTTCCGGGCTTCATGGGGCGCGGCACGGGCGAACTGCTGGCGCGCAGCTACGAGGTCGCCGCCTTCGTACCGCTCTGTCGCAACCACGGCGCGATCGACGATTACGACCACGAACCCTGGCGCTACGGCGCGCCGTACGAGGACATCGTGCGAAAGTACCTCAAGCTGCGCTACCGGCTGCTTCCGTTCCTCTACACCACGCTCGAGGAGGCGCATCGGACCGGTCTGCCGCTGTTCCGGCCGCTCCTGCTGGATTTCCAGGATGATCCCACGGCGCTGAACCTCGCTGACGAGTTCATGGTGGGGGACGCCTTCCTGGCCGCGCCGGTGCTTCATGCCCAACAGCGCCAGCGCGACGTGTATCTGCCGCGCGGACGCTGGTACGATTTCTGGACTGGACGCGCGGTCGAGGGCGGTCGCGGGCTGCTCACGGTCCAGGCTCCGCTCGATCATCTTCCGCTCTGGGTCCGCGGCGGCAGTATCGTGCCGTCGACGGTGGCGATGAACTACGTCGGCGAGAAACCCTGGGACCCCATCCGGTTCGACGTCTACCCCGATGATGGGGGCGCCGCCGCCGGATCGCTCTACGAGGACGACGGAATTTCCCCCGCGTATCTGTCCGGCGTGTTCCGGCGAACGACCGTCCGGTTGCAGAAGACACCCGCGGGTGCGGGACTCTCGGTCGCAGTGCCGGAGCATAAGTACGCCACCCCGGCCCGCACGTTCGAGTTTGTCGTGCACCAGGCGCCGGTTCCCCGGGCCGTGACCGTCGACGGACACCCGCTGGCCGCGATCGCCGCAACGGCGAACGGTCCCGGCTGGTGGCACGATTCCAGCGATGGCCTCCACCTCCGCATCAGCGATGACAACCAAGCGCACGATCTCGAGTGGCGTTAAGGCGCGCGCGCCGGCCCCGGCTGCCTCCGGCACCTGGCTCGACACGCGTTCCGCCGGCGTGCTCGCGCACGTGACGTCGCTGCCGGGCCGCTACGGCATCGGCAACCTCGGTCCCGGGGCGCGCGACTTCGTCGATTTCCTGGCCGAGGCGGGTTTCCGGTACTGGCAGATCTGCCCGATCGGACCGACCGGTTTTGGCGACTCGCCCTACCAGTTGTTCTCCGGTTCGGCCGGCAATCCCTATCTCATCGACCTGGCGGAGCTGGAACACGACGGCCTGCTCGAGCGGCGCGAAGTCGCGGTGCTCGACGCGCTGCCCGAGGACCGGGTCGACTACGGCCGGCTTTACGAGACGTTCTGGTCGGTGCTGGCGCGGGCCCACGACCGGTTTGCGGCGGCGGGCGCGGACGAAGTCAACGGGCTCGGGTCGTTCGCGGCGTTCCGGGAGCGTCATGCCCGCTGGCTGGAACCGTTCGCTGACTTCATGGCGCTGAAGTCGCATTTCGGCGGATACGCCTGGACGCTCTGGCCGGCCGAGTACCGGAGCTGGCGGCGCACGCTCCGGGCCGTCATGCCGGCGGCGGCGCGCCGCGACGTGGACCGGCACGCATTCTATCAGTACGTCGTCTTCGGCCAGTGGCAGCGCTTGCGGCGCTACGCCGCCGAACGCGGGGTCGGCATCATCGGTGATGTTCCGATCTTCGTCGCGTTCGACAGCGCCGACACGTGGCAGAACCGACCGGTCTTCCGGCTCGACCCCTCCGGTCAGCCGCTCGCCACGGCGGGCGTGCCGCCCGACTATTTCTCCGCCACGGGCCAGCTCTGGGGCAATCCGCTCTACGACTGGGAACATCTCGCCCGCACCGGATACGCGTGGTGGATCGACCGGCTCCGCGCCGCGTTCGATCTTTACGATATCATCCGACTCGATCACTTCCGCGGCTTCGACACCTACTGGGAGGTTCCGGCGGGCGCGCCGGATGCGCGCGGGGGCCGCTGGCGCGACGGTCCGGGGCTGCCGTTCCTGAACGCGGTCCGGGACGCCCTTCCCCATGCGCGGATCATCGCGGAGGACCTGGGCTACACGGGCCCGGGAGTCGTCGCGCTCCGCCGCGCCGCCGGCCTGCCCGGCATGAAAATCCTTCAGTTCGCCTACGGCCACGACGCGCACAACGTCAATCTGCCGCACTTCTATCCGCCGGACAGCGTCGCCTACACCGGAACGCACGACAACATCACCTGCCGCGGCTGGCTGGAGCACCTGCCGGCGGCGTATGAGGACAAGATCGACGCCTACTTCCAACTCGGCGGGAGCCGGTCCGCCTGGCCGGTGATCCGGGCCCTGCTCGCCACTGTTTCGCGGCTGGCGGTCGTGCCGATGCAGGACCTGCTCGACTTGCCGGCCTCCGCGACCCTGAACCGGCCCGGCACGTCGGAGGGGAACTGGCAGTGGCGATTCACCGCCGCCCAGCTCAAGACGTTGCGCGCCGACAAGGTCGCCACGCTGCGAAACTGGATCGAGCTCTACGACCGCACCGGCGACCACACTCTCCGGGAATACAGCAAACCTCCGGAGAACCACGACGGCTCGAACCACTCCTGATTCGAGGCGCCGAAGGGACTCCGCGTCCTGCCACCGAGCGAAATCGCCACTCGAAAACCTCCCGCTCTCGCGGATCCGCCATCCGCCCGCCGCCTTCGATAGGAATTCCCCGATCCGCCGTCGGATCTTCGCCATCCGCAATCCGAACTCCGCAATTCCATGCGCTCCCTGTCGCTCCCCGCCATCATCAACATGAACGTCGGGTTCCTGGGCATCCAGTTCGGCTGGGGCCTCCAGATGGCGAATATGAGCGCCATCTACCAGTATCTCGGGGCGAAGGAGAGCGACATCCCGCTGCTCTGGCTGGCGGCGCCCGTGACCGGCCTGATCGTCCAGCCGATCATCGGTTATTGCAGCGACCGGACCTGGAACCGGCTCGGTCGTCGCCGGCCGTATTTCCTGGCCGGCGCCATTGCCGCCAGCCTGGCGCTGGTCGCGATGCCGAATTCGTCGAACCTGTGGATGGCGGCGGGGCTCCTCTGGGTCCTGGATGCCTCGGTCAACATCAGCATGGAGCCGTTTCGCGCGTTCGTCGGCGACCTTCTACCCTCGGAGCAGCGCAAGGTTGGCTTCGCGATGCAGAGCCTGCTGATCGGTCTCGGCGCCGTGCTCTCGTCGGCGCTGCCGTGGCTGCTCACGAACGTGTTTCACCTGGCCGCAACGGAAACGGGCGCCAGCCGGATCCCGGCGGCGGTGCACCTTTCCTTTTATGTCGGTGCGGTCGTGTTCATCAGCGCGGTGCTCTACACGATCCTCACCACCCCGGAGAATCCGCCCGAGGATCCCGCGGCCTTCGCCGCGCACAAGGCGGCCACCGCCGGCGTCGGCCGCGGCTTCGTCGAGATCTTTGCCGGGCTCCGGTCCATGCCGGCCGTGATGCGCCGGCTGGCCGTCGTCCAGTTCTTCTCCTGGCTCGGGCTGTTCTGCATGTGGATCTATTTCGCTCCGGCGATTGCCCGCGCGATCTTCCACGGCGCGCCTGGAACGGCCGCCTACGACCGCGGGGTGGAGTGGGGCGGCGTGTGCTTTTCCACGTATAACGGCGTCGCGTTCGGTTTTGCCTTTTTGCTCGTGCCGCTGGCGCGGCGGTTCTCCGCCCTCGGGCTGCATGCGTTTTGCCTGACGACCGCCGGGCTCGGGCTGCTCGCCGTCGCCCTCTGGCAGGAGTATCACCTGCTCCTGGTTTCGATGGTTGCGGTCGGCATCGGCTGGGCCGGCATCCTTTCGATGCCCTACGCGCTGCTCGCCAATGCGATTCCGGCCGAGCGGATGGGCTTCTACATGGGCGTGTTCAACTTCTTCATCGTCATCCCGCAGATCATCGCGGCGACGATCCTCGGTCCGGTCGTGGCGCGATTCCTCGGAGGCGACGTCATGCCGGCGGTCATGCTCGGCGGGGCATCCATGCTCGTCGCGGCCCTCGCGCTCATCCGGGTCAAATCCGTCCTGCCCGCGCCGGTTCCGGAACCCGCCGTCGGGTCGTAGGGCTGCGCCCTTGCCCGCCCGGAAGGTAGGGCGGCGAGTCCCTTCGCTGCCTAGACAGTGTGGGCCAGTCGCTTGGCTGCGGCACAGCCGCCATGGCGCGGAACGGAGTCCGCACCCGATCCACGCCGGACCGGGCCTACAGTTCGATGATCCCGCGCTGGACGGCGGCGGTCACCGCTTCCGTGCGGGCCGAGGCATGCAGCTTGCCCAGGATGCTCTTCAGGTGGTCCTTCACCGTGTTTTCCGAAATGGCGAGTGCCGCCGCGATTTCCTTGTTCGCGCGGCCTTTCGCAATCAAGCGCAGCACATCGATCTCCCGGGCGGTCAGCGTTTCGTATTGGCGCCGCGCCGCAAGCCGCCCCGCCACATCGTAGGGAATCCAGCGCAGCCCGCCCGCGACCGCCCGGATTGCCGGAATCAGATCATCCCCCGTGGACGTTTTGAGAATGTACCCCGCCGCTCCGGCCCGGAGCGCGCGATGGATGTCCTCGTCTCCGTTGTAGGCGGTGAGCATGAGGATCCGCGCGTTCGGAAACACCTGGCGGATCGCCTCCGCCGCTTCCGTACCGCTCTTGCCGGGCATCCGGATGTCCAGGATGGCGACGTCCGGCTGGTGCTCGGCGTACAGCGTCACCGCCTGCGCGCCATCCGCCCCCTGCGCGACGACTTTCATCCCGGGTTCGGAATCGATCAGCGCAACCAGGCCGCTGCGGACGATGAAGTGATCGTCGGCGACCAGGATTCGAAGCGGGAGGGCCGGGTTCATGGATCGGAGTTGGCCTTGCTTCCCGCCGTGGGCGCTGGCTCGGGATGCAGCGGGATCTCGACGACGATGGTTGTTCCCTGGCCGGGCCGGCTCGTGACCACGACCCGGCCCGAGATGCGCCGCGCCCGCTCGGCCATCCCCGTCAATCCGAAATGTCCCTCCTGCGGCGCCGCGGTCGAGTCGAAGCCCACGCCGTCGTCTTCCACCCGCAGCCGGAGCGCCTCGGGCGCAAACTCGAGCAGCACGCGCACGGCCCTGGCGCGCGCATGGCGGGCGAGGTTGGTGAGCGCTTCCTGCGCGATCCGCAGGATGTTTTCCTCGACCACCTCGGGCAGGGCAGCCGGCTGCCCGGTGGTCTGGAAGTCGAGCACCACGTCGGTCCCTTCGACGACCTGCTCGGCGCTGTACCGCAGCGCGCTCGCCAGGTCGAACTCCTCGAGTTCGCGGGAACGCAGGTCCCAGATGGAGCGCCGGAGGTCGACCTGACTCTGATGCAGCCAGTTCCGGGCAAACTGCAGGTTGACCTCCGAGCCGTCCGGGTCCCGCCTTGCGAGCTTCGCCGCCGTGTTCAGCCGGAGGGCGATGCCGGCGAGCGTCTGCTCCAGGGTGTCATGGAGGTCCCGGGCCAGCCGCGTGCGTTCGGTCAGCACGGCCTTGAATTCGAGCTCGGCGGTCTTGCGCGCGGTCATTTCCACCTGGAGCTGGGCGGAACGCTCGGCGACCTTCTCCTCGAGCGTGTCGTGCGCCTCCTGGAGGTTTTCGCGCGCCTGCTCGAGTTCGCGGACCACCCGGCGCAGCGCGGCGTTCTTCTTGGCGATGGTCAACAGCCAGGCGAGGGCGACGACCAGCACGGCGCTCACGATGCCCAGTCCGGCCAGAAGTCGGGACGGGGTGATCCAGCTTGGGCGGGCGACGATCCGGATCGCCTCGGGCGAGCCCAGGAGCAGCCGAACCGACAGGACCTTGCCGGTCGCATCGATCGTGAGCTGGCAGACGCCGTCGACGTCGACGACCGACCCCGGGGGAGCGGGCGGGGGCGGCGCGTCGCGTCGGCCGCCGGCGTATTCGACCGTGAAGGTTGCGTCCGCGCCCTGGACGACCCAGGTGGTGGTCTGGCCGACGGGTTGGCCGTCGGCGCGCACCTCGGTCCGGGTCGAACGATCGAGCACGCGGCCGCGAAGCGTGATGAATTCGCCATGATATTCGCCCTGGACGATATCGTGGAATTGCACCGGCCGCGGGATGGGCGCTGGCTGCCGGCTGGCGACCCGCCGGATCACCGCATCGCGGAGCAGGGGAAGATGGTTCTCGTATTCGAGGAACCCGACGGCTTCGACGTCATCACCGAAGCCGAACCGGTCCGGCTGCGTGCTCACCACCCGGATCCCGCCGGAGTCGTCCTGGATGAACGCATCGACGCCGGGCCGCTGCAATGTCACCACGCCGCGGATATGCAGCCGGCGCTCGGCCTCGCGGCGGCGGCGGTACTGGGCGAGCGCGTTCACCGGCGTCACCGGTTCGTCGAAGGGATTTGCCTGGTCGCGGGCGAGGATTGTGAAGTCCTCGAGGCGCGGCACATACACGGCGACGGACGTGAGATGCCGGAGAACTCCGATGTAGTGCGTCGCGGCCGTCCCGCGCGCCCGGACGCGAGCCGCGACCAGCGCCGCGGGATCGAATTCCGGTGTCACGTGCGCCTGCACCTGAAGGCGTTGGCCGAGGACGGACACGTCCATGACGAGCCGGCCGAGTTCAAACCGGGCCGTCCGCACCACGCCTTCGACCTCGACGCGCTGGCCATCCTCCCCGCCGGTCTGCAGGTCGTCGATCGGCACCCGCCTCGGTTCGGGCAGCGGTGCCGTTCCAATCTTGCGCCAGTGCGGCGCGCTGATGATCGGCGCGAACGCGCCGGGGTGGCTCACGCCCTCGATGGCCACGACGTCGCCGGGTACCGGCGCGGGACGCTGGAAATTTTCCACGAACACCCCGCCCGTCGCGTCCTGGACGAAGAACTGGCCGTTCCAGTCCGGCTCGGCGGCGGTCACCACGCCCGTCACCGCAATGGGCAGCCGACGTCCGGCGTCCTCTCCCGTGAGCTTCAACACCGACGCGGCCGTCGTCAGCGGGACCGGAACGGGGTCCGCAGCCGGCGCTGCGCACGGCAACAGGGCTGTGGCGCCAAGCAGCAGCCGGAATATCCAGGGGGGGACCGCGCGCATGGGCAGGGGGGCAGGGGAGCGGAGCGGTCAGCGAGATTAGACCGCGGTGGGGGCAATTCACGACAATTCCCGGCGGACGGCACCACCCGAAAGGGGGATGCGTTCGCTCTGCATCTGGGCGCCGGGGCGCCTCCACCCGAAAGGGGGATGCGAGCCGGGGCGCCGGATTGATACGGTCGCATCCTCGCGGCGGGATTTTCGCCCGTCCGCGCTCAACCAACCCCAGCACCCCTCCCCATGTCCGTCCCGAAGTTCTCCCTTGCGCTGTGCGTCGCGCTGACGTGCGGCCTCACCATCCGGGCGCAGGTCGCACCCGAGGCCCCGGCCCCGGCGCCGGCTCCCACCACCGGTTCCAACGCCGACGAAACGATCGTCCTTTCGCCGTTCACGGTCAGCACCGACAAGGATCGCGGTTATCGTGCGACCAACTCGATTTCCGGCACCCGGCTCAACACGCCGATCAAGGATCTGCCGATGCCGATCGAGGTGATCACGGAACAGTTCGTGCGCGACACCGGTGCGACCGATCTCCGGCAGTCGCTCCGCTACAGCTCCGGCATCCTGCTCCAGACCCAGAACGATTACAGCGCGCCCGCCGGCAGCTTCTCCACCACTCCCGGCAAGATCAACAACCCGGAGGGCGTCACCGCGAGTCCCGACCAGACGCACATGAAGATCCGCGGCTTCGAGACGGAATCCGTCCTGCGCGACGGCTTCCGCCGCCAGAACGCCACCGATTCCGTCAACATCTCGCGCATCGAAATCGCCCGCGGCCCCTCTTCGCTGCTCTACGGCGTCGGCAACTTCGGCGGCGTCGTGAACTATCTCGTGAAGACGCCCGACCCCAAGCCCGGCGCCGAGCTCACGTTCGCTTACGGCAGCTACGACTTCCTCCGCAGCACGATCGACCTCACCGGTCCGCTGTCCTCCTCGGGGACCGTGGCTTACCGGCTCACGGGCGCCGTGCAGACCACACGCTCGTACACCGACTTCAACAATGAGAACCACACGTTCATCTCGCCGGTGATCACCTGGCGGCCCTTTGCCGGAACCGAGGTGCTGCTCGACGTCGAACTCGGCCATCAGCACCAGAAGGGCATTGGCTGGCAGGACCTGCGCGCCGCCGTCTCGGGTTACGTGAACGACAGCGCCGGGTACAACGGCGACTTCCTCGCAATCCCCGGCCGTGACGTCCGGAACTTCCGCTGGAGCGGTCCGGATACCTATCGCGACAGCACCACCACCAACCTCGAGTTCAAGATCACCCAGGAGCTCGGCCGCAACCTCCACCTGCTCGCCGGCTTCGATCACTCAACGTTCAATTTCGACCAGCTCGACAATCTCGCCGCGCTCCAGACCGTCGCGTCCGGCAGCAGCGTCCCCGCCTGGGCGATCGCGCCCATCACGTATGCCGGCCTGTCGTCGACCCAGTCGGGCGTGCCCGTGGGCCCGCAGCCGTCGACCGTTTCCTACCAGTGGGAGCGCCACGCCCAGGACAACACGCATGACCAGGTCCGGGTGGAGCTGAATTACGACCTTCGCCTGTTCCAGCAGTCGTCCCGCTGGGTCCGGATCAACAACTCGCTGCTCGGCGGTCTGAGCTACACGCGGGAGACCGTCGAGGACCGCACCCGCCAGACGCCGGGCGACGTGGCGAATTACCACAGCCCGGCCGATTACTCCTATTTCCGCTTTGGCCACCAGGGCGACGGCTCCGCCGATCGGACGATGGTCGAGTGGGACAACCAGAAGACCACGACCTCGAACCCCGCGCTCTACGCGGTCTACCAGGGCAAGTTTCTCGACGACCGGTTGACGCTCATCGGCGGCGTGCGGCGCGACCGGAGCTGGAACAAGGTCTGGCAGTACAATCCCGAGTTCAACGCGAACGGCACGCCCCGCGGCGACACGGCGCCGTCCACGACCATGGCGACCCCGAGCCGCGATACGACGCACCAGTACGGCGCCAGTCTCGATCTCACGCCGGGACGCGAGCTCGCCGTCTACGCGATGCATTCGGAGGGCGTGGAGCCGAATTACCAGGGCAAGCTCGACCTTTACGGCCAGCCGCTCCAGGCGACGCTGGCGAAGGACAACGAGGTCGGGCTCAAATTCGATCTCTTCCACGGCCGGATTTCCGGGACGATCAGTCGGTTCGAGATCACCCGCAGCCGCGCGCAGGTCGGCAGCTCGAGCCTCGTCTGGTTTGCCCCCGTCGTGTCGAAAAACCTGAAGTTCAATCCGAACAAGGACATCGTCTACAACGTCAACGACCTGAATCCGTACAACAACGGCTGGAACGGCGCCGTGGTCGCCTCCAAGGCCCAGTGGGATGCCGCCGTGACCGCCGGCACCGTATATCAGGCCAAGAATTCCGCCGGCAGCACCAACTGGTATGCGAACGCCTCGAAGCCCACGGGAGCCGCCCTTCTCGATTCCGTCTTCGCCAATGTTTACGCCCAGAAACAGTTTGGCTGGTGGGGCTGGCTATACGGCGGCGCGGACCCGGGCAGCCTGCCGTTCGACAACCTCGTCAACAACGCGACAATGGACGACAACGGCGCGCAGAAGAGCGTCGCCACCGGTACGGACCGCTCGCGCGGCTGGGATACGCAGATCCTGCTCCAGCCGACCGACAACCTGCAGGTGCTCTTCACGTGGTCGCACGTCGAGAAGGTCGTGCTGAATGCGCAGGCCTGGGCAAAGTATCCGTATCCGCAGGACAGGTGGGCCATCTGGTACGCGCCGATCTCGTGGTCCGCCACCGCCGGCCGGCCGCTGAACCAAGTGTACACGAACCCGAACGACACCTCGACGTTCATCGCGTTCGGCACGGGCCTGCCGATGGATGACACGCCGAAGAACCAGGCCACCGCCTGGATGAACTACCAGTTCGCGAAAACGTCGGCGCTGCACGGAATTTCGTTCGGCTTCGGCGGCGAGTACGAGAGCGCGCGCATCATCTACCCGGCGTATGGCCAGAACGCGCTCGATAACAATGGCAACACGATCACCCTCCAGACCCCGAGCCGGATCACGCTCAACGCGATGGTGAAGTATGCCTTCCAGGCCGGCCGGCACCCCGCCAGCGTCCAGCTCAACGTCGACAACGTCGCCAACGACCGGAAGCGGTATGGTTTCATCTACGCCGCGCCGCGCCGCTGGCAGCTGACGTTCGATTACAAACTCTGAGACCGGGGCGCGGAAGGGACTCCGCGCCACCAGGTATCCGTCTCTCAACTCTGGACTCTCAACTCATTCGCCGATGGCGCCGACAAAGGCAGGGCGGCGAGTCTCTTCGCCGCCATGGCGCGGAACGGAGTCCGCGCCCTACCCACAGATTCTTTCCATCGTTGGCCACTGAATCCTTCCATCGTTCCCGCGGTTTCGTGTTTCCCAATTTTCCGTGATGTCGCTTGACCGCCTCGAATTCGGCGGCGTGCCGCCGGCGCCTTTCCTTTTCATCTCATGTCTTCCGCGCGCATTTTTCTTCCCCTGACACTGCTTCTCGCTCCGCTCGCTTATGGAGCCTCGTCCCCGTGGACCGTCTATGAGACCGCCCGCGACAACGGCCACCGCCTGACGATGATCGCGGCCGCCGGGCCCGGACCCGCGGGAGCCGCGACGCTCACCCTCGACCCGACCCGCCGCTATCAGGAGATGGTCGGGTTCGGCGGTGCACTGACGGAATCCTCCGCCTGGGTGCTGGCCCAGCTCCCGGCGGCGGGCCGCCGCGAGGTCATCCGCCGGTACTACGATCCGCAGGTTGGAATCGGGTACACGCTGGGCCGAACGCACCTGAACTCGTGCGACTTTTCGCTGAACATGTGGACGCTCGACGACACCCCGGGCGATTTCGACCTGCGGCATTTCAGCCTCGAGCCGATGCGGCCGTGGCTGCTGCCGCTATTGCACGAGGTGCAGGAAACGGCGGGTCCCGGCCGGCTGCACCTTCTGGTTTCACCGTGGAGTCCCCCGGCGTGGATGAAGACGAACAACCGCATGGATGACGGCGGCGCCCTGCGGCCCGAGTACCGTGCGGCGTGGGCCGATTTCTACGTGCGGTTCATCCGCGCGATGCGTGATGAGGAGGGGATTCCCATCTGGGCCTTCACGGTCCAGAACGAACCCGAGGCGAGGCAGACGTGGGAGTCGTGCCTCTACACGCCCGACGAGGAGCGCGATTTTGTCCGCGATTATCTCGGGCCGGCGCTCGCCAACGCGGGCCTGTCGGGAGTCAAGCTGCTGGGCTGGGATCACAACCGTGACGGCATCGAGGCGCGTGCGGCCGCCATGCTCGGCGACCCGAAGGCGGCCCGATATCTGTGGGGCATGGGCGTCCACTGGTACGTCAGCGACGACTTCGACGCGACGGCGCGGGTTCATCAGCGGTTTCCGGACAAGCCGATCCTGTTTACCGAGGGGTGCTGTGAGGGAGGCGACACGCTCGGGGCGTGGGATCACGGCGAGCACTACGCGGCGCAGATGATTTCGTCCTTCGACGCCTGGGTGTGCGGGTTCCTGGACTGGAACATCGTTCTCGACCAGCGCGGCGGGCCGAATCACGTGGGCAATTTCTGCGACGCTCCCGTCATCGTCGATACGCGCACCGGCGAGATCCGTTACAGCGCCGCCTTCTATTACATCGGCCAGTTCAGCCGGTTTGTCCACCCGGGCGCCCATCGGATCGCCTCCGCGGGCGGCCCGGGCGGTCTCCAGTCGATCGGTTTTGCGAATCCGGACGGATCACTCGTCTGCGTCGTCCTGAACGCCACGGATCACGAGGCCTCGTTCCGGATTTCGGTCGATCACGATACGCTCGACTGCCGGCTGCCGGCGCACGCGATCCAGACCTACGTCCGCGCCGCGCGTTGATTCCTCGGCCGTCCCTCGGCCCCCATCCGAGGGTGGGGTGGCGAGTCCCGTCGCCGCCGTGGCGGAGAGCGGAGTGCCAGTCTCAGCCCTACCAGCTAAGGCATCGCGCCCGCGATCGACCACACCTTTGTTTCAACCGGTCTAGGCGCAGAGCAGCCGGGACGCGAACGGACTCACGGAGCCGATCGTGGTCACCGCCGCCTCCCGGATTCCGCCGGTCCGGGCAAACCACGGACCGTGATTAATGAAGTCGGCCAGCAGGTCGGGCGTGGGAAACTTGATCAGGTATCCGTCCACCCCGATCCGCAGTGCCCGTTGGAGATCGCGGGGGTCGTTCGAGCAGGTGATCGCAACCACCTTGACCGGATCCCATTCGGGCCGGGAGCGGATCGCCCCGATCAGGCTGAATCCGTCGCCGTGCGGCATCCGGATGTCCGTGAACAGGAGGCCTGGCATGGGGCGTTCGACCGGCGCGCAGCGGAGATATGCCAGCGCGTCGGCCGTCGCTGAAAACGTCACGATCGGGTTGGTGATCCCCCCGGAGCGCAGCCGGTGGCGGAGGAAGAAGATGTCATCGTCGGAATCGTCGACGAGAAGGATGGGGGGCAGGCTGGCATCGGGAAAGTTCATGAGCGGGACGGGGCAACGCCCAATTTCTTTAGTCCCTGCCGCGCACGAGTCGCGCGATTTCCGACCCTGGAAAGGATGAATTCGGGATCGGAAATTCGCCGTAGGGAACCCGCGGTTTCGGGCGGGCGCCACCCGCGGTGTCAGCGGCGGACCCGATACCGGTAGAGCGCATAGCTCACGGGGGGCATTTTTACCGACATCATGCCCGGGCTCTGGCCCAACGTCAGCTCCCGCCCCGCGAGCAACGTCCGGTCGCGGTTCGTCGCATCGAAGTCGAAACTGGCGGTGACTTCGCGGTCCGCGGGATTGAAGAACGCGACGATCACGTCCGGGCCGCTCGCCCGCGCGTAGACGAAGGGATAGGTGTCGGGCCGCGCGTAGAGCGGGACAAACTCGGCGTAGTTGCTGAGCGCCCGTTCGTGTTTGTGCAATGCGATCAGCCGGCGCACCCGGTTCAGGAGCGAGGCCGGGTTCTTTTCCTCCGCGGCGACGTTGGGCGCATCCGGCGCGGCATCGACCGGCAGGTAGAGTTTGTCCGCCGGCGCGGTGGAGAAACCGAGATCCTTCCCGGTGCTCCACTGCATCGGCGTCCGGGCGCCGGCCCGCGGCCGGTAGGCACCCTCGATCTGCGGGGTGCCGTCGCCGAGCTGCCGCATCCCGATCTCGTTCCCGTAATAGATGAACGGCACGCCCGGCATCGTGAGACCCCAGGCCATGATCATCTCGAGTTCATCGGTCGTCCGATGGTTGGCGAGCCGTGCAATGTCGTGGTTTCCGAGCGGCAGGCAGATGTAGCCTTCGGCGCGGGTCGCCTCGTAGTCGGGCACGTAGCGCGCCAGGAATTTGCTCACGTCCCCGCGGCCTTCACGGTCGAAGAAGCTGTGACCGTCGCTCATCCCGTTTCCGATCCGCCAGCTCTCCTTCTGGTAGAGGTCGTTGAACCCGTCGACCCAGTGGTAGAAGTCCGCGTGGAACGCGCTGTCCAGCGCCTGGCGCGGCCCCGACCATTCGGAGACCATGAACGCCTGCGGATAATCCCGGTTGAGGATCCGCCGGTTGTCGCGCCAGAACGCGAGCGTCTGGTGCCGCGGGTCCGGCCCTTTCACCAGCGCACCCGCCATGTCGGCGCGAAAACCGTCGGCGCCCAGGTCCAGCCAGAATCGCATCACCTTCTGCATTTCCGCCCGCAGCGCCAGGACGGCGGGGGCATCCGTCGGCAACTGCCACGGTTTGTTCGGATCCGGCTCTCCATAACCATAGTTCAGCGCCGGTTCGTTCCAGAAGAAGTTGCTCAGGAAATTCCCATTCCGCTCGCCGTAGCCGTGCACGAACAGGGGATTGGGCTCGTTCTTCCACGCGTTGTCCGTCCAGATGTACCAGTTCCAGGTGCGGCTCGGCTGCTGCTTCGTCGAAGCCACGAACCAGGGATTGTCGATCGACGTGTAGCTCGTGACGAAGTCGAAGAGCACGCGCAGGCCGCGCTTGTGCGCCTCCGCGAACAGCCGCTTGGCGTCGGCGTTCGTGCCGTAGCGCGGCGCGACCTTGAAATAGTCGCGGATGTCGTACCCGGCGTCGTTGAAGGGCGAGTCGAAGAACGGGTTGAGCCAGATCGCGTCGACGCCGAGGCTCTTCACGTAGTCGAGCTTGGCGATGATCCCGTTGAGGTCTCCGATCCCGTCGCCGTTCGAGTCATAGAAACTCTGCGGATAAATCTGGTAGACGACTGCATGGTGCACCCAGTCGGGCGCCGGCGGGATGATGTCGCGGCCGGAAACCGGGGCACCGAAACCGCGGGATCCGAACGAAAGGACGGCGAGGGCAACGAACAGGATTTTCTTCATGATGAGCATCGGTCGGGGGCCGGGAGATCAGGCGGACGCCCACACTAGGTAAGAACGCTCCATTTCCACCAGCCCAGGTTTTGATCCGTCGATCCGTTCGAAGGCTTTCGCCTTTGCGCTGTCGCGCCCGTGCTGCTGAATCACAACGCATGACCCCTGTACGCATCCGCTGGTTGGTGGTGCTCCTGGCCGCCGGCGTCATCTTCCGCTCGGTGGCGTCTGCTCATACCTTCGCGATTGGAAGCGATGCATTCCTGCTCGATGGAAAACCATTCGAGATCCGTTGCGGGGAAATCCACGCGGCGCGGGTGCCGCGCGAGTACTGGCGGCAGCGGTTGCGGATGGCGCACGCGATGGGACTGAACGCGGTCTGCGCGTACCTGTTCTGGAACCTCCAGCAACCGACGCCGGATAGATTCAACTGGTCGGGGCAGGCCGACATCGCCGAGTTCTGCCGGATCGCGCAGGAGGAAGGACTCTGGGTCATCCTGCGCCCGGGCCCGTACGCCTGCGCGGAGTGGGAGATGGGCGGACTTCCGTGGTGGCTGCTGAAGGACCACTCGATCCGCCTCCGCTCCAGCGACCCGGCGTTCCTCGATCCGGCGAAGCGCTACCTGCGGGAGGTCGGGCGGGTGCTGGGACCGCTGCAGATCACGCACGGCGGCCCCATCATCATGGTGCAGGTCGAGAACGAATATGGCTCCTACGGCCGTGACACGGCCTACCTCGGCGAACTGCGGCAGGCGGTGATCGATGCCGGATTCGACGTCCCCTTGTTCGCCTGCAATCCGGTCAACGATCTGAAGAAGGCATACCGCCCCGACCTGTTCCCGGTGGTCAATTTCGGGAAGAACCCGGTCGTCGCGTTCAAGGCGCTCCGCGAAATTCTCCCGCGCGGTCCGCTGATGTGCGGGGAGTTCTATCCCGGCTGGTTCGACACCTGGGGTGCACCGCACCACACCGGACGGGTCGACTCGTATCTCGGTGACCTCAAGCAGATGCTGGAGATGAAGGCATCCTTCAGCATCTACATGGCGCACGGGGGAACGACCTTTGGCCTGTGGTCCGGCGCCGACCGGCCGTTCAAGCCCGACACCTCGAGCTACGATTACGATGCTCCGATCAGCGAGGCCGGCTGGCCGACGGAGAAGTTTTACCGCACCCGCGAACTGCTCCGTCACTATCTCGCGCCGGGCGAGACCCTGCCGGCCGTGCCGCCGCGGAACCCGGTGACGACGTTTGCGCCGGTGACGCTGGCGGAATGTGCTCCGCTCTTCGCCAATCTCCCGGAACCGATTCACGACGAGCAGCCACGGACGATGGAGGATTATGACCAGGGCTACGGTGCGATCGATTATCGCACCGAACTGCCGCCCGGGCTGGCGGGGCGCGTCGAAGCGAAGGAGATTCACGATTTTGGCTACGTGCTGCTCGATGGGAAACGCATCGCGATCACCGATCGGCGCGCGGGCCATTACACCTTCACTGTCCCAGCCCGCACCGCGTCGATGCGGCTGGACATTCTCGTCGAACCGATGGGACGCGTGAACTTCGGGGCGGGAATTGCCGATCGGAAGGGAATTCACGGGCCGGTCGTGTTTCACGGCGCCGATGGTGCGAGTCGCGAGCTGACCGGGTGGAACGTGTACCGGCT
>DASZYH010000016.1:0-19185 GCA_035545515.1 Opitutaceae bacterium
TGGACCTGGGAGTTTCACACCTACCTGATCGAGCTGGACGTGTCGCTCCGGACCGCCCGCACGAACAAGCGCCTGGCGGCGGCGCGGTATTTCCAGCCCTCGGCGCGCACCCTGTCGGCGCCGGAAGTCGTCCACGCGCTCATCACCCGGATGTTCGCGCCGAATCCAGCGGCGCCGAAAAAGTAGTCTCCGGTAGGGCGCGGAGTCCCTTCCGCGCCATCGTCGGCGCGACGGCTCAGGTGGCAGGGCTGGGACTCCGCTCCCTACCGGCGGCTACGACTCGAGATCAACGGGTCTAGCGCTTCCCTGCCGGGCGGAGGGTCGGACCCTCGACCCAGCGGCCGGGGATCGTGGTCGTCGTCGGCCACTGCGGGATCCCGGTCTCATTGCGTTGGAGCTGGGCAATGAGGTGCTCGACCGCACGGGCACCAAGCTCGCGCGGCTGCTGGTCGAGCCCCGCGCACGGCCGGGTGCGGTACAGCAGGTTCAGGCTCGCGAAGCCATGCGTCGCCGGAACCCGGGCGCCGGCGCTTTCCATCCACTGGATGACCTCCGTGAAGTGCGCGAAGACCACGTCGGGTTCGTGACGCCGGAACCAGCGGACGAATTCCGCCTGGTTGCGGTCCGTGGCGATCAGCGGGGGGACGCGCTCGATGTTCGGATCGCTTTCCTGGTACGAACGGAACGCGGCGCTGAACCGCCGCTGCGTCCGCTCGTCCCGTCCCCGCTCGATGTACAGACCGGGCCGGCGGTACCCGCGCGCGGTGACGTTCGCCAGCATCATGAGCATCGACCGGTAGTGATTGCAGCACACGCAGTGGAGCGGTGGGCGCTCGATCACGTAATCGGTGTAGATCGCCGCGTAGCGCGACCAGTCGAGCTGTGACCAGTCCGGCGCATACCACGACGGCAGCAGCAGCACGCCGTTGATGCCGCGCGACTGCAGGATCGTGTCGAGCCGCGGGACGGTCATGCCCTCGATCCCGACCACGAATTCCTCCAGCTTGAAGCCGAGTTCGATGGCGCGCTCGCGTCCGCCCTGGAGCAGCTCGCGGTGGAACGCGCCATGCGGCGCCCGCCCCGGCTCATACAGGTCGAGCGCGGCGAGGACTCCCCGGAACGTTCCGCCCCGCGATCGGCGCAATTCGGACATCACCGCCGCGGCCAGCGGATTCCGCCGGTAGCCCGCCTCCTGCGCCGCCTGGCGCACGCGCTCCGCCGTCGCAGGGTCGACGCGCCCCTTGCCCCGCAAGGCATCGGACACGGTCGTGTGCGAGAGCCCGAGCGTGCGGGCGATGGACCGGACCGTTGGGGCGGACGCCGAATTCATGCCAGACGGTCAAGCACCAGCCACCCCGCCCCTGGCAAGCGAAAACCACCCCGGCTTCGGTCCCGGCTCAGCGCGTCGTTGCCGGCGCCTTCTCCACCGGCGCCTTCTCCACGTCGGGAGCCTGGACGTTCTCGGCGTTGAGGATCTGCACGGGCTCGCCGTCCGGCGTCAGCACCTTCACGTTCGTCATGGTCCAGTTTCGCGCGTAATCGATGCGACCCGCGCGGCGCCCCCGCGCGACCACGTTCGTCCAGGCGATGTCGTGCAGCGGCCGCGAAGCCACGCCGCTGGCCGTGAAGATCTGCGTCGCTCCCGATGCGTCCACGCCGGCGATTGTGATGTCGCCAAAATCGGCCAGGCCCCGCGACAGCGGAACGGGTTCAGCCATCACTTTCCAATAGGCTGGCATCCGTCCATGCAGTTCCGGCGGCAGCTTGGCCGGATCCTTCGGCAGCGTCACGTAGCTGTAGGCCGGATTCCAATCGAGGTTGAAGCTGAATGGGCGCGGCACGTGTTCCATCGTCGTGTCGAGCACGAGAACGTCGTGAATGTACCCGCCCCGGGTGCGGGCCGACTTGAACCGAAGCCCCTCGCTCGTGCCGATCCCCTTGTTCCGGTACGCCACGATGTGCCGGATTCCCCCCGCCGTCTCGCTGCCGAACGACACGATGCCACCGCCCCGGCGCGTCGTGTTTTCGCGGATCACCACGTACTCGGTCGGCCGGTTGACCCGCTGGCCATCCGCGTCCCGGCCGGATTTGAGGCAGATGTCGTCGTCGTTGTTGTCGATGTCGCAGTGCTCCACGAGGACGTAGCTCGAGGAATCGATGTCGACGCCGTCGGTGCTCGGGCCGGCGTTGTCCGTGATCCGGATGCCATCGACCGTGACGTGATCGCAGTAGGTCACCTGCACCGTCCAGAATCCCGCGCGACGCAGATGCAGCCCCTGCAGGGTCACGTCGTGGGATTTCCACGCCACGAACAACCGGACGCGCTCGGCATCGTAGTCGACCGCCCACCGCAGTCCGAGGCGCTCGTATTCCGGCCGCATCGTCTGGTATTTGCGCCAGCACCATTCGCCGTTCCCGTCGACGGTGCCGCCGCCGGAAATCTCCACGTCCTCGGCGTCGTACACATTGAGGAGCGCCGACGGCCATTCCATCTCGATGCCGGCGACGCGCGTCGGCCGCCGCGGGTAGGCGGCGAGATCCGCCACCCCCATCAAGGTCACGCCGCGATCGATCCGGAGATGCACATGACTCTTCACGAACAGCGCGCCCGTGAGGTAGGTCCCGGGTTCGAAGGTCACCACGCCGCCGCCCGCGGCGCTGGCCGTGTCGATCGCCCGCTGGATCGCCGCGGTCGCGACGGTTCTTCCGTCTGCCACCGCGCCAAACGCCTTCACCGCGTATTCCTTCGCGCCCTGAGGAATCCGTTTCGCGCCCACCTCGCCCACCCAGGACGGCAGTTCGGGCTTCGGAGGCGCTCCACGGACCACCGCGAGACTCGAAAACAGGGCAAGAACGCACAGAAAACGGCGCATGGGCGGGAAAGGCATGGGACAAACGCAACCCGCGCATCCAGCGGGTCAACGGACAAGGTGAAAGGACAGTCCGAGCGGCGGGCGAAAACAAGCCGGTACCGCAATCATCGGCAGCCAGGTGCGACTTCGCGCGGACACCGTACTACTGACCTGCGGAATCGTGCCGAAAAAACACGATTCCCCAATGCTACGAGACGCCGAAATCGATGAGATGTGGGCGCGGTGAGGTCACCGCGCCTATATCCGCATCAGCCGACTCCCGGCCGCAGAGCGACCCGCCTGGAAAGCCTACCTCGACCGTTCGACCAAGCTGCGGGCGGCCGACCCGCCGGCGCTCCGTGCCGAACTCAAGGCCGCCGGGCGCGCACTTGCCAACGCCGCACCCGAGCAGACACTTGGGCCCGATGCCCACGCGCGCCTGGTTTCCGACCCAAATCTACTGCGAACCGCTGCGAAAAACCGGTTGGGCGCGGTTGAACGACGAACTCGCCGACGAATGCCGGCGACTGCGCGAATTCGACGCCGCCGGCCGCCGCTGGTCGGCCAGGAACTATCCCGGCGGATACACCAGCTACGCGTCGATGAACGAGCTCCACCGCTTTTCGAGCACTTTTGCCGCCCTCGAGCGGGATCTGGTCCGCCATGTCCGCGCCTTTGCCCGCACGCTCGAATTCGACCTGCGTGGTCGATCCATCGCGCTGACGGACCTCTGGGTGAACATCATGCCTCCGACCGCGGCGCACTCGCTGCACCTCCATCCGCTTTCGTTCATCAGCGGGACCTACTATGTGGTCACGCCGTCCGGTTGTTCCGGCCTGAAGTTCGAGGATCCGCGGCTCGACCGGTTCATGGCGGCACCCCCGCGACTTCCCCGGACGAGCCGGGAGAACCAGCTTCACGTCACGTATCCGGCCGAGGCCGGAAAGGTCATCCTGTTCGAAAGCTGGCTCCGGCATGAGGTGGCGGCCAACCGCGTCGAGGACGAACGCATCAGCATCAGCTTCAATTTCAACTGGAGCTGAGCGTCCGCTCGCCATCGCGAGGCGCGGCCGCCGCCGGCGCCGCCGGCCCGAAACTTTCCCGGCAGCAGCGCGTCGCAACGGGGCAATGTCCTCGTCTGTTCGCCATTGCTGCGTCCTGATCCGGCGAATCGCCCTGCCGATCGCCGTCCTGTCCCTTCTCGCGGGATGCGCCTCGGAGCGCGGACCGCGCTACGGCGTCGCGACCAACGATCGCGATGCCGTGCCCCCGCCTCCCGCACCCGAGATGGAGGCGCATGGCGTCTTCTTCGGCGGTCAGGTCGACGTCGACGTGGTGTTGAATCGGGCCGGCTTTGGTCCTCACGGCGTCCGCGGCGGCGAGGCCGGCGGTGGAGGCCGGCACGGGGGCGGCTCCTTCGCCGGATTCGGCGGCCGTGGCCGGCGCGGCTTTCGCGGCGGCGAAGGTGGCGAACGCCGGGAAGGCGGTGGCGGCGAGGAGTCGCCATCGCCGCACATCGTCGCCAGCAACCAGCCGCCGGTCGCCCTGCATCTTCGGCTGACGAACCACACGTCCGCGCCACTCGTCATCCAGGTTCCCGACTTCGATTCGGATCTCGGGAATTTCGTGGTGCAGCCCGACACGGTCACGGTGCCTCCGAACGGCTCCGCCGACGCCGACCCGATGACCTCCCGCCTTGGCGTCACCGCCGCGCAAATTCCCCTCACCGTCACGCTCCAAATCAATCAACGGGTGGATACGCAGGTGCTCAGCCTGCATCTCAAGCCCGCCAGCGCCGGGCCAGCCGCCGCGGCGCCCGGGGCACCCACGCCTCCGACGACTCCGCCTCCGGCCGTTCCGCCGTCCTGACGAACCGCGCGAAGGACCACGGCAGTTGAAACAAAAATGTAGCCCGTCGCTGGCGCGATACCTCAGCTGGTAGGGCTGGGGCTCCGCTCCCAGCCATGGCGGGGTCAGGCGACCCCGCCCTCCATCGAACCATGGCGCGGAAGGGACTCCGCGCCCTACCGGCGGCTTCGACTTAAGTGACACCGCTCTAACCATCCCCGCGTCGGACGCTTGGGATTGAGAATGCGCCCGCTCAAGGTTCACTCGGGGCATGACGCCGGAGCCGGAGGCGACTGCGAAAGACACCGAGCGGATGTTCATCGCGCTGACGCTACCTGACGCCGTGCGCGAAACGTTGCTGATGTTGCGGACGCGACTGGGCGGCATCACGTGGACGTCGCCGGAACAGTGGCATGTCACGCTGCGGTTCCTTGGCGACGTGGCCCGCGCGAGGACGCAGCTCCTGATCGACCGGCTGGCGGCAATTCGAGTCGAGCCGTTCATCCTGCCGGTGGAAGGCGTTGGCACGTTTCCCCCCAACCGCCCGCCCCGCGTGGCCTGGGTCGGCACCGGATCGGGACATCCTCGGCTGTTTCAGCTCCGGCAGCGGATTGACGATGCGATCCTGGCGTGCGGTCTCGACGTGGACCTGCGCACATTCCATCCGCATGTCACGATCGCCCGATGCACCGGGCAGGGTGCGGCGGCAATCGCCCGCTGGGCCCACGCGCACCGGGAGTTCGCCGCCCCGCCCTTCCGCGTCGACGCGTTCGACCTGTACGCGAGTGACCTGCGTCCCTCCGGCGCCGTGCACACGCTGCGGCAGCGGTTCCTCCTCGCCGCGCCATGATCGTGATTCGCCGCCTCGTGGACCGGCATCGCAGCTACACGGCAATCTTCCTGCCGGGCGAGCCGCCGAAGATCTTCCCCAGTTCCGAGCAGGAGCACTCGCGGGTTCTCCAGATCTTCAAACAGGACCGGCCTTACGACGGGATCCACAACGATTTTTCCGAATACGGGATCGGAGTACCGGTTGAACCGAACGGCCGAACCGGCGTCCGTCACTAGCAGGTGAAACAAAGTTGTAGCCGATCGCCGGCGCGATGCCTCAGGTGGTAGGGCTGGGACTGGCTCCGCTCCCAGCCGCGGCGGGGTCAGGCGACCCCGCCCTACATCGAACCATGGCGCGGAAGGGCCCCTCCTTCGCACGAGCGCTACGGCGGGCCGGCTCCGCGCCCTACCGGCAGCGACAACTCAAGTTAAACCGCTAGGGCAAAAAAAGCGCCGCGGCCCAGTCGGGCGCGGCGTGCGAAAAAGCTGCGGGTCAACGGTGGTGACGATAACCACGCCCGTAGTCGCCGTGTCCGTATCGGCCATACCGGTAGTGCGGCCCCGCGTCGTACCGAAAACCGAAGCGAATCGCCGGGGCGGGCACGTAATAGGACGGCGGGCAGTAGCCCGGACCATACACGACCGGCGGCGGCGCATAGGTCACCACCGGCTGCGGCGCATAAATGACCCGCGGGCCCGGCTGCGCATACACCACCTGCGGCGGCGGCCCCACCGGCGCCGGTGCGGCATAGACGACACCGGGCGCACCGTAGTAGGGGGCGGACTGGTACACCGGCGGTTCCGGAGCGACCGCGGCTCCGATCAACGCTCCGGCGACGCCCCCAATGATTGCTCCGGGAGCCCATTGGTCGTGGTTGTGTCCGCCGATGAGACCGCCGGCGATGGCGCCGATGACGGCGCCGGGAGCCGCGCCGGATTGGGCCCGGGCCGAGCTGACTCCCGCGCCAGCGGCGAGAGCGAGCGAAAGGGTGACGAGAAGAGTTTTCATGGCGGTGAGTGGGACGGATGCGCGGGGTCGCGTATTCAGTCAAATGCCCCGCCACCGTGTTTTATCGGTGGGAACAAATTTGCCCGCCGCCGACTGACGCGGCCCCCGATGGGCGCGGCCGCCACAAGCTGTTCCGGCATCCGAGGTAACTGTGACGGCTGGCTTCGCCCGAGACAGTCAGCCCCTTTTGGCGGCGCTCCCCAAGACGGTCGCCTGGAATCAGCGGCTGCTTTTCCAGCCGCGGCGCGGCGTCGCCAGCCTCACTGCAACAATTCCCGCGTCCGTTCGGCCAGGCCGATGAACTGGCGGCGGTAACCGCCCGGATCATTCACCGGCTTCGCCGCCGCGGCGGCAGCCCACGCGATCACATCGCCGATCGTGGCGCTGCCGCGGTGCGGCGAATCGCGCAGCAGCATCCCGTAGGCGGCGACGGCGGCGGCAAATTTGAAGTCCGGGCTCGCATTCGCGAACGACTCGCCGTGATCGACCACCGGAAGCTCGAGATCATGAGCGTATTTCGACGTGGGATCCTGGTATCGGACCTTCACCGTCAGCAGTTCGTCCGCATGCGGACCCGGGCTCGGCGCGACGCTCCCGCGCGCGGAGGCCATCGCGTCGTAGCGCGAGCGATCGACCTTCGGGGCGGCCGCCGCGTCAGGCGAACCGACCGGGACAATCTCGTACAATGCGGTCAGGCAGTCGCCCGCCCCGAGTTCGCCGGCATCGGCGGCATCGTCCCGGAAATCCCCGGCCTGGAGCGCCCGATCCTCGTACCCGATCAGACGATACGACGCGACGCGGGCCGGATTGAAGTCGACCTGCACCTTCACGTTGTTCGCCACGGCCACGAGCGTGCCGTCGACCTGCCGCACCAGCAGCTTCTCGGCCTCGCGCTCGGTGTCGATGTAGCCGTAGTTCCCGTTGCCGTTGTCCGCGAGCAGCTCGAGGGTGCTGTCCTGATAGTCGCCCATGCCGAAGCCCAGCGCCGTGAGCGCCACGCCGCCCTTCGCCTTCTCCTTCACCAGCCGGGTGAGATCCGTCTGACTCGTCATCCCGACGTTGAAGTCTCCATCCGTGCAAAGGATGACGCGGTTGATCCCTCCCGGAATGAAGTTCGCCTTCGCGATATCGTACGCGAGCTGGATGCCCATCCCGCCGTTCGTCGAACCGCCGGCGGTCAGGGCGTCCAGGGCCGCGATGATGTCGGACGCCTTGGCGACCGGGGTGGACGGCAGCGCGAGACCGGAAGACCCCGCGTAGGTGACGATCGCGACCCGATCATCGGGGCGGAGCTTCGTCAGCAGGAGCCGCATCGACTCCTTGACCAGCGGAAGCTTGTTCCGCGTGCCCATCGAACCGGAGACGTCGAGCAGGAAGACCAGGTTGGCCGCCGGGCGCGCCGCGGCCGCGACGTCCCTCGCCTTCAATCCAATCCGGACCAGCCGGTGCGTTGGCGCCCACGGCGCCTGCGCCACTTCGAGGGCCGCGCGGACCGCCGGCGGCTCCCGACTTGCTGCCGTCCCGCCGACCATCGCCGCCGCGGCGGGCGCGGCAGCGGGGGACGCGTAGTCATACGGGAAATAGTTGAGCAGTTCCTCGATCCGAACCGCCTCCGCCGGCGGCAAACGGCCTTCGGCAATGAACCGCCGCACATTCGCGTAGCTCGCCGTATCCACGTCCACCGAGAAGGTGGAGAACCGGTTCTCCGCCGGCGTCAGGAAGCTGTTGTCCCGCAGGTAGGCGTAACCCTCGGAGCGGGCCGCCGGTCCGACGTGACGGGGACCCGGCAGCAGGTCGAACGCGCCAAACGGCGCCGGCGCGCCCTGCCGGATCGCGAGGTCGAGTCGGGACCGGACGGCGGCGTCCCGCTTCCCGGCCAGCCCCGGAAGCTGGAATGCAAACGGCGCGGGCGTCGCGGTGCCCGGAGTGGTTGCCCCAAGCCCCGGGGTGTTTCCGTTGGACCAGAACGGCTCATGTCGCTGCGGCTGCGCCCCGCCGCGGGAAAGCGACGGCATTGGCTGCGCGCGAATGACGAACTTTTCGTCTCCGGGATAATAATACGTCCGATTCGCCCCGCGCTCCGCCGCCATCGCCTTGTGCGCCTCCCGATGGGGGGCCGCGGAGGCCGTGACGGCCAGCATGACGTTGCCCGCGTTTTCAGCGAGTGCTCCGGAAGCGGACAAATGAATCCCTCCGTTCGGCCGAAAACCGTCGTACTCCGCGGCCGTCATTCCCGCGCGCTCGTTGGCGGACGAAAATGTCGGCGCGCCCGAGACGATGAGCCCACCGGTGTTCGCGCGCGTCGCCGCCACCCGACGCGCCTGCGCCAGCAGCGTGAACTGGCCCGAATCGGTCGCTCCGGCCGCCGCCGCGACCTGAGGCTCGACCGGGTTTGGATTCGCCGCGGGAGCCTGGTCCGCCGCGGCCACGGGCAGATCAACTTCTCGTTTTGGCGCTTCCTCGGTTTTCGCCAGCGTCGCCGCCTTGTCCTTCTGCGACGGCTGCAGGAAAATTTCCTGATAAACCCTGTACTCGTGCGGCGGCTCATCGCGAACGGCGACGTAGACGGCGAAACACGCGGCGGCGACTCCCCCCACGACATAGTAAAGTTGCGGGAACTGAAGCAACCGGCCCCATCCGCGCGGGCGGTGGTACTCCGGCAACAGCTCCCGTTCGCCCTCGCGCGCCGCCGGGCGGTCAGTCGTGTCGCTGATGTCGCCCGAGTCGGCCGGCGACGCCAGCAGCGGCTGGACTGCACCGGCGTTCTCCGGCTCGGCGGCCAGCGCCGTCTCGAGTTGGGCGCCAAACTGACGGATCTGTTCCACGACGGCGCGAGCCGCCGGATCGGTGCGCAGTGCCGCCTCGACGGCGGCGCGTTCGTCACCATGGAGTTCCCCAAGCGCGTAAGCGGTCAGCCGGGGATCGTCGGGAGAAAGTCGGGTGTCGCTCATCGTGTGCTCCTTACGGGTGCTGCGCGGCGAAATCCCGCCGCAGCCGCATCACCGCCGTGTGAATCAGGAACCCGACATTGCCCACCGACAGCGCGGTGATGCGGGAGATTTCCTGATAACTGAATCCATTCTGAAACTTGAGCCGGATGACCTCCTGCTGGTTCGGTGGCAGGCGGTCGATCAGCTGGAGGATCGCGGCGTGGGTCTCCGCCTCCTCGAGCGCGCGGCCCGGACGCGGCTCGACCGCGGTGACGCGCTCGACCTGTCCGTCCTCGAAGCGCTTCATTCGCCCCTCCTTGCGCAGGACGTCGAGCGCCCGGTGCCGGCAGACCGTGAACAGCCACTCGACGGCGTGTCCGTCCACCGCCTCCGGTCGCTGGGCCATGAATCGCATGAACGTGTCCTGGACCACGTCCTCGGCGCGCTCACGGTCGCCCAGCAGCCGCGTGGCGTAGCGCACGAGTGGTGCGCGCTGCTCCGCGAAGGTACGTTCCAGGTAGTCTGCATGGTCGGAAACCCGCGAATTCGGGGGCGTGGTCGACATGAGTTGCTGGGGTTGGAACGAACCGGACCGGAGTTTCTTAGAAGAAAATCAACATTGCGTCAGAGGGCGCCCATCGACGGCGCTGCGCATAAGCTTCTTGTCCGACATCCTTTCCGTCAATTCCGCCGGCGATCGGGCCGGGTCGCAGAGTCGGTGCCCGTACGGCCGTGCAACGGTATCGGGTGGAAAAAATGGACTTGGCCCGGCGGAAGCGATCGGGCGTGTTCGCCTGCATGTCCCCGCGCCTTTCCTCCGCTGTCCGGGTCATCGCCCTCCTCGGTGTGTCGCTGGTGGCCGGATGCGGCCGGCGTCAAACGCTCGTTGAGCAGTCGAATCGCACCCAAACCCTCCTGCTGGGCAACGGGGCCGAACCGGCGGACCTCGATCCGCCGGTGGTCACGGCGTATACCGACATGAACATCGTGAACGCGCTGTTCGAAGGCCTGACGTTCATCGACGAGAGGACGACGGAAGCGGTGCCCGCCGCAGCCGAACGTTGGGAAGTCTCGCCCGACGGGCTTACCTGGACGTTCCACCTGCGGGCGAACGCCGCGTGGTCCAACGGCGACCCGCTGGTCGCGGATGATTTCGTGCAGTCGTTCCGTCGGACGGTTTCGCCGGCGCTCGCGCTCGAGAACGCCTCGTATCTTTTTCCGCTCAAGAACGCGGAGGCAATCAACGCCGGCCGGATCAAGGACCTGGCCGAGCTGGGCTGCGCGGCGCCTGATTCGCACACGCTCGTGCTGACGCTCGAACGGCCCACCCCGCATCTGCCGCTGCTCACGGCCCTGACGCCCTGGTACCCCATCGATCCGCGCGTTCTCGCGCGGTTTGGCGCGATGACGCGACGCGGCACGGCGTGGACCCGGCCCGGCAACCTGGTGGGCAACGGACCGTTCGTGCTCACGTCGTGGGACCCCAACGCGCGCATCGTCGTGGAGAAGAACGCGCGGTACTGGAATGCCGCCGCAACGACGCTGCGGCAGATCGAGTTCTTCCCGATCGAGAGCCCGGAAGTGGAGGAACAAGCCTTCCGCGCCGGCCAGCTCCACGTCACCTACTCGCTGCCGGCCGCAAAGGTCGCGACCTGGCGAAAGAACGATCCGTCGCGGCTGCGGGTCGACCCGTTCCTCCAGACGACGTTCATCGAGTTCAACACGAAGCGCGCACCGTTCGACGATCCGCGGGTGCGCCGGGCGTTCGCCCTGGCCATCGATCGTGACGCCATTGCCCGGACGGCGCTGGGTGGCAGCCGGCCACCGGCCTACTCCGCCACACCACCCGGTACCGGCGGCTACACCGCGCAGGCGCGCGTCGACGAGAATATCGCCGAGGCGCGGCGTCTGCTTGCCGCCGCGGGACACGCCGGCGGCGCCGGGATCGGCCGGCTGACGCTCCAGGTTCGGAACGATGAGCTGCAACCCACCGCGGCGGAGGCGCTGCAGGCGATGTGGCAGAAGGCGCTGGGCGTCCGCATCGAGATCAACCCGGTCGAGCAGAAGATCTGGCTCCAAAACCAGCGGACCTTGAACTACGCGCTGTCGACGTTCTCGTGGATCGGCGACTACCCCGATCCGCTCACGTTTCTCGGGCTGTTCACCTCCACGAACGGCAACAACTGGACCGGTTGGAGCGATCCGCGGTACGACGGATTGATCGACCGCGCGTCCGTCATGAACGAGCGCGCACCGCGCCTGGCGCTCTACCAGCAGGCGGAGGCGATGCTGCTCGACGCGTCCCCGGTGACGCCGCTGTTTCACGGGGCACAGACGTACCTGATCGATCCCGCGGTCAAAAAGTGGGCGCCCGCGCTGCTCGGGAGTCGGAGGTACCAGTTGGTGCATCTCGGGACTGATTGATTCCCGGCGAATGGACTGACGAAGAGGTCCCTGAGGCAGGGCGAACTGTCCTCGGTGAGCCGCGGCTCGGCGGGACGCCTCGCCCTACCGTCAGGCCTTTTCCCGATGCTCAAGAAAAGCGACGGCGGAGCCACTCGCTCACGCTCGCAGTCACGGCGATGCGCCACTCGCTCATGCTCGCAGCCACGGCGATGCCACCACTCGCTCACGCTCGCAGCCACGCGGCCGGGCGCCCCGCGCTTCCTCGCCTCTCTGCTGCTTGCGCTGTCCGCCGGGGTGCGCCAACGTGCGGCGATGCGCTGGCTCCTTGCGTGCATTGTCATCGCCACCACCTCCCTCGCGGCCCGGGCCGCCGACGTGGAGATCGTTCGCGTCTGGCCGCGGTGGCACAACGCCGGCGATTTCGACCGGATTGAAAACTACTTCGGACACCCCACCAGCGGCGGCGAGGGTCTCGTCGTGCGAAGCCATGCCGACCAACTCGCCGGCTTGTACTTCCTCGTCCGCGTGAAGACTCCGAACCCGGTCGCGGGCGCGAAACTGATCCTCGACGTGATCCGCCCCGATTCCCCGGACCCGAAGCGCTACACGTTTCCCGTTTCCTTCCCCCGCAAAGGCGGTGTCGCCGAAGTCGGCCTGACCGACGGTGACTGGCCCGGCGGGCAGGCGATGCATCCCGTGGCCTGGAAGCTGACGCTGCTCAGCGCCGGCGGCGCGGAGCTCGCGTCACGCCAGAGCTTCCTGTGGGCCAAACCGGGGTCGTGAAATCCGAAGGCTGGTCGGCCTGGCGGGCCGTCGAGGGTCTGACGTTCACCCCCGCGGTGCTGGCGGAACTCCTCGACGGCGGACAGTCGTTCCGGTGGTACCGGGAGGAGGACGGCGTCTGGCGCGGCACCTGGGCCGACATCCTCGTGCGGCTGCGGACGGGAGCGGCGCACCCGCTCGAATGGTCGGCGCCGGATTCAATCGCACCGCGGGCCGGACGTGCGCTCCGACATTACCTGGCCGCCGACGTCGACCACGCCGCGCTGATCGACGCGCTCCCGTGGCGAAGCGATCCGCATCTCGCGCGCTGTCTCGAAGCCTTCCCCGGACTCCGGATCCTGCGCCAGCCGTTCGGGGAGACGTTGCTCGGATTTCTCTGCAGCGCGACCAAGCAGATCGTGCAGATCAAGCAGATGACCGCGCTGCTGGCGGAGCGTCATGGCGACCGGATTGAAGGAACGTCCGTCCACCGGCTGCCCACGTGGGAAAAACTCGCGACCGTGCCGGAGGCGGAGCTGCGGGCGTGCCTCCTCGGATTCCGCGCGCGGTACATCGCGCAGACCGCGCATTACCTCGCCGCGCATCCGGGGTGGCTCGCGGAGACCGAAGCCCTGCCGTATGCCGACGCGAAGGCGCGGCTGTGCGAACTTCCCGGCGTGGGCGAAAAGGTCGCCGACTGCGTGCTGTTGTTCGGCGCCGGACGGCTCGAGGCGTTTCCGGTCGACGTGTGGATACTGAAAACCATGGCGCGGCGCTACGGCCTCGAAGGCTGGCGGCCCGCGCAACTCGCGCAATTCGGCCGCGTGCACTACGGCGCGCTCGCCGGACTGGCGCAGCAGTTTCTCTTCGCCTGGGAACGACGGATCGCGGCGAAGCGGTCGTGACCGGCGCACTGCGGATGGCGCGCGCCGGCCGCGTCCGTCATTTCGCGCGCTCGATCAGCTCGATCTCGTACCCCTCCGGCGCATCGACGAAGGCGATCGTCGAGCCGCTGCCGGTCTTGGTCGGACCATCGCTGAGCTTGTAGCCCTTCTTCGCGATGTCCGCCGCGAAAGCCTCGATGCTGTCGACCTCGAAGGCGAGGTGCATGAGGTCGGGCTGCACCTGCACCGCCGGGCTGTTGGGCAACTGGCAGATTTCGATCTCCTCCTCGCTGTTGGGCGTCTCGAGAAAGACGATCTGGGCGCCGCGCGGCGAAACGTTGCGGCGCGCCACCTTCAGGCCGATCACGTTTTCGTAGAATTTGATCGTGCGCTCGAGGTCGTTCACGCGCATCCGGGTGTGCAGGAGTTTTTTGACCATGGCGGCGAAGTGTGCACGGAACCCCGCGCCGCTCAACCCGCATTCGCAATGTGCGGGACCCGACGACGGGTTTGCGGGGTGCGGTCGGAGTCCCCAAGGTTGCCGTCATGTCCGTCACCTTCGCCGACATCGAGGCCGCCCACACCCGCATCCGGCCGCACATCCACCGCACGCCGGTCCTGACCAGTGCGCGCCTTGATCGCGCCGCGGAAGCCTCGCTGTTCTTCAAAGGCGAGAATTTCCAGAAGGTCGGCGCGTTCAAGGCCCGCGGTGCGACCAACGCCGTCATGCTCCTCCGCGACGACCAGGCGCCGCGCGGCGTGGCGACCCACTCTTCGGGCAACCATGCCGCCGCCCTCGCGCGGGCCGCGCAATTGCGGGGAATTCCCGCCCACATCGTCATGCCCTCCAACTCGTCCGCCGTGAAGATCCGCGCGGTCGAGGGGTACGGCGGCCGGATCGTGTTCTGCGAACCCAACCAGGCCGCCCGCGAGGCCACCTGCGCCCGGCTCGTCGCGGAGACGGGCGCGACGCTCATCCATCCCTTCGAGAACGAGCAGGTCATGGCCGGCCAGGGCACGGCGGTCGTCGAGTTGCTCCAGGACGTGCCCGATCTGGACCTCGTGCTCTGCCCGGTCGGCGGCGGCGGATTGCTCGCCGGAACGGCGATCGCCGCCAAGCACCTCCGGCCGGCCATCAAGGTGATCGCGGTGGAGCCGGCGCAGGCGGGCGATGCCGCGGCCTCCTTTCACGCCCACCGGCCGACGCCATGGGCCAAGACCGACACGATCGCCGACGGACTGCGGACGAACCTCGGCCGACCCAATTTCGAGGTGATGGAGCGCTACGTCGACGACGTGGTCACCGTCAGCGAGGCGGGAATTCTCACCGCAATGCGCACAGTTTGGGAGACGTTGAAAATCATCATCGAGCCGTCCGCGGCGGTGACGTACGCGGCGATTCAGGAACGCCGCGTCCCGGTGTCCAGCAAGCGCGTCGGCCTGCTCCTGACGGGCGGGAATGTGGACCTCGACGCCCTTCCCTGGATGAGCAAATAGGCGTTTTCGCGCCAACCACCGGGCGTCGTCCAGGCGCGATAACATGCCAGATATGTCCTATTATCCGCAATAACCTGCCATATATGTCCGGTTACGAGCCAAACCATCCGGGCGGATCGGTGGGCCTTCCTGCCTTTCGGCGCCGGCGGCGCGGTGCCGGAATCGGCGCGGTTCCTGCCTGCTACCCGAGGTGGAACACTTCCTTCAGTTCGCGGGAGACGGGACTGTTGTCCGGATTGCTCGGCATGACGTCGCGCATGTGTTTCCACCAGCGCTGGCACACCTCGGTCTTCGCGACGGCGTTCCAGCGCTCCTCGCTCTCGATCTCGACGTAGCCGAAGAGCTGGCGCGTCTCCTCATGGAGAAAAATGGAATAGTTGTGGGCGCCGTGGGATTTCAGGACGGCCGCGAGGTCGGCCCAGATCGGTTGGTGCCGCCGGGCGTATTCGGTCTCGCTGCCGGCGTTGACGCTCATGACGAATGCTTTGCGGATCATAGGGGATGGGAGGGGAAACGAGACTGCGTTCGGACGATTTCGGGAGGATGAAAAGCGGCTGCGGTCGCCGGCTCGCGACCCGCCGACGATGTTGCGCACGCATGCTCGGTGCACCCGGGCCCCGCCCGCACCTCATTTTTCAGCTTACCGTCCGATTTCCGGCTCCGGGATTCATTTCGCCGGGGCGCCGGAAGCCGGGGCACCGCTGGCCGCCACCGGCGGGAGCGCCGCCCGAAGGTGCTCGAAGGTCGCCTTCGTTTTCGGGTCGGGGGACGCCTTCAAGCCGTACTCAACGAGCGACTCGGCCGCATCGAACTCCTTCGCGTCGGCGCACAGCGCCGCCGTCGCGTAGACCAGCCGCAGATTGCCGGGAAACTCCCTCACGCCCTGCACCAAGGGCACGAGATCGGCGTGGGTCGGACGCGCGGCACATCGCGACAAGGTATTCGCGAGCAATTCGTAGATCTCCTGGTTTGCCGGCGGCAGCGTGGTCGCGACCACCAGCGGCCTCTCGATCGAAGCCTGCTGCGCCGCGGAGAACTGGCCGCCCGGCGCCCCCGGCGCGGCGAGCGCGTCCGCGTAGTGGAACCGCGCGAGTTGGAGGTACGCGTCGGGATCGGTCGCCTTGCCGACCACCGCCGCGGTCAGGAATTTGCGGGCCCGGTCGTCCTTGCCCGCGGCGTGCTCGGCGAGTCCGAGCTCGGCCAGGAGCTCGGGGTCGCTCTCTCCCCGCATGTAAGGCGCGATGAATTCGTTCCGGGCCGCATCGGGATGGCCGGCCAGCATCATCGCTTCGCCCTGGATCCGCCCCACCTGCGCCTGGGTCGCGTCGCGCAGCGCCAGCGCCTGCGGTTTCTGCAGGCCTTCTCCCTTCAATTTGTACTGCTGTACCCGATACCGCGCCCCCTGGATGTACCCGCGAAGCTGAATCCCCATCGCATTGTAGGACATCTTGAAGCACTCCTTGAACATCTCCTCCGTCACCGGCTGCTTCGTCGCCCGGACCAGGAATTCCATGAACGGCTTCTGCCAATGCCCGTCCTCGCCGTAGAGTCCCATGTGCACGAACGCGTAGCACTGCTTCGCCCACACGCTGTTCCCGAGGGTGTTCATCGCCTCGGGGGAGTCATGCCCGACCGCGAACAGTTTGCCCATCGGCATCAGCGCACGGTGCGCGAGGGCGTTGTTGAAATCGTGGTCTTCGTCCGCCGCTGCCGCCATCCCAGTCGACGGGGCGTTGTCGGATTGATCGGACGGAGCGAACGCCGTCGTCTGGTCCGTCATCATCTCGTTGAGCTGGGCGCGGGAGCCGGCGGCCGCCGACACCGTCCCATTTTCCTCGATCCGCCCGACCTCGATGTACTTCGCATCGAAATTCATCGCCATGATGATCTGCGCCATCCCCTCCTCGAACCAGGCGGGCAGCCGTGGCTGGCTCTTGCTCAGGAGATAGCGGACGTACTCCCGATAAAGGACCTTGTTGTGCTCGATCGAGAAGTGGCTCGAATCGACGCCCGAGGCGGGATCGTCGATCTGCGTCGGCAGGAGCGATATTTCCGTCGCCTGGAGATCGATCACGATGGCGTCCCGGGTCCGGCCTTTCAAAAAGACGCTGGCGCGCGCGGTGTCCGGGTCGCCCTCGGTGTGGTCGGGAACAAAGCGGGAGAACCGGTTGCCGCTTCCGCACAGGATCAGCAGCACCGGCGACTGCATCTGCGCCGGCATCGGCCACACGACGCTCAGCGCCTCCTGAAACAACCGAAAATCGGCAATCAGCCGCTGGGTCTCCCGGTCGGACGCGTTGCTCAGGATCTCGAAACCCGGGATCGCCGCGTACCGCCACGACTCGGGCGGCGGGAGCACCCGCGAGTCGGTGACGACGAACTTCGGCAGCTCGACCACGGGACCGGACGCCGCCGGCGCGGGCGCACCGATTGTCCTCGCCGTGAGCGCCGTGCCGACGGCGACGATGGCCAGCGTCCGAAGGAACGGGACGCCAACACGTGGGAACGGATCTCTTCGCAGCGGCCGCGGGAATTCCATGCGCGGGGAAGACGAAACCGCTCGGGCAAAGTTGTCGAGATTCCTGGCAGCCGCCGACATGCAAACCGTAGCCGATGCGCGCCGGCGCGACGCAGCCGCTCCGCCGGCTTAACCTGTTTCGTCTGCGCTGGTAGGGCGCGGAGTCCTTTCCGCGCCATGGATTGATGCAGGGCGGGGTCGCCTTACCCCGCCGCGGCTGGGAGCGGACTCCCAATACCCACCAACCGAGGCATCGCCGCGGCGATCGGCTACCTCCTGGCCTCGACCCCGCTACGCCACCGCGCGCAGGAGCACGAGGAAGAGCACCACGATCGCCGCCGACAACGCGCTGCAGATCAGGAAGCCGACCGTGTCGACCCGGTCCCATTTGCAGAATTCCCAATTCGTCCGCGGGAAAAGCTTCGTGTGATCGAAGCGGCCCGGGTTTCGTCGCGTCTCCGCGATCGCCGCCGCTTCGAGTTCGGGCGTGGCGCCGACCGGCGTCTTCATTTTCCCGTAGAAGACCGCGACGCGCTCGGGATCGGTCGGCTTCGTGCCGAGGCTCACGAGGATGAGCACGACAAAGGGGAAGAGACCGTCGAAGAAGAATTCCGCGCTGAACCGCTGATTCGGCGTCCACTTCGCCACCTTCAGCCCGACGGCGTTGAGGATCCAGGCTTCGAAATTGAACCGGTTATTGAGCAGGCCGGGCTTCGCCTCGAGGGGGCTGGAAAGGTCATCCTCGCGCTCGTGCACCACATTTTCGAAATACACGCCCGTGCCCGGATTAGAACTCATGGCGGCGAGCGTCGGGTTGCGCGCGAGGGCCGGAATGGCCGAGGCGGTCCACGGGATCACCAGGATCGAAAGGGAGGTGAGGACGACGCAGGCCCATACCGCCGGGCCGGTGACGCGGCGCCACCAGAAGGTGAGCAGCACGGCGGCGCCGAACGGGATGTTCACCGTGAGCACGAGTTTCACGATCGAGAAGAAGCTGCCCATCACCAGCGCCGAAATCGTGCCGAGCACAAGCACGCCGACGATCGTGCACCGGGCATAGAACACACCCTGGCGCTGCGAAATTCCCGGCCAGATCTGCCGGTAGACGTTGCGCACGAAGAGCGACGAGATGGCGAGCGCCTTCGCCGCGAGGGTCGACATCGTTCCCGCAAGCACGCCGGCGAGCATGAGGCCGATCAGTCCGGGTCCGAGCAGCCGGTTCGACAACGCGCCCCAGGTCGCGTCCGGATCCGCGAGGCCGCCAACGCCGAACACTGCCACGGCGATCAATCCGGCGAACGCCCACATGATGATCATGATCCGCTTCAGGTAATTGCCGGAGACGCCGTGACGCGCCGCATACTCGTCCTTGGCCGAGCCGCAGATGCCCATGTTGTGACTAAGCCCGGCATTCTGAACGATGCTGACGAGCAGGATGGCGAGCAGCGCCACGACCGAGAACTGGTCGGTGCCGCCCGACCCGAAGAGGTCGAACATTCGCGCCGGGACCTTGTCGTGCAGCGCCCGCCAGCCGCCGATCGCATGTAGCCCGGTCGGAATCAGAAGCAGCGAAAAGACGATGATCAGGATGCTTTGCAGTCCCTCGTTCACCGCCGCGGCCGACATTCCGCCGAGCACGATGTACGTT
>DASZYH010000017.1:0-3509 GCA_035545515.1 Opitutaceae bacterium
AAGTCGCTCCTCAGTTACCTGTCGTCCCTCTGAGGATTATGTTGCGCGGCGCCGCCGTGGCTTCTCGGCAAATTCACCGCAGCGCTCACATATTTAACTCGCGACATAATGCGCCGTATGTCCCGCGGGACATACTACCCAGGCCGGTCGTCGTTTCATCGCTGTGGTCCCCCCCGGCGCGGAGCGTCGCGAAGATCGTCCGCGCCCTCGTCGCCGTGGTGAGGGCTTCCGCCGCATGCCCCGTCTCGCCCAAGGCCATCGACTTTCGGATCAGGGCCATGCCCTGATACCGCCGCGTCTCGGGCGTCATCAGCGCCGGAGGCAGGCCGTCGTAGTAGGCGACCGCCTTGTCCGCGAGAGTGCCGACGACGTCCGCCCGGCCCGTGGGGACCAGCTCCAAATAAAAATCATCGAGCAGAAACCCGATCAGTTTCTCGGATTGGCCGCGGGCGTCGTCCGCGAGCTGACGCGCGGCCTGCGCCTGGGTGTCGGCCGCGCGGGCGCGTCGCAGCGCGAACCAACCAAACGCGGCGCTGCCGATCGCCGCCACCATCAAGACGGCGCACACGGCGGCAATCATCCGGGCGCGGACCAGCGCCCGTCGCGTCGCCCGCTCGCGCTCCCGCTGGGCAACGAGCTCGCGCTGCGAGCGCTCCAGCGCCTCCCGCTCCCGCCGCACGGTCCGGCTCGCGGCGATGACGCCGCAGAGCACGTCATGCGTGATCTCCACCCGGCGGAGATCGAGCCGGTCCTCGACGCGCAGCAACCGGCGATCGACGAGTTGCGCCAATGCCACCGGCGCCGCCCCCGCCGCGGCGAACGCCTTGCGCACGCGTTCCTCCGCGACGCTCTCGCGAAAGCCCGAGTCGGTCAGCATCTCGTCCTCGATGAACGCGCGCACGCCCGCCGGCTGATCCGCCAGCGCCCGCTCGTAGAACTCCGAGAGGATCGTGGCCCGCGATCCGGCCAGCAGGTCGGCCGAAATCTCCGCCTGTCCGCGCTCGATCCGCGCCTCGTTCAACTCGCGGCAGATCAGGCTCAGCAGCGACGGTTCCACCTCCGCATGCGCGAGGTCCGCGCCGCCGGCCACGAACCGAACCACCGCTTCCGCCACGGTCTCCGAGACCAGTTGCGGCGCCGGCGTGCGGACGGCGGCGACCGCCTGGGCGCCCGTCATGCGCGCGAGCCGCATCCGGTTCTGCGTCACCGAGGGCATCCGGCCCTTCAACGCTTCGAGGTGCGCGAGATAGTCCTCGCGCAGCGAGATCAGCACCCGGTAATCGGCCCGCGCAAAATCGAATTTCGCCGCATCCGCCTCGTCCCGCTCGATCCGCTCCTCCAGCGCCACGGGCGGGCGATTCTCCACCAGATCGGCCAGATCGTTCAGGAACTCGTCGGCCCGACGGCGCCCGGCGTCATCCGATTGTGCCAGCGTGAAGATCTCCTCGAATTGGTCGAAGATCAGGATCGGCGTGAGCACCCGGCCGGTCGCGTCCTTCAGCACGTCGTCGCGGTGGTGCAGGAACTCCCAGAGCGATTCGCCGGAGACGGCTGCCCCGGTGCGGGTCCAGGTGCCGGCGGCCGCGGTGGCGAGGAACACGGCGCGCTTGATCTGCTCGGCTGGCCGCGGTGAGGCCGGATCGTAATCGAGCCGGACATAGACCGGACAGAACCCCTCCGGGCGGAGCCGCGGCACCAGGCCCGCCTGCAGGATCGACGTCTTGCCGAGGCCCGACTGCCCGAAAAGCATCGTGAGCAGCTTCCGCTGCACGCGCCGGCCGAGCTCCGCCACCTCCTCCTCCCGGCCATGGAAATAGGAGCGGTTTTCCTCGGTGAACGAGACCAGTCCAAGCCACGGATGCTCGGGGTCGACCTTCGCGACGGGCGCAGCGTTGGGCTTCACGACGTTCGGGCGTTGACGAGTTCCTGGAGCCGGCGCGTGAACTCCGGGGTTGGCGCACCACCCGCCAGCCGCGCGAAATGCATCGCCTTGAACTTTTCCGGGACGATCGCGTCGGCTTCGGTCGTGCCGTCGACGCACACCGGGAGCAGGAACACGGAGCCATCCGCCATCGCCCGAGTTCGGTCGACCGCGTAACTCCACTCGCGCCGGAAATACGCCTCGAGCCGGCGCTGCGTGTTGGCGGAGATGATCGGCACGAAGAAACTGCAGCGGGCGATGTTGCCGCGGATTTTGCGGTCGTAATCGTCGCCGCTCTCGAGCCGGTCGAGATCGAACCACGTCGTGATGCCCACCGCATCGAGCGCGGTTTTGAGCCGCTGGACGGCCGGGAGATCCTCCCGCGCGTAGCTGATGAACACGGCGTGCTCGGGCATTTCCCGGGCGGGCGGCAGGAATCGCACCGGAGCGGCCGCCCCCGCATTCTCATCAACGGCGCCTCCGCGCCGCGCGACCCATCGCCGATGCAGTTCGGCCACGAACGCCTCCGCCCCAGCGAATACCCGGGTCCGGACACTCACCTGCTGGAGGAACGAGACCAGCCGCGCGTCCTGCAGCGTGTGACTGTCGGCCAGGATTTCGCCGACGTCGCGCGGATCCGACAGCCGGCGGCGTTTCGTCATCCGCAGGAAGAGCCGCGCCAGCCAGTTCGAAAAATCGCTGCCGAGCACCAGCAGGTGACTGTGCTCCAGCGCATGGAAGAGCTTCTCGGGCGTCAGGTGTTCGCTCTGGAGCGCACAGACGAATTCGAGGAGGTCCTCATCCGAGATGACATACGTCGGCGAAGCCGACAGCCGACCCAGCAGATGGTAGACGACCGGTCGCTGGAGGTCGTCCCGCTCCACCGGAAGATCCGCCACGCGATTCGGCGCGTAGGCGATCACCTCGGTTCCGGCCGACCCGGCAAAGCGTTCCGCGTTCACGGCCTGCTCGAGCAGCGGGTCGAACGTGGTGGTCACGTAGAGGTTGAAATCCGTGATCTGGGCCAACTGGCGAAGGGGCGCTGACGGCGCGAAGGCCGCTTCGCGCATGATCGAGCGGAGGCGCGTGTACGCCTCCTCCCGGCGACCGCGGTTCGCGAGGTACTGGCAGACCACGTCATTCAGCGTGAGCGGCCGCGGCAGCGACGTCGCATCCACTCCGAGCCGGGCGGCAAGCTTCCCGGCGAGCCAGTCGTACAGCGGCCGTGGACCCGATTCGGTTTCGACGATCAGAAGTTCCGGGCCGACGATCGGAACGACGCGCTTCTCCTCGACGTAGTTGAGCAGGTCGTCCCACGCGTCCGAATCAAGCGCAGGTGCCACGACCGGATCAGTGATTTCGGTGCTCATGATGAAAAGGGAGTTTCAGAACAGCGGCGCGTTATTCTTGGGATCAGCGATCAGCGCCTGGATCCGCGGATCGTCCCGCATGGGCGCCCAGAACGGTGAATACCGCAGGGTGGCGACCTTGAGCGCGCCGGGTTCCCGCAGCAGTTCCGTCGCGACCATGATCGCCCCCTCCTTGTCGCCCGCCCACGCGTGGACGGCGCCGGCAATCCGCCGGCGCC
>DASZYH010000018.1:0-25263 GCA_035545515.1 Opitutaceae bacterium
TCCGTCGAAAACGCGCACCAGCTCGCGCTGGCCCGCGAACACGGACTGGCGATGCTGCGCCAGGGCCTGGCGCAAAAACTCGGCTGACATGCAACGCGCGGTCGACCTCAACTGTGATCTGGGGGAGGGGACGGGGGCCGACGCCGCGCTGATGCCCCTGATCTCGTCGGCGAACATCGCCTGCGGCGCGCATGCCGGCGACCTCGAGATGATGATCGAGACGGTCGAGCTGGCCATCCGGCACCGCGTCGCGATCGGGGCGCATCCGGGGTACTTCGACCTGGAGCACTTCGGCCGCGTCGAACGCGACATCACCCCGAACGAGGCGGGCCGGCTGGTGTCGCTGCAACTGGAGCAGATCTACGAGATCGCCGGATCGAGGCTGCGGCACGTGAAACTCCATGGCGCCCTCTACAACCAGGTCTGCCGCGACCCGCTGCTCGCCGACGGCGTCATCACCGACCTCGCGCGCCTCTGGCCGAACCTGATCGTCGTCGCGCTGGCGCGGAGCCCGCTTGCGCTCGCCGCGCGGGCCCGCGGGTTGCGCGTCGCCGAGGAGGTGTTTGCCGACCGCACCTACCAGCGCGACGGGACGCTGACGCCCCGATCCCAGCCGAACGCGTTGATCTCCGATCCCGCCGCCGCGGTCGCGCAGGTGCTGCGCATGATCCGCGACGGCGTCGTGCGCGCCACCGACGGCACCGAGGTTCCGGTGCGCGCGGATACGATCTGTTTGCACGGCGACGGGCCGCATGCCGTCGAGTTTGCCCAGCGGCTCAACGCCGAGCTGGAGGGGGCCGGCATCGCGATCAAACCATGCACGGGTACCTCGAGCTGATTGGGATCGCGGTGATGGCGGTGGGATTCGCGGTGCGCGCGAACCCGTTGCTGGTGGTGCTCATCGCCGGATTCGCGACCGGGCTGGTCTCCGGGATGCCGCCGGCGGCGATCGTCGCCGAGTTCGGCACGTTGTTTGTCGAGAACCGGTACATGACCCTCGCGGTGATCCTGATGCTGCCGCTCATCGGGATGCTGGAGCGGCATGGGCTGCAGGAACGGGCCGAGCAGCTGATCGCCCGGCAGCGGGCGGCGACGGCGGGACGCGTGTTGCTGCTCTATTCCGTGGTCCGGCAGATCGCGATCAGCCTGGGGATCAAGGTCGGCGATCACGCCGCGACGGTGCGGCCGTTGGTGGTGCCGATGGCGGAGGCGGCCGCGAAGCGGCAGCTCGGTGCCGGAACCAACGCCGGCGACGATCGACCCTTGCCGGACGAACTTTCGCGGTCGATCCGCGCGCACGCCGCCGCGGCGGACAACGTCGGCAACTTCTTTGGCGAGGACATCTTCATCGCCATGGGGGCCGTGCTCCTGATGAACGGCTTCTTTCAGAGCGTGGGCATGACGGTGAGCCTGTGGGCGCTGGCGTGGTGGGGCATCCCCACGGCGGTGATGGCGTTTCTGCTCATGGCGTGGCGGGCGCGGGCGCTGGACCGGCACATCGCGGCGCACGTCGTGCCGGTTCGGCGGACCGACGTTCCGGTCTCCTCCCGATGAAATCGCTGCTGACGTTGGAGGAGCTCTATGTGCTGTGCGGCGTGTTCGTTCTTTACGCCGCCGTCCGTATCGCGCTCGACGTGCACCATCCGCGCCGCTGGGGCTCGGCGGCCTTTTGGGCGATGCTGGGCGTCCTGTTCGTGGGCGGGAAGCATCTGCCGCCCTTTGTCGCGGGGTGTGCGGTGATCGTGCTGGCGCTGCTGGTGACGGCTCGACAAGTCGCCCGGCCGGCCATGCTGGCCGGAGGGCGCGAGTCGCGGGTGGCGGAGGCCCAACGGCTCGGAAACCGGCTGTTCTGGCCGGCGTTGCTGGTGCCGGCGATCGCGATCATCGGGTCGAGCTGCCTGGGCCGGATTCATGTGGGCGGGATGGTGCTGGCGGATCCGAAGCAGGTGACGGTGCTGTCGCTCGGGCTCGCGGCCATCGTGGCGACGATGGTGGGTCGGTGGCTCATCCGCGCGGACTACGGAACGCCGGCGAGAGACGGCGCCCGGCTGCTGGAAGCGGTGGGCTGGGCGGTCATCCTGCCGCAACTGCTGGCGGCGCTGGGCGGAATCTTCCAGCACGCCGGCGTCGGTGGCGCGGTGGCGGAGATTGCGGGAAAAATTCTGCCGACGCAGTACGCGTTCGTGGCCGTCGTGGCGTACTGCCTCGGGATGGCGCTGTTCACGATCTGCATGGGCAACGCGTTCGCGGCGTTCGCGGTGATCACCGGCGGCATCGGGCTGCCGCTGATCGTGCAGCAGCACCACGGGAATCCTGCGATCATGGCGGCGATCGGGATGCTGTCCGGGTATTGCGGCACGCTGGTCACACCGATGGCGGCGAATTTCAACATTGTCCCCGTGATGCTGCTCGAGTTGCTGGACAAGAACGCCGTGATCAAGGCGCAGGCGCCGATCGCCGCCGTGCTCCTGGCCGGGAACATCGCCGTGATGTACCTCTGCGTGTACCGATTCTGATCGGAGGGAAACCAACATCCGGTGAAGTCGAACCGCGAATGAACGCCAATGGACGCGAATTCGAACGATATATCGATCGCCCAGACTTGTCGCTATTCTCTTCGCGTTAATTTGCGTTCATTCGCGGTTGAATGGATCAGTCCACTTTGACTCCGTCGCCCATGAACTCGCGCACGAAAACTGTCCTGATCACCGGCTTCGAGCCGTTTGGCGGAGATACGCGCAATCCCTCGCAGGAGATTGCGCGGGCGCTCGACGGCCGGGTGATCGCGGGCGGCCGGATCGTCGGAGCGGTGTTGCCGTGCGCGTTTGGATCGTCGGTTCGCGCGCTGCGCGCCCTCATCCGGCGCGAGCGGCCGGACGTGGTGATCGCGCTTGGTTTGGCGAACACTCGCCAGGAAATCACGCCCGAGCGCATCGCAATCAACCTCGACGATGCGCGGATTCGGGACAACGCGGGACGCCAGCCGGCCGACCGGCCGGTGGTGCGCGGTGGACCCGCGGCGTACTGGTCCACGTTGCCGGTGAAACCGATTGTGGCCGCCCTGGCTAAGCAGGGATTCCCCGCGAGCGTGTCGCACTCCGCCGGCACGTTCGTGTGCAATCACGTCTTCTACGCGCTGCTGCACGACGTACATCGCAGTGGCGAGCTGCGCGCATCCGGCAGCTCCGCCAAGCGGAGCACCGCCCCGGCCGCTCGCCGGCACCGCGGACCTGTTGCGGCCGGTTTTATCCACGTTCCCTGGCCGTCCGACGCCGCCGCGACGCCCCGCTCCGGGATCCCCCTCGTCGACCAGATCGCCGCCATCGAACTCGCCGCGTCGGTTTCCCTCCGCGGCTTGAGGTAGGCCGCGAGCTCGCTCGCGCCCATTCCTGAGAATTGCCAATTGCAGTTGGCAAATTGGTCAACTGAGCCGCTCGCGCCTTCACGTCACCCCCGGTCGGACATGATTTCGGTCGTCGGACAGGCTTTCGGGGATGTCGGACAGTGGCCGGACACGGTGTCCGACGTCGGACATTCACGTCGGACACCCTTCCCGGGAGGTCGGACACGGGTCGGACACGATGTCCGACATTGTCCGACCGGTCGGACAGCCGGTTGGTCGGACACGCCGGATAGCCAGTGTCGGACACGATGTCCAAGGTCGGACATTTCCGTCGGACACCCTTCCCGGGAGGTCGGACACAGGTCGGACACGATGTCCGACAATGTCCGACGGGTCGGACATACGGTCGGTCGGACACGCCGGACAGTCGGTGTCGGACACGATGTCCGAGATCGGACATTTGCGTCGGACACGCTTCCCGGGGTGTCGGACACAGGTCGGACATGATGTCCGACATTGTCCGACCGGTCGGACATCGTGTCCGACCACGGTTGTTGCCCTCCCGTAGGCGGCCAGCTCGCTGGCGCCACCTTGTATGTCCGAAAGGGGACAGACCCCGAAATCCGTGTGCCTGAAAAGGGGACAGACCCCAAAATCCGGGGTGGCGGCCGAATCCGGCCATCTCCCCGCCGGATTTGGCCGGATTCTCGGTTTATATGGCCGGATTCTCCGGGATCGGCCGACGGTAGATTTGTTAAAAGGCTTTCACTAACAGCTTATGTGCATCGCCGGCGTTATGGCCGGATTCGAGAATCCGGCCAAATAAACCATGTCACTACCCGAAATCCGGCCATTTCCCTGTGTCCGGCCTCTCCGCGCGCTCGCTCCGGCGATCGGTCTCTCGCTCGCCGGCGCGGTCGCTGCCGCCGCTGGTTACGCGGGCCCGCAGGTGCGCGGGCGGTGCGGCGAGCCAGTTTGATGTTCCGGTCGCAAGATTGGAAGTGGTTTGCTGGGAGAGGCGGTGAAGGGACTCACGGCCCTCGCGATGGGTACACGGAGTTCGCGGGGAGGGGCGGGAGCACAAAATGCGGCTGACCGGGTGATGCGCGGTGAGGTCACCGCGCCTACATCGAGGCGGCGGGGGGGCGTTCGCGTTGGGGCGGGTCCTCGGGTGAAAATGCGGCTGGGGCGATGGCGGTGAACGGACTCGCCGACCTGCCGGGGCAGCGGTCGCTGAAGTTGGTTGGCGGAAAAGGGAGGCTACCGGGTCAGCGATCGCCAGTGTCGGTTGGCGGTGGAGGGAGCCTACCGGGGAAGCGGTCGCTGATGGCGGGGCGCTTACTTCGCGGCTTCGACGGCGACGATGCAGACGTCGTCCTCGAAGACGCGGCGCTGGCTGTAGGTTTCGACCTCGGAGAGGAGCTGGGCGCAGACGTCGCTGGACGCGCGGCCGCGATTGCGGACGAGGAAGTCGCGCAGGCGGTCCTCGCCGAACATCTGTCCTTCGGCGTTGGCGGCCTCGAGCACGCCGTCGGTGTAGCCGAGGAACATGTCGCCGGCTTCGAAACGGCATTCGTGGCGGCTGTACCCGAACCCGCTCAGCAGACCCGTCGCGGGCTCGGGATCCGGGGGGGCCAGCCGCTCGACCGAGTTGTCGGCGGACCGCAGGACGAGCGGGGCGGGATGGCCGGCGTTGCCGTAGGCGAGGGTGTGGGTGTCGAGATCGATGACGCCGAAAAACACGGTGGCGAAGACCGGCTGTCCGGTGCCCTCCACGATCGGCATGAAGCTGCGGTTGATTTCCGACAGCACCAGTTCGGGATCGCTCGCGCGCACTCCCATTTCCTCGACCACGCCGCGGACGAGCGCGGTCAGCAGGCCCGCGCGCACGCCGTGACCCATCACGTCGCACACCAGGACGCCGCAGCGGGAGTCGGAGAGTTGCAGGATGTCGAAGAAGTCGCCGCCGAGCGTCGAGGCGGGCATGTAGCGGTGCGCGAACCGGAGGGCGCTCGTTTCGCGCGCCGCGCCGCGCGGGAAGACTGGATACGGCCGGGTGAGAAACGCCTCCTGGACCTGGCACGCCATGCGCAGGTCGACCTCCATCTCGGTCGTGCGGCGTTGCAGTTCCTGCTCCGCCAGCTTGCGGCGCGTGATGTCGTGGCTGATGCCGATCAGACCGATCAGCTGGCCATGGCTGTCGTGGAGCGGGACCTTCGTGACGAGCGACCAGCGCACATCGCCCTCGATGCCGAAATCCGATTTCTCCTGGTTCACGATGCTCCCGCCCTCGAACACCACGGCATCGTCGTTCAAGGCCTGCACCCCGCGCTCGCCCGGGAAGAAATCCACCGTGGTGCGACCCGTGGCCTCCACCTGGTCCCTCGCGCCAAGGAGTTCGAGATGGGCGCGGTTGTTCAGCACGTAACGCGAGTGAAGGTCCTTCACGTACAGCCGGCTCGGAAGGTTGTCGATGATCGTGCGGAGCAGGTTCCGCTCCTCCAACAGGCGATCCTCCGCCTCCTTGGTCGCCGTGATGTCACGGGTCAGCCCGAAGGTGCCGATAACCTTTCCGTTGGCGTCGTGCCACCGCATCTTCGTGGTCGAGCCCCAGGCGCGGCGGCCGTTCCGCATCGTGAGGTGCTCGATCTTCGCGATGATGGGCTCGCCGGTGCGGATGATCTCCAGCTCGTCGGCGCGGGCCTTCTCCGCATGTTCGCGGGAAAAGAAGTCGAAATCCGTCTTGCCGACACATTCGGCCGGCGAATGCGCGCCGAGCGAGTGGGCGTGCGCGATGTTGTTGCGGACGAACCGGCTCTCCAGGTCCTTGAAGTAGATGCGGTCGGGAATCGTGTCCATGAGCACCCCGAGGATGCTCGAGTCGAGCGGAGCTTCGCTCGGGACATTCGTGGGACTGGGTGGCGCGTCACTCATCGAGTGGGGAACGCGCACGATGAAGAGTCGCGCGGTCTCAGGCAACTCCTGTTGCGGCGGCGGTGAATTGTGGCGTTTGGGGCGGTTGGCGAGAGCGTGGACGGAATGGACGGCATGGACACGATGGACGGGATCGGGCGCCATGGGTGGCGTGAAGGGCAATCGGTGCCGAGGCAAGGCACAGACAGTAATCGGCGCAGTCGCGCGGATGGTGCTCTGGCGTGACGACGCACGATCGGCCGATGGCGTCTTCCGATCGTGCTCGGCGGGGGCGGCGGCCGGGTGGCTCGCGCGGCGTGGCTATTCGCGATAGGTGTTGCTGGGGTCGCGGCGGCGGAGCGGCGCATCGTTTGAACCTTGCTCCCGCTGCCGAGCCGTTGCATCCGAGATGCCATGAAGGTTGCCCACCTGGCCGCGCTCACTGTCATCGGGGTGTCGTTACTCCTCTCCGGCTGCGATTCGCTGTCGGATGCCACGCTCGATATGCGGGAGCGGTTCTCCTCCCACGAGCAGGAGCCGCGGTCGAAGACATTCTCGGCGACGCCGAGGGTCACCTACGAGGCCGTCCGCGCCGCGGCGAACAATATGGGCTATCGCTTCGTCCGGGGCGGTCCGGCGCAGGGGATTTTCGAAGCCGTCAACGATGTGTCGCAGGGCGACACGGCGGGGACCGCGCGGCAGGTTTCGATGAAGGTCCGGCTGCATGCCACGCTGGACGAGACCGGCACCGAGGTGAGCGTCCGGTTCAGCGAGATCCTCGAATCCGACTCGAGTAACCAGATGGGGATGGCGACGGAAACCACCATGCGGGACACGCCGCTGTACGAAGTCTTTTTCCGAAACATCCAGCAGGCGCTCGGGGCGCGTCCGACCGCCCAGCCGGTCCAGCCGGGACCCGGGCAGGGAAAGTGAGTTGATTGCGGATTGCGGAATGAGGAATGCGGAGTGCGGGGTGCGGAATGGGGGAGGGTGAGTGCGGCGACGGGGTTGCCGTTTCAACTGCAGGCGGCGAGCTTGCTCGCGCCTCACCAAGCACCCGCAAATGGGCAGCCTACCTCAAACCACTCCGCCGAGAGGCGAAATGGCAAATGCGGCGCGGCGTCCTGTTCAACCGGCTGATGATTAATATAATACGCTGCGGTGGTATTCGTCCGTTCACCCCGCAATCCGCATTCCCCAATCCGCAATTTACCGGATTTGGTGCTTGCCGGATGACGCGGCCCGGGCGACTTTGACCGTTCGCGGCCGTTAGTCGGTCAGGTTGGCGTCCCGCCGCGATGCTCCCGCCGACCTCCACGTTAGTTCAACCATCAACCAATCCGGCCGCGCTTTGCGGTGTGGCCGACCCGTCGGATGGGCGTCCCTGGAGCGAGGCGCACGGCCGGCGTTTTTGTTCTATGAGTTCAGTCATGCAAGATCTGCTCGCGCAGTCGTCCTTCGACAAGCTGAAGGAAGGCGCGATTGTCCCGGGCGTCATCACCGAAATCCGCCAGAACGAAGTTGTCGTCGATGTTGGCGGCAAGTCCGAGGGCGTCATCTCCGCCAACGAATTCATCGATATCGGTGAGCTGCAAATCGGCTCCACGATCGAAGTGCTCGTGGAAAAGCTGGAGGACAAGAGCGGCGCGCCGGTCCTGTCCTTCGACAAGGCCGAGCAGAAGAAGAATTGGGATAACATCCTGACCAAGTTTCCGGAAGGCTCCGTCGTCACGGGCCGCGTGAAGGCCAAGGTCAAGGGCGGCCTGATCATCTCGATCGGCGTCGACGCGTTCATGCCGGCATCGCACATCGACATCCAGCCGCCAAAGAACCTCGATCAATACGTCGGCCAGACGTACGACTTCAAGGTTCTCAAGATCAACCTGGAGCGGAAGAACATCGTCCTTTCCCGCCGCGAGCTGATCGAACAGCAGCGCGCCGAGAAGCGCCGCAACCTGCTCGACTCGATCCAGCCCGGCCAGATCCGCAAGGGCGTCGTCAAGAACATCACCGACTTCGGCGCGTTCATCGACCTCGACGGCATGGACGGCCTGCTGCACATCACCGACATGAGCTGGGGCCGCATCTCCCACCCGAGCGAAATGCTCAAGCAGGGTGAGGAGGTCGAGGTCATGATCATCGAGGTGAACCGCGAGAAGGAACGCGTTTCGCTCGGCCTCAAGCAGACCACCAAGAACCCGTGGGACGAGATCGACCGCAAGTACCCGGTCGGCGCCAAGGTTCACGGCAAGGTCGTCAACCTGGTCCCGTACGGCGCATTCGTGGAAATCGAACCCGGCGTCGAGGGCCTCGTGCACATCACCGAGATGTCCTGGACGAAGCGCATCACCAAGCCCTCCGAACTGCTCAAGGTCGGCCAGGAGCTCGATGCGGTGGTCCTCGGCATCCAGAAGGAGGAGCAGAAGATCTCGCTCGGCCTGCGTCAGCTGGAGCCGAATCCGTGGGACATGGTCCGCCACAACTACCCGATCGGCGCCCGCGTCCGCGGCAAGGTCCGCAACATGACGACCTACGGTGCGTTCATCGAGCTCGAGGAAGGCATCGACGGCATGGTGCACGTCTCCGACATGAGCTGGACCCGCAAGGTCAACCATCCGTCGGAAATGCTGAAGAAGGGCGACGAGGTCGACGCGATCGTCCTCGACGTCGATCCGCAGCAGCAGCGCATCAGCCTCGGCATGAAGCAGCTCGCGACCGATCCGTGGACCGACATCGACTCGTTCTTCAAGATCGGCGACGTCGTGAAGGGCACGGTCACGAAGATCACCTCGTTCGGCGCCTTCGTGGAGCTGAAGGACGGGATCGACGGCCTCGTGCACATCTCGCAGATCAGCGAGGATCGCATCGACAAGGTGAAGGACGTGCTCAAGCCCGGCCAGGAAGTGACCGCGCGCGTGATCAAGATCGATCGCGAAGAGCGCCGCCTGGGCCTGTCGATCAAGGCCGCGAACTACTCCACGGAGCAGCTCGCCGCCGAGACCTCGGCCTACGAGGCGCTGAACCGCAGCGCAAGCAACGACATGATGAACCTCGGCGACATCCTCGACGAGGCGTCGAAGAAGGAATAACCGCCTTCGCGTGAGCGGGGTGGCAACGCCCCGCATTCACTTTCAAAGCCGCCCGGGCAACCGGGCGGTTTTTTTTGCTCGCTCGGCGAATGAGCAACCCGCCGGCTTGTCCGCCGGAGCCTTGGCGAAGGAGGAAGCGCAACGCGCGAAGGTGGGTGGGGCGGTAATTGGGAATTAGTAGTTGGTAATTGGTAATTGGTAGTTGGTGGGGAGGACGGCGGGGGCACGGTTAGGATGTTCGTCGTTCGGGAGGTGCACCTGGCATGAGGACCATCCAGCGCCTTCGCCGCCGTCCCATCCGGTCCATCCGGTCCATGCCGTCCATGGTGTCCATGGCATCCACACGACTCCGCACGCCTCTCCTCCGCGCCATCGGTAGATTCGTATGTAGGCCGCGAGCTAGCTCGCGCGGATTGTGACGCCAGCTGGCGCCCGCAAGCGGGCAGCCTACGGACCCAAACAACTAACCAATCCTCACCCGGCCAGCCCGGCGATGAGCCGCTGGCGCTGGATTCGGACGGCCAGTTGGGGCTCCAACGCGGCTCGTTCCTGCTCGAGGGCGGCCGGGGGTAGCGAGCGGTCGAGGACGAGCCGGAGTTGCGCGCTGGGCACGGTCGATCGCGGGGTCTCGACGACGAGGGCGAGATCGGTCGACTCGACGGCGCGCTGGAGCCGGTACCATTGCGGGGCGGAGATCCGGCGGAGGTCGGCTTCCGGGATGCGCCGCAGATCGAGCACGACCAGCCCGAAATTCGCATCGCGGGCGAGGAGATCGACCGAGTGCATGGCTTCCGCGGTCGTGCGGCAGCGAACCCAAACCAGGTGCGCGAGGAGATCCTCCTCGAACGAGCCCGGGTCGAACGAATCGGTGGCGTCGACCAGTGCGACCCGGCTGTGTCCGGCGCGGGTGGCGGCCAGAAGCTGCCCCAGGAAAAGGTGGCTCCCGCAACTCGGCGCGCCGCAGACAAGCTCGGTGATCGCACTCAGCGGCAGGCCGACGACGGCGTCATCGACGGACGAAATTCCGGTGCCCAGCACGCGTGCGGCCTGGCCGGTCCCGAGCGATCGGGAGACGGAAGGAAACCGTTCGGCGAGCAAATGCCGAAGGGCGTCGAGCTTGGTCGGCGCGGTGGACACGGGAATGGAAAAGACGAAACGGCAGAAACGCGAAACGCGGAAGGCGAAACGCGAAAATCGGAAAATCGGAAAATTGGGAAATGCGGGAGGCGGAAAGGCGAAAATCGGAAAATTGGGAGATCGGAAAATTGGGAAACAGGAACGGAAGAGATCAGAATTCAGAATCCAAAATTCAGGAGCCAGAATTCAGCAGGAACCAGGAGGCGGGAAATCGGAAAATCGGAAAATTGGAAAATCGGGAAATCGTGAAACGGCAACGGTTGTGGGCGGGGTGACCTCACCCCGCGGGATGAGGCGCGGTGAGGTCACCGCACCCACATTGATTCGCGCGGTGAGGGCACCGCACCCACATCAATACGGCGCGGTCAGGTCACGCCCCCACATCGTTACCGGCAAGAGGCGGCCAAGGGACTGGCCCGCCCTACCAGAGAAAAAAGATCCGGTAGGGCGCGGAGTCCCTTCCGCGCCTCTTTAGCTGATACTGCGCAACAGGCCGATCATGACACCCTGGATCGTGAGTTCGTTGGCCGGAAGGAGGTCGGGGTACCGCGGATTTTCCGCGCGCAGAAACGCCCGGCCGCGCTGCACGAGGAAACGTTTGAGGGTGGACTCGCCGTCGATGAGGGCGGCCACGATGTCGCGGGGATGCGGTTCCCGGGGCGTGAGGAACACCACGTCTCCGTCGAGGATGCTGGCGTTGACCATCGAGTCGCCGCGCACCTTGAGCGCGAAGAGCTTGGCGTTGGGACGGACCCCCAGGGAGGCGGTGTCGACGGAAATGTAGCTGTCCGGCTCCTGTTCGGCGGCCGTGGGCAGGCCGGCGGGAATGGTGCCGAAGAGGGGAATCTCGGCCAGGGCACCCCGCCGCGGGTAGGCTGCCGGCAGAATGCCACGCGCCTTGCCCTCGAGCCGGCGCAGGGCGCCTTTTTCGGTGAGCGCAGCGATGTGCCGCTGGACGGCGAAGGGGCTGGCGAAACCAAAGTGGGCCTGGATCTCGCGCAGGGAGGGCGAGACGCCATTTTGCCGGTGGTGCGCGTTGACGAACTCGAGCACCTCGCGCTGGCGGTCGGTAAGCGGTTCGGAGAGCATAGTGTTCAAGTGAACACGTTTTTGGCGGAAGGCAAGCGGATGGTGGTTGGTAGTTCGTAGTTGGTAGTTGGAATTTTGGAGTTGGGGCCGGGTAGGTAATTAGTAGTTGGTATTTTGTAGTTGGTGGCGTGCGGCGGAAGCAGAGGAGCCATGTCATAGCGCAAGCGCCGCGCGTGGCTTGGAGTCCCAAACCATCGCGCCCGGAACCGGCCTACGGGTGAAATCGCGCGAGCCGTGGCGTGGGTTCGTGTGTAGGCCGCGAGCTTGCTCGCGCGAATTGGAACCGCCGGCGTCCGTAACCGGACGGCCTGCCTACCGGCACGCGGCCTCCCTGGGCGATCGTCCAAACTACCAACTACCAACGACGAACTACGAATTACCAACTCCCCCACACCCATTCCGCATCCCCCGGCCTTGCGGTTGCCGCATTCCCTCCCTTTCGTCGATCGCGTGCGTCGCACTCTCGCCGATTTCAGTTTGACCGAACTCGAGCAGCAACTCGCTGCCTGGGGCGAGAAGCCGTCACATGCGGCCGGCATCCTGCGGGCGTATTATCGCGGCGAGTCGCTGGGGGACGGCGGCCGGACGGGTGCTGGTTGCGGCGAAAGCGGTCGCGGTGATCGCGAGAAAGGCGGGGTGCGCGGGGCGAAGGATGGCGGCGGCTCCGAGAGTGGCGGCGGCGAGAGTCGTGGCGGCGGTCGAAGCGAGGCGGAGCGGGCCGGAGGCCCGCGCTCCCATCGCGATGCGCTGCCGGCCGCCGTGCGGGGACGCATTGTGGAGTGGGCGCAGCCGGCGGTTTCGCTGAGCATGCGCCAGGTGTCGTCCGACGGGACGGCGAAACTCCTGTTGCGGCTGGCCGATGACCGGACGGTCGAGACCGTCCTGATGCCGGGCTTCCGCGACGACCGCGCGGCCGGATGCCTTTCCTCGCAGGTCGGCTGCGCGATGCGGTGCGATTTCTGCGCGACCACGAAGAACGGCTTCGATCGCAACCTCACCGCGGGCGAGATCGTGGAGCAGTTCGTTGCGCTGCGGCGCGAGGCGGATTCCGCCGGCCGCCGGCTGCAGACGGTCGTGTTCATGGGCATGGGCGAACCGATGCTCAATCTCGACGCGGTGCTCGAAGCGATCCGGCGGATCGCCGACAACCGCATCGGCGGGCTGGGGTGGCGGCAAATCACGGTATCGACGGTCGGAATCGTCCCGGGGATCGAAGCGCTGACCGCCAGCGGCCTGAACGTGAACCTTGCCGTTTCGTTGCACGCGCCGGACGACGAAACACGCGTGCGGCTGCTCCCGACCGGTCGCGGGTTCCGGATTGCCGAGATCCTGGCGGCGGCCGACCGGTTCCAGGCGGCGCGGGGCGGACGGCCGGTGACGATCCAATACTGTCTGCTGCACGGCGTGAACGACTCGGTCGAACAGGCCCGCACCCTGGCCGCCGTGCTTGGCGGCCGGCGGATGCACGTGAACCTGCTGCACTACAACCCGACCGGGATGAGCCTGCAGGGACGGACGTATCAGCCTTCACCGGACGACACGGCGGCGGCGTTTGCGACGGAGCTGCGGACGCGTGGGGTGGTCGCGCATTTCCGGCGGTCGCGTGGGCCGGATATTGATGCCGCCTGTGGGCAGTTGAGGGAAAGGGCGCGGGTGGGGATTGGGAGTTAGGAATTAGTATTTTGTAGTTAGTATTTGGTAATTGGTATTTGGTAGTTGGTGGTTGGAGCGGGATGTACGCTGCGGTTGTGGATGGGGCCTTGTGGACCGGATGGACGGGAGGGGCGGCGGTGTGATCACCGCGCCGGGAGGAATTTGCGGGATTCGGCGAGTACCGCCGTGCGGGATCGCCAACAGCCAACCACGAACTCCGAAGTACCAAGTACCAACTACCAAGGACTAACTACTAATTTCCAATCATTCGGCGGGGTTCGGCGACCCCGCCCTGCATCGAGCCTACTCCTTCTTCCGTTTGCGGCCGTTCTTTTCCTCGATGTTCAGGTACGTCTTGTTGAGCATCTGGCCTTCGTAGAGTTCGAGGAGGCGGACGCCCTCGCGGGGCTTCACCATGTCCTTCTTCGTGGCGGCGTCGATCTGCACCTTCATCTTCCGGCAGAGGTCCTCCTGCTGGTACTGCACGCCCTCGATCACATCGGCGATCCGGCTGCCGCTCAATGCCTCCTCAATGTAGAAGCCGTTGGGTTCGTCGTCCTCGAGGAACACGTGCACCTCGTTGACGCGGCCGAACAGGTTGTGGAGATCGCCCATGATGTCCTGATACGCGCCGGTGAGGAAGATCCCGATGTAGTACGGATGCTTGTTCAGCGGGTGCAGGGTGATGTAGTCCTTCACGTCCTGCAGGTCGATGAACGACGCGATCTTGCCGTCGGAGTCGCAGGTGATGTCGACGAGGATCGCGTTGACCGTCGGCTTTTCCTTCAGCCGGTGGAGCGGCGCGATGGGGAAGAGCTGCTTCAGCGCCCAGTGGTCGAGGAGTGACTGGAAGACCGAGAAATTGCAGACGTACTGGTCGGCGAGCATCGTGCTCAGCTCGTGGAGCTCCTCCGGCTGGTAGCCGGCGCGCGCGCCCTCCTTCGCGATCTGCTCGCAAATCTGCCAGAACAGCGACTCGGCGGCGGCGCGGTTTTCGAGGTCGAGGTAACCCAGGTTGAAGAGCGAGAACGCCTCGTCCTTCTTCTGCAGCGCGTCGTGGAACCGCTCGAGCCGGCCGAGCCGCGTCTTGTTCTTCAGCATCACCTCGAGGTCCTGCACCACCTTGTGCTTTTCCTCCGGCTGGTGCTGCTGGCCGAGCGACTCGCGCTTGTTGATCCGTTCGAACACCTCGATGACGAGCAGCGAATGCGGCGCGACGATGGCGCGACCCGACTCGCTGACGATGTCGGGCACGGGGACGTCGCACGAATTGCAGATCTCGCGGATGTTGAACACGACGTCGCGTGCGTACTCCTCCATCGAGTAGTTCATCGACGACTCGAAGTTCGTGCGGGAGCCGTCGTAGTCGATGCCCAGCCCGCCGCCGACGTCGAGGTAGCCCATCGGGAAGCCCATCTTGGCGAGCTGGCAGTAGAACCGCGTCGCCTCGACCACGGCGTTCTTGATCGTGAGGATGTTCGGGACCTGCGAGCCGATGTGGAAATGGACGAGGCGGAGCGACTGGCTGAGCTTGGCGGCGCGGAGCTTCTCGATCGCGAACAGGATTTCCGCGGTGTTCAGGCCGAACTTCGCGTTCTCGCCGGTGGACAGCGCCCACTTGCCCTCGCCGCGGGTCTGGAGTTTCGCGCGGAAACCGATCAGCGGCTTCACGCCGGTCTCCTGGGAAAGCCGGATGATCTCGTCGAGTTCTGACAGCTGCTCGACCACCAGGATGATCTTCTTGCCGAGCTTCCGGCCGAGCAGTGCGAGCCGGATGTAGTCGTGATCCTTGTAACCGTTGCAAATGATGAGGCGCTGGGCGCCCTCGTGCATCGCCAGCGCGACCATCAACTCCGGTTTCGAGCCGGCCTCCAGGCCGTAGTTGAAGTCCTTGCCGGCGGCGACGATCTCGTCGACGACCTCGCGGAGCTGGTTGACCTTGATCGGGAAGACGCCGCGGTAGCTGCCCTTGTAGCTCTCCTCCTTGATCGCCTTGTTGAACATCTCGTTCAACTGGATCACGCGGTGCCGGAGGAGATCCTGGAACCGGATGACCATCGGCGCCTTCAGCCCCATGCTGCGGGCTTCATTGACGACGTCGACGATCCGGATGCCACGACCGTCCGCCAGCGGTTGCATCGAGACGAAGCCTTCGTCATCGACCGACAGGTGGCCGGAACCCCAGCGTTTGAAGCCGTAGAATTCTTCGGACTGGGCGGCCGACCAGGAGGGGGATTTCGATTTCAACGAGTGGAGGGATGAGAAAATTGCGAGCTGGAGCGGACGGCCCGGCAGGGCGGTCGGGACAAACCTTCATCGGCTCTGGCGATCCGGGCTGGAGAGGCGGCGAGCCGCCGCGGTTTGCCGCGGCCGGGGGCTGCGGGCGGAGACAAGGGAACGACGAAGCCCAGAATTGAGGGAAAACACCGTGAAGCGCAAGCGGGCCGGTCCGATGGCATTCCGACAGCCGGGGCGGCGGCCGGCCCGCCCGGCGGGGACGGCGGCCTTTTCCGAGCTTGCTTTTGCGGAACCCGAATCAGTTAGATGCATGTTTTCTTTTTTCAAATCACCCGCCTGGCACCCGACGAAAATGTCTTCGCTGCTCTCCCCGCTCTTTCTCGCGCAAACCGCGGCCCCCGCCGCCCCCCAATCCAGCAGCCCGTTCGGCGGTTCATGGATCATCATCGCCTACGTGCTGCTCTTCGGCGCGATGTACTTCTTCATGATCGCGCCGCAGCGCAAGAAGCAGAAGGAGCACGAGAAGATGCTTTCGGCCCTGAAGAGCGGGGACGAGATCGTGACGACGGGCGGGATCTTTGGCGTGATCACGAATGTGAAGGACGACCGGTTCGTCGTGCGGATCGCCGACAACACCAAGGTCGAGGTGGGCAAGGGCTTTGTGCAGACGGTGCTGAAACGGTCCGACGGCGACGAGAAGAAGTAGGAACGTTCGGCCGGCCGCGGCACCGCGTGGCGGGTGGGACCCCCGGATTTCCCCGGACCCCGGGTTTCCGCGCCGCGAGAATCTTTTAAACCCAAACGAACATGTTGAAACGCAATCTGTGGAAGATCCTGCTGTCGCTCGCCATCGTGGCGTGGGCAGTCGCGGAGCTCATCCCGCTGAAGGACATTCCGTTTCCGGACTACGTGCGCTCCCATGCCACGGCGAACCGGACGGAGTTCAACCGGCTGATGGACCAGGCCAACGCCCTGGTGACGTCCCACCAATACCCCAGCGACTACGTCGCGCTGAAGCAGCTCGCCAAGGAGCAGCGGATCGACATCTCGAAGTTCTTCCCGAAGATCGACGTCAGCGACATCAAGAATGTCGACCGCCGCAACGACCTGCTGCTCGCGTATCTCGACAAGCAGCGGAAAAGCAAAATCCAGCTCGGCCTCGACTTGAAGGGCGGCGTCGCCGTCACCCTCGAGATGGTCGACAGCAAGCAGCCGGCCGGTGCGAACGGTGAGTACATCCACCAGAAGAAGATCGAGCAGGCGATCGACATCCTCACGCGCCGCATCAACGGCTTCGGCGTCGCCGAGCCCCTGATCCGCCCGGTCGGCAACAACCGCATCGAGGTCCAGGTCCCGGGCATCGACACCAAGACGAATCCCGAGGTCATCGACGCGATCAAGAAGCCGGCGCGCCTCGAGTTCCGCCTCGTCAAGGCGGACACCCAGCCGACCACCACGCCGCCGACGGACGTCCCGCCCGGCTACGAGGTGCTGAGCGAGGAGAACGAAAACGATCCGAACGCGAGCTATCTATACTACATCGTGAAGCGGATCCCGGAGATGACCGGCCAGCACATCTCGCAGGCGATCCCGGTAATGGGCCAGTTCGGCAACTACCAGGTTGAACTCCAGTTCGACAAGACGGGCGCGAAACAATTCGCGGACGTGACCACCGCCAACGTGGGCCGCCTCCTCGCGATCGTGCTCGACGGCAAGCTTTCCTCCGCGCCCCGGATCAACGAGCCGATCACGGGTGGCAATGCGCAGATCACCGGCCGGTTCACCCAGCGCGACGCCGAGGTCCTCGCGAGCAACCTGAACAACCCGCTGGACTCGGAACTGATCGTCAAGGCGCAGAACGAGGTCGGTCCCTCGCTCGCGCAGGACGCCATCGACAGCGGCATCCGCGCCGCGGTCCTCGGCACCGCCCTGGTCGCGTGCTTCATGATCACGTACTACGTCGTCGGCGGCGTGGTCGCGGTGATCACCCTCGCGATGAACTTGCTCATCATCCTCGCGGTGATGGGCAGCTTCGGCGCCACGATGACGCTGCCCGGCCTCGCCGGCATCGTGCTGACCATGGGCATGGCGGTCGACGCGAACATCCTCATCTTCGAGCGCATGCGCGAGGAGCTGAAACTGGGCAAGACCCTGCGCTCTGCGGTCGTGTCCGGCTATGACAAGGCGTTCGTCACGATCGTCGACGCCCACGTCACCCAGCTTTGCATCTGCGGCATCATGATCTGGCTCGGCACCGGGCCGATCAAGGGCTTCGGCGTCACGCTGGCGATCGGCGTGTTCTCGACGATGTTCTCCGTGCTGATCACGAGCCACCTCATCCTCGAGTGGCTGGTCGAGAGCAACATCGTGAAGAAGTTCCCGATGCTGCACTTCCTCCACGTGGAGAAGGTCGACTTCGTGAAGTACGGCAAGCCGGCGTTCATCGCCTCCTGGTGCATCGTGCTGCTCGGCATCGCCGTGGCGATCGGCAAGGGCCAGCGGATCTACGGCATCGACTTCGCGGGCGGCGACGTCCTGACGGTCGCCTACCAGCATGAACCGGATTTGGCCCAGATCCGGTCGATCGCGGCCAAGCAGGGGTTGCGCGACATCAGCCTCACGAAGGTCACGAACATCGGCGGCGGCAACCCGACGATCAGCATCGAGACCCCTCCCGGCAAGAGCGCGGAACTCCTGGCCGCAGTGCAGAAGCAGCTGCCCCAGGACGGCCTGGAAAAGGTCGGTGAGGAGAGCATCGGTCCGGCGATCGGCAAGGAGATCGAGTGGAACGCCGTCAAGGCGCTGCTCGCCTCGTTCGCGATCACGCTCCTCTACATCGCGCTGCGGTTCGAGGTCGGCTTCGGCGTCGGCGCCGTCGTCGCGTCCCTCCACGACATTCTCATGACCATCGGCATCTTCGTGCTGTTCGGTCACCAGTTCAACGCGCCCATGGTCGCGGCGATCCTCTCGATCGCGGGTTACTCGATCAACGACACCGTCGTCGTGTTCGACCGAATCCGCGAGGAGTTGAAGCTCAACCCGACGATGAAGCTCCGCGACGTGATCAACCTCGCCATGAACCGCGTGTTCTCGCGGTCGATCATGACGAGCGTGACGACCTTCCTCGCGGCGCTGGCGCTCTTCGTCTTCGGCACCGGCGTGATGAAGGACATTTCGTTTACCTTCCTCGTCGGCATCATCACGGGCACGTTCTCCTCGATCTACATCGCCTCGCCGGTCTTCTACTGGTGGCACAAGGGCGACCGGAAGCACGTCGAGGCGCATTCCGACGTCGCGCCGAAATACGAGTGGCAGGGCACCAGCAAGGCTTCGGAATAACCCGACGGTAGGGGCGGCCTTCGCGCCGCCCTGGGTTATCCGGAGACGCTGGAACTCAGGGCGTGAGGAGGACACGCGCCCCTGCCATCAATCCTCCGAGCCATGCGCTGGACCCATACGCCGCTCCCGGCCGCTGAGGTCGAGGCGCTGAGCAAGCGGGCAGGCATCAGCCGCGTTCTGGCGGAGCTTTTGCTCCGGGCCGGTTTGCGGGACGCCGACGCCGCGGCCGGCTTTCTGCAGCCGGCGCTCGCCGGCCTGAACGACCCGTTCCTGCTCCGCCATCTCGACGAGGCCGCGAACCGCCTGCGCCAGGCCATCGCCCGGCGCGAGCAGATCGTCGTGCTTGGCGACTACGACGTCGACGGCGTCAGCAGCACCGCCCTCCTGGTGATGGTGCTGCGCCGTTTCGGGCTGAACCCGCGCTTCGTCGTGCCGAGGCGCTCGGAGGACGGCTACGGCCTCTCGCGCAGTGCGATCGACCGCGCGCTCGAGGCGGGAAAACCGCAGCTCTTCATCGCGCTCGACTGCGGGACGAATTCGCACGACGAGGCGGCCTATCTCAAGTCGGAGGGCGTCGACGTGCTCGTCATCGACCATCACCGCTCGAAGGAGCGGCCGCTCGAGGACGGAATTCTCATCAACCCGCATGTCCATTCGACGGAGGGCGAGCCGGACAGCGCGTGGCGTCACCTCTGCACCGTCGGGCTGGTGTTCAAGCTGATGCACGGGCTGCTGAAGCAGCTCCGGGCCGAGAACCATCCGGTGGCGTTCCGCATCAAGCTTCGCGACCACCTCGATCTCGTGGCCCTGGGCACGATCGCGGACCTGGTGCCGCTGCTCGGCGAGAACCGGATCCTCGCCCGCCATGGTCTGCGGATCCTCGAGACCACGCATCGTCCGGGGTTGCGGGCGCTGATGGAGGTTTCGGGCGTGAAGCCGAACCAGGGAATCACGCCGACGGACATCTCGTTCCGGCTGGGGCCGCGGATCAACGCGAGCGGACGTCTCGCGGACGCGGCGCTCTCCGTCGAGCTGCTGCTGAGCGACGATGCGGCCTTCTGCGTCGAGACCGCGCGCCAGCTCGATCTCTTCAATCGGGAACGGCAGGACATCGAGCGCGCCATCACCGAGGAGGCGGAGCGGATCATCGAGACGCAGTTTGCGTCGCATGCCGGCATCGTCCTCTTCGGGGAGAACTGGCATCCGGGCGTCGTCGGGATTGTCGCGGGTCGCGTGACGCGGAAATACAACCGACCCTGCGTCGTCCTCGGCAACGAGGGCGAGATGGCGAAGGGATCGGGCCGGAGCGTCGATGGGGTGAATCTCGTCGAGGTGCTGGGCACCTGCTGCGAGCACCTGACGAGCTGGGGCGGTCATCCGATGGCCGTCGGGGTCGCGCTGCCGAAGCTGCACCTCGAGACGTTCCGGGTCAGATTTGCCGAAGCGGTGCGGGCGCACGCCGGCGGCGACATCGCCGAGGCGCGGCTGGAGATCGCCGTCTGGCTGATGCCGGAGCAGATCACCGAGCGGTTGATGGACGAGATCGATGCGCTGCATCCGTTCGGGCAGGGGAATCCCGAGCCGGTGTTCGGCGTGCGCAGTGTCGTGCTGCGCAATTCGCCGGAGGTGTTCAAGGAACAGCATTTCCGGTTTCACTTCGAGGACGGCCGGGGGCGCCGGCTGCACGGCGTGGCGTGGAAACTCGCGCACCGGATGCCGCCGCTCGCCACCCCCATCGACCTCGCGGTGGAGTTGAAGTGGAATCATTTCAACGGCCGGAAACTGCTGCAGCTCGGACTCATCGACTGGCGCGTTTCTCCCGGCGAGACGATCTGACCTGACCGCGCCGCGACCCGGTGAGACGCGGAGAAGATCACGCGGAATCTGCCGAGGATCGCGGGTGCGGATGTCGCGGCGCTCGCAGCGGCGAACGGAGGCAAAGAAAAACCCCTTGCAGATACCTGATCCGCAAGGGGCTTCCAAAGTGGCGCACCCGTAGGGAGTCGAACCCCAAACTAGCCCGGGGCCTCTGACGATTTTTCGCTTCAGAGGTAAAACGCACTAAAAAACATCGAGAAACGTCAGGAGCTGTTGGCACTCTCGTTGGCACTAATTGTCCATCTTTTCGCTATGGCATCGCTTCGAAAACGCCGCCGCTCGCCGTTCTGGTTTGCGTGCTTTACCCGCCCCGATGGGAGCCGGGCGCAGCGCACGACCAAGACCCGTGACCGCAAGCTGGCCATGCGGCTCGCGATCCAATGGGAAGACGCCGCCCGTCGGCGGATCACGGAGGCGCAAGCCCGACGCGTGCTGTCGGACATTCACGAGCAAATCCACGGTGACCGCCTCGCGACTCCCAACGCGTCCGACTACACGGCGCAATGGCTCGTCCGCAAGCAGGGCGAGACGGCGGCGGTCACGATGGCGGCATATCGCACCGCTACGGCTGATTTCCTTGCGTTCCTAGCCGACAAAGCCAGCCACCCCATCCACTACACGACGCCAGCACAGATTTCGACGTGGCGCGATGCCGTGGCCAAGAAATCGACGCCGCGCACCGCGAACAACAAGCTCAAGATCCTGCGTTCGCTGTTCCAGACCGCTTGGCGCGACGGATTGCTAACCGAGAATCCCGCCGCCAAGGTTCCAGTGCTCAAAACGGCAGAATCGAACCGGCGTCCGTTCACGGTAGACGAGTTGAAGACGCTGCTTCGGGTAGCCTCGTCGGAATGGCGCGGAATGGTGCTCGCCGGGCTCTACACCGGCCAGCGGCTCAAGGACATTGCCTCGCTTACCTGGGCCAACGTGGACATGGAGCGAAACGAAATCCGGCTCTCGACTAGCAAGACCGGTCGGCATCAGGTGCTCCCGATTGCCTCGCCATTGCGCTCATACCTCGCCGAATTGCCGGCGAGCGACAAACCCACTGCGCCCCTTTTCCCGGACGCTTACGAGGCAGTGACCACCAACATTCATGCAGGTATCCTAAGCCGGCAGTTCGGCGAATTGCTCGCGTCCGCCGGTCTCGCGAAGGTCGCGGAGAACCATTATGGCGTCGGCAAAGGCCGCGCGGCTCCGCGCGAGCGAAATCCCCTCTCGTTCCATTCGCTGCGTCACACCGCAACGTCGATGCTCAAGGCGGCCGGCGTGTCGGAGGCGGTCGCCCGCGATATCATCGGCCACGATAGCGCCGAAATTTCACGCCACTACACGCACGTTGACGAGCCATCGAAGCGAAAAGCGATCGCGAAACTACCCGACATCACTGCGCTTACGTCCGAGAAAAGGCAGTCGGCCTGACGTTGGGACACTGCGAATCCCCAGTATCGCGCTTCGATTTCAGCGCTTTCGGTTCGACCCAATGCTTGCAAAAATCGAAGTGAGTTTGAGAGGCTACCGGCCGTGTCGGGTTAATACGATGAACCTACCGGGTGCGTTCTTTGGTGAGAAATACAGCGTAATTTTCATCTCAAAGACCGAACTTGCGAGATGGGGTAGCGGCTTGGACGACTTGCTCGCAACCGCTCGCTTCACACGCTCCGGCCTCCGGTTCACTGACTACGATGCTGCAAGAGCCGTGCACAGACGAATCTCCCAGCGGATTAGGTCGGCTATAAGTCGAACGAGGCGGCAAGAGATCATCGATGAGCAAGAGCAGTATCACACAAACGAGGATTTGAAGGTGATTTGGGACATTCAGGCCGGCAGATGTTATTACAGCAACGTCCGTCTCGGGGACTCATTTGAAACGTCCTCATTTTCCGTGGATCACATCGATCCAATCTCAAACGGCGGCCATGATGGTCCCCTCAATCTTGCACTCACCACCGCAGCCATAAATAGGAAGAAGTGGCATAGAAGTAAGCGACTGTTTCTAAAGAAACTCGCACTTTCTCAGGAAGAGTTGGATCGCATTTGGATGATCGACAACGCCCGAAAGGCTCACTTCTACATGATCGACCGAACGAAAAACTCACGTTCCCGACGCCCCGCCAATTGACCTTCGCCGTTTGACGGTCTTCAGACGGCCGCTCGGTGGTCCTCGTAGCCGTTGCCCAGTCGTTCAAACGCGTTCGGGTCATGCCCGACGATCACCGCATCCATGCACTCGGCCACCGCGACCTGCCATGCGTCGTTTTCGCCCATGCGCTGGGCGGCACGGCGTTGCCGCATGGCCACGCGCTCCGCTTGCTGACGCCCGATGGTTTGCCACCGAAACGCGCGTAATGCTTCCCGCACCGCTTCGGCGTCCGACGCGCCTTCCATGACCTCCGCTGAGGTGACGGGCGAAATCCAAAGCTCCGCGCCGTGATTGCGGCGGAACCATGCGAGGGCCGGCCCGGCCTGTCGGTCGGCTATCTCGTTAAGATAGTCGATGACGAAAGATGAATCGAGGAGGAAGCGCATTACTTGCGGCGGTCGATACGGAGGGACGTGTCACCCCAATGGCGTTCGCTCCAGGCGAGCGCGTCCGCTCCGGTGACGATTTCCTCGTCCCGGATCAACTTGCGCACAAACGTGGCCTTCTTCATCCCAGCACGCTTGGAACGCTTCGCCAGGATGCTTTGCTCTTCCTTGGTGAGTCGGACGGTGAGGATGGCAGACATGGTATTACATTTGTATGCCAAGGAATTCATCCGTCAAGCCCCTCCCCACCCGGCGGTTGTTCCCGACGATCCTAACGTCGTCCGTGCACTTGCTTGTGCCTGAGTTACCACGCTCGGGGCTTCAGTCTGCGCGGCCCGCCGGATGTAGTCGCAGACCGAATCGTAGGCCACCAGCCGCACTCCGCGTAAAGCGCCACGCTGGCGGATGGCCACCATCTTGATTTCGCCGAGCGCCGCAGCTTTGTAATACCAACCTCGCGATAGACCGAAGAACGGGTCGCGCTTACCAGGTGGCGGAAGCCGGAAGAACTCGACTCGATGTGCTGTCGCCGGATTTTGCGTTGGGATCGGATTTCCAGTGTTCATGTTCGTTCCTTTCGTTGCTACTGTTTCTGTTTGAGATTTCGGGCGACAAGCGCACGGGCCTACCGACTTTGGGTTACGTCACCGGCCTGCACGTCCTCCCATTGGGGTATGCCATTTCAACCGGCAAGAGCGGGCACCTGCTCTAATCGCAGTAGGCCGCCTACACTGATTTCAGTAGATGCAGACGCTTGACTGCGGCACCCTGGCAGCGCGGCGCGCTGTGTTTCCTCATGTTGATTTATGGTCATCGCCACACCTTACCGCACGTCAACCGCGCGAAATAGGGCCTGCCAGATGTAAAAACTCGCCGCATTTCCGCACATTCAGCCGGACGCGACGAAAAGCGACACATGTGTCGCGTTCGACGATGCTGGCTATCAACGCGATCGGCTACGTGTGAACTTTCCGAATCGTCTCGTGCTCGCGAATCCACACGCCACGTGGGCAAAACCCGAACACCTTCGTGAGGTCGGGCCCCTGCGGATTTTGGACAATGAGGAACTCGTCGCCTAGCTGCCCAGCGGTGTGCCACGCCGTTGCCTTTGAGAATAGCACCCCGGCAATGTGCCGGACGCTCATGCCTGAAGCGGTTCCACGTCGCCACTGATCTTGGTCAAAGTGCCCGAGCGGGAACGTTCGTTCTCCTTTTTGCATGGCCGCCGACTGCCGCCAAAAGATACCGGCGCTCTCATTGATCCATTGGTCAACCAGGCCGAACACTGCCCGCACGACAAAGGGCGGCGCTATTGGGATATCGTCGTGCGCGTGGCCGTTAACTGCCCGATTACCATTCAGCGCGATCACAACGCACGAGTCGCCAGCCGCCTTCATGGTCGCCAACGCGGCCGGCCGGTTCAACTTACCGATCTTCTCGTCGAGGCATTGAGCCAGTCGTTGCAGGATCGCGGCATCAGGCGCGATGCCTTCTTCGAAATCTGAGTCCGCCGAATTGGGCGCCGGGCGCACGAGATTGTCCGGGTTCTTCGGGACACTGGACGCCACTGCCTCGATGAAAATCGTCAAGCCATCTCGCCTGACGCGATAGTCCGGCTCGCATTTCCCAGTACCGCGACTGACGGCGAGTCCAAATCTATCGAGCGCCGCAGCGAGATAGAGCTCCCAATAAAGCTCGTGGAATTGGGTCGCGATGTTGGTGTCAAAACCACGTTCCAGCAGACCACGGTCATCCGAAAATCGTTTCAAAAACGCGAACTGTCGGCTGGCCGCAGAGTCGGGCTCGGCGGCCAACCGTTCAAAGCAACGCTCATTTGAGGGCAGGATCATCACCGCGTCACATCAGTTTTCGGGTTCAGCCGTCTTGGGTAGCAGGTGTTCGCCCGACGCGCGATATCGATCCCGGCCTTCGCCGTCCGCGGGGGCAATGCGCGCCAACGAGCGCGCCAATTGCTTTCTTGGATTACTTACCCCGCCGGGGCGCGGGGGCGGCGAGCGCCCCGCATCTTTGCGGCGGATTACCCCCGAGGCGAAG
>DASZYH010000019.1:0-3255 GCA_035545515.1 Opitutaceae bacterium
GCCGATGTAGGCGCGGCCGTCGGCGCGCGTCTGGAAGCGCGGCGCGGGCTTCGGCGTCCGGTTGCTGACGTTGTTGCCGTCGTTCGGATCGAGCCGCCAAAACACCATCGAGGACACGATCGTGATCGCTCCCATCGTGAAGAACGCCTTGTGCAGCGCCGGGATCGTCTGGACCGGGTTGGTCTGGTCGAGATTGCCCAGGAACCAGCCGGCGAGGAGCGATCCGATCGCGACGCCAAAGGACAGCGAGAGCTGCTGGGCGGTGCTCGAGATGCTGCTCGCCTTGCTCGCATCGCGGTCGGACACGTCGGCGTACACGAGCGAGTTCATGCTGGTGAACTGGAGCGAGGCGAAGAAGCCCTGGGCGAAGCTGAGCAGGAGAATGTGCCACACCGGCGCGTCCCGGCCGATCTGCGTGAACATCATGATCGTGAGCCCGAGCATGACGGTGTTCGTGATGAGGATCGTCCGGTGGCCGTACCGCGCCAGGATGGGCTTGCTGATCACCTTCATTCCCATGGCGGCCGCTGCCTGCGGCATCGTCAGCAGGCCGGCCTGCCAGGCAGGATAGCCGAGTCCGATCTGGTACAGCAGCGGCAGCAGAAAGGGCATGCCGCCGACGCCCAGCCGCGTGACGAATCCGCCGCCGACCGACGCCCGAAAGGTCCGCACTTTGAACAGCGCGAGTTCGAGCACCGGCGTGTCGGTGCTGCGTCCGTGCCAGGCGTACCCGACGAGCAGGAGGACGGACAGCCCCAGCAGGAACAGGATCTGGGGGGAAGTCAGCGTGTGTTCGCCGAACACCTCGAGCACGTACGACATCAGGGCGATGCCGCTGCCGAAGAGCAGGAATCCGATCCGGTCCAGCGGCGGCGTCGCCTCGTCGAGGTAGTTCGGCATGTACCGGCCGATCATCCAGATTCCGACCAGCGCGAGCGGGATGTTGAGGAAGAAGATCACCCGCCAGGGAAAGAAGTGGACGATCAGTCCGCCGATGAACGGGCCGAGCAGCGGGCCGATCATCGCCGGAATGACGACGTAGTTCATCGTCTGGAGGAGCTCCGAGCGCGGAAACGATCGCACCAGCGCGAGCCGGCCGACCGGCGTCATCATTGCTCCGCCGATGCCCTGGAGGATGCGCGCGCCGACGAGAAAATGGACGTTCGGGGCGAGTCCGCAAAAGAGCGACCCGAGGAGGAAGATTGTCACCGCCCAGCGGAACACGCGTTTCGAGCCAAACCGGTCCGCCGCCCAGCCGCTGATGGGGATGAAAACCGCGAGGCTCAGCGTGTAGCTGGTGAGGACCGCCTTGAGGCTCAGGGGCGCGACGTGGAGGCTCTCCGCCATCGTCGGCACGGCCGTGTTCACGATCGTCGCGTCGAGGTTCTCCATGAACAGCGACACCGCGACGAGCCACGGCAGGAATCGCCGCGTACTATCGGAGATCGGAGGAACGATGAACTCGGCGGTGGCCGCTCGCTGCATCCCGCACACCTAACGGCGAAGCCGCGGCATGCAACTGTGCGGCATCGGTTTCAGGGGGCATTTTGGCGAGTCGTGTCGTGCAGCGTTGCGGCTAATGAGGGGTGGGATGGAATGCGCGAGGAAGTAATTGGTAGTTTGTAGTTGGTATTTGGGTATCGCGTTCCGAGATGCGGGCGGGCGATGGGCACACAGCAAAAAGGCGCGGAAGGGACCCTCCTTTGCCCAAGCGCTACGGCGGGCAGGCTCCGCGCCCTACCACCAGGTGGTTCGAATGATCGAAGGTAGGGCGGCCAGTCCCTTGGCCGCCACGAGATGATACGGACATTGCGCCCCGTTTGTCCGACGAACTCCCAACTCCCAATTCCTAACTCGCATCTCCCAACAACCACCAACCAACAACCAACACCCCATCACTCCTCCAGCAAATCCGCCGGGATCGGCACGACCATCAGGTCGAGGCTCTTTCCGCCGGTGAGGAGGCCCGACTGGATCAGGATCCGCCGGCTGTCGGGACTGAACGTCGGATGCGCATGGTCCGGCTTCATCACGTGACCGGTCGTCAGGAGCGTCATCCGGTCATCGCGACGATCGATCAGGTACAGGTTTCCCGCAAACGTGTCGCCGACCGCCCAGCGGCCATCGGGCGAACCGTTGACGTGCCAGAAACCGCGGTCGGGCGGCGTGAGCGGGGCCTGGCCGAGGATCCGGACGACGTTCGTCCGGAGATTGATCACCGCCAGGCCCGTCGGCCGGGTCTGGAGCCGCGGCAGATGCGCCATGATCGAGAACATCACCTCGTCGCGCGTGACGATCGCCTCGTGGGTGATCCACTCGGTCGGATCCTCGACGTACAGCGGGCGGTTGCCGGAGCCATCGGCGCGGACGGTCCACATCCGCTGCGGGGCGTCGCCGCCGGTTTCGTGGCAATACACGATCTCACCCTCCACCCACGGGTTTGCCTGGACGTGCCCCATCAGAAAGGGCGTGTCGATGATCACCTTCACCTCGCCGGTTTCCAGATTCATGCTGCGCAGTCCCGCCGGTCCCGCGCCCATCCGCTGCCCTGGTTGGGTCGTGACGATCTTCGTGCCGGGCGGCAGGTGCGTGCCGCAATCGCCGCCGCGCACGCCGATGTAGGCGTACTTTTCATCGGCATCGAGGCTGAACCCGCCGGAGTCACGCATGCCGGCGGGCAGCGTGCCGCAGATCCGCTCGTACGCGGACTGCGGCTGCATTTTTCCCGCCGCGCTGTCGGCCAGGAGCTTTTCCAGGTTGAGCTCGATCATCTGCGCCGGAGCGTCTTCGCCGGGATAGCGCAGGAAATAGAGTTTCATCGATTTCCGCGCGACGTTCAGCATCCCCGAGTATCCGTGCGGGCCGTCCGTGAGCTGGACGATTTCACCCGTGGTCTCGTTCACCGCGAACGCCTCGTAAATGCTCCGTGGACGCGCGCGGGACGCGCCAGGCGCGGCGGTTTCGGTGACGGCCGGCGATCCGCGATTGGAGCGGAAGATGATCCACTTGCCGTCGGCGGTCCATTGCGGGTGCGTCTGGTAGATCTTCGCGTCATTCGCCGGATCGGTGGTGAGCGCGGTGATCGGGATCCCGGTCACCTTGTCGACGAAGACGCGCATCTCCGGCGGAAACCGCCGGCCGATGTTCGAGGCCACGAGCATCGGCACGGCGCAGACGGCCAGGACAGCGAGGGCAAGCCGGGGCGGGCGAATGGGGTGCATGGGGGGAGAGACGAACCGGCCCGCCAGATGTAAG